>DAHWNZ010000050.1:0-19469 GCA_027339635.1 Candidatus Dormiibacterota bacterium
TGTGCCGCGCCGATGTCTCAGGCCGGCGGGGGCACCTGACTGCCGGGTGCAGTGGTTAGGCCAGAGCGCGAGAGTGCCGAGCGCCCATCCGGTGCGGGTGTGCCAGGGGCGATGACGTTCCTCCAGGAGTCAGACCCCCAGGGAGCGGTCGTGAGCCAGGATGAGCGCGCCCCGCGGGTGCCGCAGGGGGTCCGGCTGGACGGCGGAAGGTCGTTCACATTGAGGCTGACCCAGGCCGCTCTCCGTGCGCTGGTCAACCTGGTGGGGGAGGGCGGGCTGGAGGTGCGGGGGCTGGAGGCGGTGCCCAAAACTGATGCCATCCTGGTGTGCTCGAATCATCTCTCCAACTTCGACCCTCTGGTGTTCGGGGCGGTATTTCCCAGAGTCATGCACGCCATGGCCAAAGCGGAGATGTTCTCCAACCCAATCCTCAGGGCCTACCTTCTTCGCTGCAACTGCTTCCCGGTGCGAAGGGGAACTCCGGACCGGAAGGCGCTGCGCGCCGCGGCTCTGGTACTCGGTTCGCGGGGAGCCCTGGTCGTGTTCCCGGAAGGACACCGTGGCGACGCCTCGAAGCTCCAGCCTTTCGAGCCAGGCGTT
This sequence comes from Candidatus Dormiibacterota bacterium, assembly GCA_027339635.1. Classification (GTDB taxonomy): domain Bacteria; phylum Chloroflexota; class Dormibacteria; order Aeolococcales; family Bog-877; genus AG-12. The sequence continues at coordinate 601 of DAHWNZ010000050.1, forward strand.
GGCTACATCGCGAAGCGCAGCCGGGCGCTGGTGGTGCCCTGCGCCATCTGGGGAACGGAGGCGGTGCTGCCCAAGGGAAAGCTGCTGCCGCGCCGCGCCCGGATCCACCTCAGGATAGGCGGCCCCTTCCAACCGCAGGGCCGGTCCGCGGGTGAGGTGAGCGACGAGATTCGCGATCGGGTGGCCGATCTGCTCCCGGACGCCTACCGCTAGTCAGCTCACGGATACCAGCGTGATGGTGAAGATCAGAGTGGAGTCGGCGGGGATCTTGGAACTGGGGCTGGTGCAGCCGTAGCCCAGCGCGGGGGGGATCACCAGCTCTCGCTCCCCGCCCACCCTCATGCCAGGGACCCCCTCAACCCAACCCTCGATAACCTTTCCGGCGGCCAGGGTCAAAGAGACCGGCTTGCCGCCATTGTCGGCGGCGCTGCTGTCGAAGACCGTCCCGTTGGCGAGGGTGCCCACATAGGAGACGCTGACGGTCGAACCCACCTTGGCGGTTGTGCCAGTCCCGATCTTGAGGTCCTTCACCTGCAGGTTTCCGCTCAGCGTCCTGGCGCCGGCCAGGGTGTAGTCAGCTTTGGTGGAAGGGTTGACGCAGGCGGTCGGGGATGCGCTGGGGGACTTCGTTGACTGGGTGGCGGTGGTGGGGCTGGGCGAGGGGCTCGCCTCCCCGGACTGGAATGACGCGCCGCAGGCACTTATGCCAATGGCCAAGGCGCAGGCGCCCAGGGCGACCGTGAGCCGGGTCAAAGCGGGCTGTCCTAGGTTCAATGGGGCCTCCAGGTTGGCAACCGGGCTTGCGGGTATCTCCAGGTTACCCGAGCCGGGAAGGTTGCGATGCTTTGCCTCGGCGTGTTCGCCCCGCTCAGACCGGGTGATGCCCGTTGGTGGCGGGGCAGACGTGTCCGTCAGGATCAATTGGGAAGTGGCACAGAGGACACAGGGGCCGTCCACCGCCCACCACCCTCACGGCGCTCTCGCCCAGCCGCCGGATCTGGCGGACGCTCGCTACCAACCGGACAGCTCTCAAGTCCTCGGGCTCCCCTGAGCCCTCCTCGTCGCGGTCCTCCGCCAGCGCCACGGTGGGCATCTCCTCCAGCAGCAGGGTGCAGCGTCCACCGGGCTCGTCCAAGGAGAGCTGGATGCTGCCGACTCGCCATCCCGGCGGGCTTCCCGGGCTGGTAACGGGATCGGGAGCGAAGCCGGAATGGCCCTCCTCGGGCTCCAGGATCGAAAGGATCTGCGCGCCCAGCTCTCGAAGCTGGGCCTTCTCCAGGATCACGGTACAAGTTGCGGTCCCCTGCCTGGCCTCCAGGAAGAAGGTTCGGTGGCCGGGCTCTCCCTCAACCCCCACCGTGATCGCGTCGGCCGGGTCGTAGTTCACCTCAATTGTTGCCATCGGTCAATTCTGCCCATCTGGGCCTGCCCGCTGCACGAAGGTCAGCGGATCGGATCCAGCGGTCCGCGGTTCTCAGCGGCTCGTTCGATATGAGCGGCGGCGTTGATGATGGCAAGGTGGGTGAAGGCCTGAGGGAAGTTGCCCAGGAGGTCTCCCGACTTGGGGTCCAACTCCTCGGAGAACAGGCCGAGATCGTTGCCGTGGGCGGTGAGTCGCTCAAAGAGATCGCGCGCTGGGCCGAGCTGCCGCTGCATCGCCAGGTTGTTGACAAGCCAGAACGAGCACAGTAGGAAGGTGCCCTCGCTACTGCCCAGGCCATCGTCACGACGGTACCGGTAGACGAAGCCGCTCTCGTCGGTCAGGTCATTCTGGATGGCCCTGGCCGTGCTGCGCACCCGCGGGTCCATGGCGGGCAGGAAGTTGAGCATGGGAATCATGAGGGCGGTGGCGTCGAGAGCGTCCTCGTCCAGGGCTTGCCGGAACGCCCCCAGCTTGTCGCTCCAGCCACGGCTCAGGATGGTGTGGCGGATCTCCTCCCTGGTCCACACCAGCTCCCTGCGCCTCGGCATGGGAATCTTGAGGTCGTCGGCCAGCTTGAGGCCCCGGTCCAGGGCTACCCAGCAGAGCAGCTTGCTGTAGAGGAACTGCCTCAGTCCTCCGCGAACCTCCCAGATCCCGTTGTCAGGTTGATCCCAGCTCTCGGCGACGTGCTGGAGCATGTCCTTGAGCCCTGCCCGCACCCCGGGGGCCTCGATCTTCCCGTAGCGCAGGTGGAGGTAGACCGAGTCCATGGCCTCGCCATAGATGTCGAGCTGCAGCTGGGCGGCGGCGCCGTTGCCGACGCGCACGGGCTTGGAGCCCTGGTAGCCATCCAGGTCGAGCTCGACTTCAGGCAGATCGGTGCGGCCATCGATCCCGTACATGGTCTGCCACGACTTGGGATGCTCGCGGTGCACCCGACCGAGCCAGGACATGAAGGCTGTGCACTCTTCCTGGTAGCCCAGAAGTTGCAGGGCATAGACCAAAAACGACGAGTCCCTGAGCCAGGTGAATCGGTAGTCCCAGTTGCGGCTGCCCCCAAGCCACTCGGGGAGGGAGGTGGTTGGGGCCGCCACGATCGACCCCTCCGGTGCGTAGATCAAGAGTTTCAGGGTGAGCGCACTCCGCAGAACGAGGTCAAGGTATGGGCCGTCGTAATTGCAGCGACCGATCCAGTCCTCCCAGTACTTGCGGGTGTCGGCCAGGAGGGCCAGCGGGTCGGCGCCGTGCTCGTAGGTGCGTTGGCCGTCGTAGCGCAGGATCACCGCCTGTGGCTGTTGCGCGCGCAGCTCGAGGTGCTGCACGAATGTGCGCCCCTCGCTCTCCCACGCTCCCGGTCCGTCGAGGTGCATGTGGAGCTGTCCGTGCTCTAACTCCAGGCATGAGCCCCCGGATCCCGAGATGCGGCTCTCGGCGACTCCAGTGCCGTATTCCGGGCGGGCGTCCACGTGGACCGAGGCGCTCAGGTCCGCGTCGGGAGCCTCCAGCAACCGGACCAGGACGTGATCCTGCTCCAGGGTCCCCGAGCCCTCGCGGACCACCATGAAGTCGGTGATCCTAAGCCGTCCTCGGGGGCTGCTCAGGGTGGTCTGGAGGATGTTCGTCCCGGGCAGGTAGCGGCGGCTGTCACAGATGAAGCCCCCGTCCACGTCGACCCACAGTGCTCCGCCCCTGTCCGAGTCGAGTAGGCGGCCGAAGACGGCCGGGCTGTCGAAGCGGGGGACGCACATCCAATCGATCGAGCCCATCCTGCCCACCAGGGCCGTGGTGTGCAAGTCACCGATGATGCCGTAGTCACGGATCGGGAGGTAACGAGGTCTGTCCACCAATGCACCCTCCGCGAGCGTCGCAAATTTCAGGCGTGAATCCCTGAGCCGTCGCCTGCTAGCGTACGGGTTGGTCGTCGGGTGCGCCATGCCAGGAGAGGCGTGACCGTTCCCGGTCGGGCGGTCGAGCGAACCCGCTCCATCGTGCGAGCTGGGGCTCGTGCCACTCGGTGGGTGGGCTCCTCCGGCAACCGATGCTCGGGTGCGATGCACCTTCTTTCCCGCGGCACATCATCCTGGAGTGGAGAGGTGTGGCAGGGCGCGGCCATGGGTCCGATCGGGGGGCCGAAGTGAGTCCCCAGACCCGAGCTGAGCCGCTCCTCGCAACTGGGCTGCCGCGACTCGGCGGCCTCGATAGCGGCAGCGGTTCTTGCCGAGCATGGCCCGGAGGCGAGATCGGCTTCCGGTAAGGGCAGGGTGCTGCAACTTGGCGGAGGTGAGCCAGGCCGGGACCGCGCCTCGACTTCGCGTCGATCCTGGGTCGGTGGCAATGGAGCGGTGCGCCCCTGGTGGCGGAGCGGGAGGGATTCGAACCCTCGAAGGGGTTGCCCCCTTACGGCATTTCCAGTGCCGCGCCCTCGGCCACTAGGCGACCGCTCCATCCTGCAGCAGGATTCTAAGGCTCGCGGGTTCGTGAACCCGGCCCCGGGGGCGGGAGGGGATCTTGGCTCAGCACTCAAGCATCCCGTGATGCAAGATGCCTGGGTGTCGCGCATTGCCGATCTCGTCAAGCCGACAAGCAAGCTCCCTATGGCCCGCCGGGTGGGCGACGGTCTGGAGTGGAGATCTCGCGGCCGAACCGTCCCGGGGCCGAGGGGATGAGATCAAAGCGGTGGGCACCGGATAAGCCACGGACCGCTCCGGCGCCTGGACGATACGGGCGACTCATCCTGGGGGCGGGTGGATGAGCAATGGGGAGCCCTTGGCGGAGAGGGCGGGATTCGAACCCGCGGTGGCTTTAGACCACACCGCTTTTCGAGAGCGGCACCTTAAACCACTCGGACACCTCTCCTCTGCAGGCAAGTCTAAGCTGGCCGCGTCCATCCGACGTTGGGAACTCCTGGTGCCTCTGCTGGTGGCCGTGGCGGCGGTCGCTCTGGCTGGGTGCGGACAGCAGCCCACTGGCACGCATCATGACAGCGTCCGCCAGAGCCCGACAGGCTCGGGCCCGATTGTCGGTGGGACCCTGGTTGTGGCCAGCGGGACCGAGTCGCTAGTGATCACAGGCGGGGCCGAGCCCGGAGCCGCCGGCGGCGTCGAACTGGCGGCGGGGACTGGCTTTCGCGTGAAGGAGTCGGGGGGCGGTTTGGTGACCGTCTCCGCCGTGGACGGGCAATCTCACTCCCGAGGTCTCACAATTCGGCTCTCGTCCCGCAGGGTCTGGACCCTCGATCTCAGAGGCGGTGCGACCTCGATGATCCTGAGCCTGCGCTCCCTGCGCGTGGGCGCCATCGACGTGAGCGCGGGGGCTTACACCATGATGTTCCAACTGCCCACGCCTCGCGCCGCCGGGGTGCCGGTCAGGGTGAGCGGGGGTGCCACTAGGATCACCATTGAAGTCCCGGTCGGGTCACCGCTGGAGGCGACGGTGGGACCAGGCTACCCTCCTCTTACGATCGCCGCGACAAGCGGCTCCGGCCAGCCCAGGCCCGCGGTCACAGTGGAGGCACGGGGCGCAGACCGTCTCTACTCAATTGGTAGCCACGCCAGCGGTATTGCCTCGTACATGGTCCGCCTCACGGCGGGTGCCGCCTCGGTTCGGTTAGAGGAGACCGGCTGACCGGGGCGCCCGAAGGCTGGCGAAGGCTGCTGAAGAATTCCCGTAGCAGGGCGCTGGCCTCGGTGGCGAGCAGCCCGCGGTCGACCGCCGGATGGTGATTCCCGGCCGGGTTGGCCAGGACATCGTAGGCGGATCGAAATGCGCCTTTGCGAGGGTCGTCCGCTCCGTACACGACCCGTGAAACGCGGCTCAACAGAATCGCGCCCGCGCACATCGGGCAGGGCTCCAGGGTGACGTACAGGGTCACGCCCGGGAGTCGCCAACCCCCAAGCCGCCTGGCACATGTGGATAAGACCTCCATCTCGGCGTGACGCGTCGCATCGCTGGCTGCCTCAACGCGGTTGGAAGCGGCCGCCAAGACCCGTCCGTCGAGCTCGGCGACGCATCCGACGGGAACCTCGGAGCGCCTGGCCGCGTCTCTGGCGAGGCGCAGGGCGTGCCTCATGTGGCCGACCTCCGCGGGACTCCAGTCCGCGCCATCTCCGGAGTTCACTGAATTGGCACGCCCTATAATTGCGGTTCGCGTGGTGGCTATAGCTCAGTTGGTTAGAGTGCCAGGTTGTGGCCCTGGAGGTCGAGGGTTCAAGTCCCTCTAGCCACCCCATCTCAAGGGTGGCGGCCGGACCCTATGGTATGCTCGCACGGACCCGGATTCGGCTGGAGCAGACAAAGTGTCCGTGAAGGCGGGTTCCGTGGCGACTTTCAGGAGGGCAGTTACAACATGCTTCAAGGTGAGGCCAAGACGGCGGTGATCGACCAGCACCGACGCCACGAGGGTGACACCGGTTCGCCCGAGGTGCAGATCGCGATCTTCAGCGAGAGGATCCGCCAGCTGACGGATCACCTCAAGGTGCACCCCAAGGACCATCACACGCGGCGTGGCCTGCTCAAGCTGGTGGGCAAGCGTCGCCGGCTCTTGGACTACCTCATGCGAATCGACATCGACCGGTATCGGGCCCTGGTTGGTACCCTGGGGCTCCGCCACTGATTTCGACCCACGGCCGTACGCCAGCTCTAAGCCACGGCGGCGGCTCACACAATCAACCGCGACTCCCATGGCGGGGAGCGGCGGCTGGCCTGGACGCATCGGCGCAGGCACGGTTGGAGACTGGCGATTGGGGCCGAGCCTGGGCTCGACTCTCATCCCCAATCCCTAACCGCGCAGCCTGGATCGCGACTGGACAGCTTCCTTGGGCCCGCCTGCGGACGCGGGGAGGAAGGCGATGGAAAAGACAGTCGTTGCGCGTACCTTTGACGGCGCGGAGCTAAGCATTGAGACCGGCTGGATGGCCGGATTCGCCAACGGCGCGGTGATGGTCCGCCAGGGAGACACGGTCGTCTTGGCGACCGCCACCGCGAGCCGGGCGCCCAGGCCGGGGATCGATTTCTTTCCCCTGACCTGTGACTACGAGGAGAAGATGTACGCGGTCGGGCGCATCCCGGGGGCATTCTTCAGGCGCGAGGGGCGGCCGGGAGAAGCGGCGACGCTGGCTTCGCGGATGATCGACCGGCCGATGAGGCCGCTGTTTCCCAAGGACTTCCGCAACGATGTCCAGATCGTGGCGACGGTGCTCTCCACCGACCAGGTGCACGATCCCACGATCCTGGCCCTGATCGGAGCGGGCGCCGCGGTCGCGATCAGCGACATCCCCCACGGTGGCCCGATCGCCGCCTGCAGGATGGGCATGCTCGACGGCCAGTTGGTCGAGAACCCGGGTATGCCCGATCTCGAGCGCAGTCACCTGGACCTGGTGGTGGCGGGGACCAAGGACGCGATCAACATGGTCGAGGCGGGAGCTCAGGAGGTGTCCGAAGAGACTCTCGTGGAAGCCCTCAGCCGGGCCCACGAGCGGATCAAGCAGATCATCTCTCTCATCGAGGAGCTGGTGGCGAAGGTGGGCAAGCCCGACATGGACTACCCCCACGTCGGGGTTTCCCAGGAGATCAAGCAAGCCGTGAGCGAGGCTGCCTTCGACCGTATCAATCAGGCGTTCCGGGAGGCCGACAAGACCCAGCGGGACATTCAGGTAGACGCGGTCAAGCACGACGTGCAGGCAGCGCTTCGGGAGCGGTTCCCTGGGCAGGACCAGGACATCGCGGGTGCCTTCGAGTCGGTCTTGAAGTCCGCCGTGCGGCAGGCGATCCTCAATGAGGGCCTGCGTCCTGACGGCCGCCGCCTGGATGAGATCAGGCCCATCTGGTGTGAGGCCGGGGTCCTGCCCCGTACTCACGGCAGTGCGGTCTTCACCAGAGGGCAGACCCAAGCGCTGTCGGTTGTGACCCTGGGGACGATGTCAGATCAGCAGCGCCTCGACGGCCTCGGTCTGGAGGAGTTCAAGCGTTACATGCACCACTACAACTTCCCGCCGTTCTCGGTCGGGGAGGCCAGGCCACTGCGGTCACCCGGGCGCCGGGAGATCGGACACGGAGCTCTGGCGGAGCGTGCAGTCAAGGTGATGGTACCTCCGGTCGAGGAGTTCCCCTACGCCATCAGGATCGTCACCGAGATCCTCTCCAGCAACGGCAGCACCTCGATGGCGAGCGTGTGCGGAAGCACCCTGGCCCTGATGGATGCGGGGGTGCCCATCAAGGCTCCCGTGAGTGGGATCGCCATGGGGCTGGTGACCGACGAGAGCGACAGCTCTCGCTACGCCATTCTCTCCGACATTCAGGGGATGGAGGATGCCCTTGGGGACATGGACTTCAAGGTGGCCGGCACCCGCAATGGCGTGACCGCACTGCAGATGGACATCAAGGTGCGCGGTCTCACTCCCGCCATCTTCCGCCAGGCGCTGGAGCAGGCACGCCAGGGCCGGATGTTCATCCTGGGGAAGATGGAGGACGCGCTGCGGGGACCCCGGTCGGAGATGTCTACCTACGCTCCGCGCATCATCACGATGCACATTCACCCCGACAAGATCCGGGACCTGATCGGCCCCGGTGGCAAGACCATTCGCAAGATCCAAGAGGAGACGGGCTGCCAGATCGACATCGAGGACGACGGGAAGGTGTTCCTGGCGACTGTCGACGAGGAGGCCATGGAGAGGGCGGTCGCCATGATCCGTGATCTCACCGAATCAGTCGAGGTGGGCAGGATATACAAGGGCAAGGTGGTTCGGATCATGCCCTTCGGAGCTTTCGTCGAGATCCTGCCGCGGCAGGACGGTCTCGTTCACATCTCGCAACTGGCAGAGCAGCGGGTGAACCGGGTCGAGGACGTGGTCAACATCGGTGACGAGATCATGGTCAAGGTCACTGAGATAGACGACAGAGGCCGGGTCAACCTGTCGCGCAAGCTCGCCATCAGCGAGCTGGCCGGTCAGGGGGTCGTGGCCGACGGTCAGCCCCAATCTCCGGCAGGTGCCTGACCGGGGTCGAATGGAGCTGCAATCCCGGCAGGCCCGCTTGGACGCCGTCGCGGCCCAGGTTGAGGCCTGTCGGGGGTGCGCGCTGCACCTCACCCGGTCTCACGGTGTGCCCGGCACCGGCCCGGCCGACGCGGTGATCATGGCCATCGGGGAGGCCCCCGGTGAGCGCGAGGACCAGGAGGGACGCCCCTTCGTTGGAGCCGCCGGGAAGCTTTTGACCGAACTCCTTGAGGGGGTCGGGCTGAGTCGGGATGACATCTTCATCACCAATGTGATCAAGTCCCGCCCTCCCGGGAACCGTGACCCGCTTCCAGAGGAGGTGGCGGCCTGCGCCAGCTATCTGGATGCCCAGATCGCCATCATCGAGCCGCGGGTCATCGTCCTGCTGGGGCGGCATGCCCTCCAGCGCATGATCCCTGGGGCCCCCGGGATATCCCGCTGTCACGGGCAACTCCTCAAAGTCGGGGAGCGCAACTACATGCCCTGCTACCATCCGGCGGCGGCGCTCTATCAGGCGTCGCTGCTGCCGACCTTGAGGCAGGACTTCCTAAACCTGCGCCAGCACCTTGACCGGTCCCAGGGGGAACAGGCCGCCGCCCCTCCCAGTGAGGTTCCGACTGCCGAGAAGGCGGAGCAGCTTGGCCTCTTTTGAGGCCCTGGCTAGGACCGGCATCCTGGCTTCCCCTGGACCGGGGGTGGTCCGGTTTGTTCCCCTGGGAGGGTTGGGGGAGATCGGCAAGAACCTGGCCCTGCTGGAATGCGGCGACGATGTGCTGATGATAGACGCGGGTCTCCGATTCCCCGAGACCGAGGCGGATGGCGTTGACATCATCCTTCCAGACATCAGCTTTCTGCTCACCCGGCTCAGCCGCCTTCGGGCCGTGTTGCTGACCCACGGACATGAGGACCACATCGGCGCCCTGCCCTTCTACCTGCCCGGGATCAGCGTTCCGGTATACGGGACGGATGTGACCCTCGGTCTGCTGCGCAACAAGCTGGAGCGACGCGGCCGAGCGGGAGGCGGGGATCTGGTCACCGTCAGGCCCGGTCAGACCATATCCGCTGGTGAGATGAAGGTTGAGTTCATCCACATGACCCATAGTGTTCCCGGTAGCTGTGGGCTCGCCATCTTCACCAGTGCTGGGCTCGTGGTCCACACGGGAGACTTCAAGTTGGATCAGACGCCCGTGGGGTCGGCTCCGCCCGACCTCGGCCGGCTGGCGGAGCTCGGACGTTCTGGGGTGCTGCTCCTGCTGAGCGACAGCACCAACGCTCCCAACCAGGGGGTGACACCTTCTGAAGTCAGCGTTCGACCCGGCCTGAAGCGGGCCATGCGGGAAGCTGAGGGACGGGTCATCGTGGTGACCTTCGCCAGCAATCTGGCTCGGCTGCGGCAGATTCTGGAGGTGGCAGAGGAGTCCGGGCGCAGGTCATGCCTGGTGGGCCGGAGCATGCTTCGGAACTACACCACAGCCACCCGGCTCGGGTTCCTGAAGGCGCCAGCGCAGGGGCTGCTGTCGCCCCGCGACCTGGAGGCGATGCCCCATGATCGCATCTGCCTCATAGCGACGGGTTCCCAGGGGGAGCCATTGGCTGCGTTGAACAGGATTGCTCAAGGTGACCACCGATTCGTGACTGCCGATCCCAACGACACCGTGGTGATGGCGGCCAACCCGATACCGGGCAATGAGGCTACGGTCAATCGCCTCGTGAACAGGCTGGTGAGCCAGGGGGTGAGGGTGTTGGCGGGCACCGCCGACGGCGTGCATGCCAGCGGGCACGCGGCCAGTGAGGAATTGCTCTTCATTCTGAGCTTGCTTGCGCCGAGATTCTTCGCTCCGATCCATGGGGAGCCCCGTCATCTCCAGGCCCATCGGGCTCTCGCACTCTCGCTGGGGATCACTGAGGACCGCATCTCCATCTTGGAGAACGGCAGTGTTCTGGAGGCCGGGCCAGCCGGGATCTCGCTGGTCGGCGCGGTGACGACAGGGCGGGTGTGCCTGGACTCCGATGGTCACCAGGCGGGTGACTCCATGCCGTCCACCTTCGGCGCTGACCGACTCGTGATCGCCTCGGCCCAGCTGCCCAGGCAGCCCGGGGAGAGCCTGGTCGAGCTCGAGATCTCCGCGGGTGCGGGGCTCTGCTCGGATGGCGCACAGCCGGGGTGGCTATCCGGCGCCAAGAGGTCTTTGGCGCAGTCACTTCATCGTCAGCGCGCCCACGAGGTGCCGAGCTCGAGTGCCGTTGCGGACCGAATCGCTGCCGAGCTGAGAATGACGCTCGACCAGCACGATGTCACCGGGGCTCGGGTGCTGGCGATCGTGGAGCGGGTCTGAGCCGATGCGCCGGGGCCCTGTCCTGGGAGTGGTCGCTCTCATAGCCCTGATCGTGGCCGGGGCCGCGGCGCAGGTGCTTCGGCCCCCGCCCGCCGCCCGTGAGGTCGTGGCCCTTCCCAGCACCTACGTCGTGCCGGGAAGCCCGCTGGCGCTTCCCTACCCGGCGACGGGACAGGTGGCGCTGTATCTCGAGGGCACAGGGTGGATCGGGCAGACCCCGGGCGAGACCTCGGTCGCCATCGCCAGCGTGACCAAGCTGATGACCGCCCTCCTGGTTGTGAGGGCGCATCCCCTGGCACCCGGCAGCAGCGGGCCCACGCTGGTGATCAGCGGCAGAGACGTAGCCCTGTACCAGGCTGATCAGGCGAGCGGGGATTCGCTGCTGCCGGTGACAGTTGGGGAGGACATCTCGGAAGAGCAGTTGCTGGAGGGCCTCCTGCTCCCGTCCGGAGACAACATCGCGGTTCTGCTCGCCCAGTGGGTGTCAGGGTCTGAAGCAGCCTTCGTCCAAGCCATGAACGAGGAGGCGCGGCGCCTTGGCATGACCAACACGGTGTACGCCGACGCCAGTGGGCTCAACCCCGGCAGCGTCAGCACCGCCGCTGACTTGACCCGGCTCGCAATTCAGGTGATGGACAACCCTGCTCTGGCCGCCATTGTCGCCATGCCAGATGCGGTGCTGCCAGTGGCCGGCACGGTTCACAATTACGACTTCGTGCTGGGCCAACAGGGGGTTGTCGGCCTCAAGACAGGGTGGACCGAGGTGGCGGGAGGATGCTTTGTCTTCGCGGCCAAGAGAGAGGTCGGGGGGAGGATGGCGGAGCTGGTTGGAGCGGTTCTGGCCCAGCCGGGCAACGCCTATACCGGGATAGAGGCAGCAGAGGATGAGAGCGTGGGGATTCTGGCCGCGACCTGGGCGCACCTGCGGACGATCATCGTTGTCCCGCGTCACGGCAAGGTGGGGGAGGTCCTGACCAAGTGGGGCGAGACCAGCGCCATCGTGACTAAGAGCTCGATCTCGGAGCTGGGTTGGCCGGGGCTGAGACTCAGGCTGACGTTGACAAGGGGGCACCTGCCCATAGATCCGGCCAAGGGTGCTCTGGTGGGCCGACTGACGGTCGCCTCTCCTGGGGGTGGCGCCCTCACCACACGCGTCCAAACTCTGTCGCGGGTACCGGGGCCGAGCTTGGGTTGGAGGCTGCTGGACACCTATCTTTAAGGGGACTGCGAGCGGATGTGCGGATTCGCTGGTAGACTGACGCCCAGCGGGTGGCACACATGCCCCACGACCCAACCACGCCACCCGGTGTAGAGGCAGCTTGCGATGGCTACCACCAGGCGACGCCCGGCCCCGAGGCAGAGGGCACCACGGCGGCGGCCGACCACCCGCAGGAGCGCGCGTCCGGCTCCCAAGCCGGGGATGACTCTGAGCCCCCAGCAGCGGCGGGAGCTCGGGGGGATCGCGGCGCTGGCGGTCGGGGTGATAGCCATAATCCTGCTGGCATTCCCAAAGGCTCCCCTGGCGCGGGATTTCGCACTGGGTTTGTCGCGGGGGGTGGGCATCGGGGGTTGGATACTGGGACTGGCGCTGGTGGTGGGGGGGCTGGTTCTAATCTCGAGCCGATCAGCGGAGCGCAGCGTGGGTCAGCTCTTGCTGGCGATACTCGTCTCCTCCCTGGCCGCGATCTCCATGGCGGCGGTCGCCAGCGCACCGGAGGGAGGGATGGTCGGTCGTGCCCTGGGGCTGCATGTGGCTGACCTCATCGGTGCTCCGTCGGCCCTGGTGGCGCTCGGCGCGCTCGGCATCGCGGGCCTGGTTGTAGGCCTGGGCCTCTCGGTTTCACGCACCATGCAGATCATGGGGGCGACGCTCGGGTCTGCGGGGACCGCCATGTTCACCCCCAAGACGACCCCTGACAAGAGCAAGGAGCGGACCTCCATCCCGATCAATGGAGCGGGGGCACCATCCCTGGCAATCTCTCCCAGCTCCATGGCCGGAAGCGATACGAAGCGGAACCAGATGGCGCCCGAACCCTTCCAGCGCATCTTCGAGGAGCTGGATGAGGAGGAGTCGACCAGGGATGTTGCCCCGACGGCTCCGGCCGTCGAGCTTGCTGGCACAGTCGCGCCCATCCCGGTCCCCCTATCAGGGGAAGCCACGCCCGGCCTCACCGAGGAGGACGGTGATGACCCCGAGCCGAACTGGGTGCTTCCCAGCCTGGACCTTCTGGATTCAGCTCAGGGCAAGAGGGAGCGTCTCCAAAACGAGATCAGGACCAGGATCCGGACGATCGAGGCGACGTTGAACAACTTCGGTGTCGACTCAAAGGTCATGGGAGTCAATGCAGGCCCGACGGTGACCCAGTATGAGCTCCAGCCAGGGGCGGGGGTGCCGGTCAGGAGGGTGCTCGCCTATCAGACAGACCTGTCCCTGGCGCTGGCCGCTCCGATCCGAGTTCAGGCCCCGATCCCGGGCAAATCAGCAATAGGCATCGAGGTGCCCAACAAGGCGGCGCAGCTGGTGACCCTGAAGGAGATCGTGCAGGCGCCCACGTTCAGCGACTTCAAGAGCCATCTGGCGGTCGCTCTGGGGGCCGATGTCAGCGGTCATCCCGTGCTCGGAGACCTGGCGGCCATGCCTCACCTGTTGATCGCAGGCGCCACCGGATCCGGCAAGAGTGTCTGCCTGAACGCGGTTCTGGCGGGTCTGTTGCTGCAGTCGACGCCACGTGACCTCCGCCTTATCCTGGTCGACCCCAAGCGGGTGGAGCTGGCCGGCTTCGCGGGATTGCCGCATCTGCTGGTCCCGGTGGTGGTCGAGCCGGACTCGGCCGTGGCGGCGCTCAGGTGGGCGGTCGTAGAGATGGATCAACGCTACAAGCTGTTCGCTGGGCACGGGGCTCGCAACATCACCGTGTTCAACGAGCGAGCACCCCAGCTGGGACTGCGGACGCTGCCGAAGATCGTGATCGTGATCGACGAGCTGGCTGACTTGATGATGGTGGCTGCCAACGAGATCGAGGACCTCATCTGTCGGATCGCGCAGCTGGCACGGGCGGTCGGGATTCATTTGATCGTCGCGACCCAGCGGCCGTCGGCCGACATAATCACCGGGCTGATCAAGGCCAACATCCCCTCCAGGGTCGCGTTCGCCGTCAGCAGCGGGGTGGACTCGAGGGTCATCCTGGACGAGATGGGGGCGGAGAAGCTGCTGGGCCGGGGTGACATGCTCTACCTGCCAATAGATGCGGGGAAGGCCACCAGGCTGCAGGGGGCCTACGTCTCCGATCGCGAGCTTGATCAGCTGATCGGATGGTGGAAGGCCCAGGGCCGCCCCACCTATCAGGAGGAGATTCTTCAGGCCGCCGCGTTGAGCCCCAACCCGTCGGACGGGGCGACGAGGCGGGATCCGCTGTTCGAACGGGCGGGGAGGATCGTCATCGGCGAGGGTCGTGCTGCGGCGTCGCTCCTGCAGCGCAAGATGAACGTTGGCTACACCAGGGCCGCCCGCCTTGTCGATCAGCTGGCCGAGGCCCGGGTGGTCGGCCCCTACGAGGGCAGCAAGTCGCGGGAGGTGCTGATGAACATGGCGGAGTTCGAGCAGATGCTGGACAGCAGCGACGAAGAGCCCTAGCTCGCTAGTCTTTTCCCATGGCAAGTAGTGAGCATTCGTTCGATGTGGTTTCCGACTTCGACCGCCAGGAGCTCGTCAACGCGGTGGAGCAGGCCAAGCGAGAGATAGCCACCAGGTACGACTTCAAAGACGTCACGGCGGACATCGACCTGCAGGAGAAGGAGATAGTCCTTCTGGCGGCATCCGACAGCCGGGCCGACGCGATCCTGGACGTGCTCAAGAGCAAGCTGGTTCGGCGCAACCTGTCCCTGAAGATTCTTCTGCCGGGCAAGACCGAGCCAGCGGCTAAGGGCAACGTCCGCCAGGCCATCAAGATCCAAAAGGGGATTGACGAGGACACGGCTCGCGATCTCAGCAAGAGGATCAAGGCAGGGCACCCCAAGGTCCAGGTCCGCATCCAGGGCGACGAGCTTCGGGTGGTGAGCAAGGACAAGGACAACCTGCAGGCTGTGATCCAGGACCTGCGGGCCCTGGATCTGCCGGTCCCCCTGCAGTTCACCAACTACCGTTGATCCCACCCTGGCTCGCCGGGGAGGCCGCGGCTCTCTGACGTCAGCAAACCTGGGAGGTGACGATGGCGCTCCCGGATGACCGGGTCGACTCCCTAATTCTGGAGTCGGCGTCGAGGGTGATCGGCCTGGCCAGCGCTCGCCATCGCACCACCATTGCGACCGCGGAGTCCTGCACCGCGGGTCTGCTGGGGGCGGCGCTCACATCGGTTCCGGGAAGCTCCAGGGTCTATCTCGGAGGGGTGATCACCTACTCGAATTCGGTCAAGCAGCGCCTCCTCGGTATACCTCACCCGACCCTGGAACGGTGGGGAGCCGTGAGCCCCCAGGTGGCAGCAGCCATGGCGTCCTCGGTGCGGGCTCTGCTGGGGGCGACCATTGCCGTTGGTGTGACCGGGGTCGCCGGGCCGGGGAGTTCGGAACGCAAGCCAGCGGGCCTGGTCTATGTCGCCCTGGCCTCCAGTCGTACCACCCGAATCGAGCGGCTCGAGGTGGATCGTGGCAGGGAGGGCAACCGCTCAGCGGCTGTCGCACTTGCCCTTCGCCTCGTGGCGGAAGAAATCCTTGGTTGAGGGGACGAAGCGGGTGTGAGACACTCGCGACAGAGCCGCCCAGGTGCTGCTACAATAGCGAACGCGTGTTCTCGGTCCGCCTCGAATGGCGATCGCAGTCCGACCCGACAACAATTTCAGCAAGCCACCGGGAGACCACGAAATGAGCGCTACACTCGAGCTTCACGGCCGCCTCAACGGGGCCGCCAAAGGGGATGCCAAGGAGTCGGACAAGGTGAGCAGTGAGAGGGAACGCAATCTTGCGGCAGCCCTGGGCCAAATCGAGCGGAGCTACGGCAAGGGCGCCATCATGCGCTTGGGCGACTCCACCGGTCTCAAGGGGGTGGATGTCATCTCGACTGGGGCGTTGACCCTCGACCTGGCGCTCGGCGTGGGCGGCATCCCCAAGGGGCGGATCGTCGAGATCTACGGCCCAGAGTCCTCCGGCAAGACAAGTCTCAGCCTCCATGTGATAGCGGAAGCGCAGAGGGATGGAGGTGTGGCTGCTTTCATAGACGCTGAGCATGCCCTCGACCCGGCCTACGCGGCCCGAATCGGAGTTAACACGGCCGACCTCCTGATTGCCCAGCCCGACACTGGGGAGCAGGCCCTGGAGATTGTCGAGGCGCTCATCCGGAGTCAGGCGGTCGATGTGGTCGTGGTGGACTCGGTGGCTGCGCTGGTTCCAAAGGCCGAGATTGATGGCGAGATGGGTGACTCTCACGTCGGTCTGCAGGCTCGCCTCATGTCCCAAGCCATGCGCAAGCTGACCGGTGCCATCAGCCGGTCGAATTGCTCAGTCATCTTCATCAACCAGCTGCGAGAGAAGGTCGGGGTGATGTTCGGAAGCCCCGAGGTGACCAGTGGAGGCCGGGCGCTCAAGTTCTATGCCTCAGTCAGGCTCGACATCCGGCGAATTGAGTCACTCAAGCAGGGCATGGACGTGGTCGGAAGCCGGGTGAAGGTGCGCGTGGTCAAGAACAAGGTGGCGGCTCCCTTCCGGACAGCCGAGCTTGACCTGCTTTACAACGAGGGGATCTCCTTCCACGGCAGCGTCCTTGACGCGGGCCTGGAGGCGGGCGTGGTGGAGAAGAGCGGAGCCTGGTTCAGCTATGGAGAGACCCGCCTTGGACAGGGCCGCGAAAATGTCCGTGATCTTCTGAGGAGCAACCCCGAATTGACCCAGGAGATTGCTCAGAAGGTGCGGCAGGCAGTTCTGGGAGAGGCGGTGGAGCCCACCCCGGACCTCACAGGCGAGGCGCCGCGGGCAGCGGTGTCCTGACCCGGGTGGCTGCGCGGGGCCGCCGCGACCTGCGGAGGCACCCGTAAGCGGTAGAATGCCACAGGTTCTAGTTGATTTTTTCCTCCCTCCTCATGGGAGGGTTTCGCCTGGGATGGGTGTGCTCTAACTCCCTCCTCGGTACTGCGAGGTGACCGCGATGATCGCCGCTTTGCTGGCGCTGGCCGTCGTATTGGCTGTGATAGCGGCAGGGGCCATTGTCTATGGCCTGCGCGCATCTCGTCAGACCGCGCTGCGCACCTCCCAGGAGTTGGAGGAGGTCAGGGTTGCTCGAGTCGAGCTTGAGGCGGAGAGGCGGGCCGTCGCTCTGGAGGCGAAGGCCGAGGCCCTCAAGGTTCGCACTGAGCTTGAGAACGAGCTACGGGAGCGGCGCCTGGAGATCACCAGGCAGGAGCAACGCATCCTCCAGCGGGAGGAGCAGCTCGACCGGCAGCAGCAGGACCTGTTGCAGCGCAGCGAGTCGGTGGGGCAGGAGCTACGAGCTGCCGAGGAGGAGCGGGCTCAGGTCGCCGCTCTGCGCGACAGTGTGGGGCTGGAGCTTCAGCGAGTCGCGGAGCTTACCCGCGATCAGGCGCGGCAGGAGATCCTCAGCTCACTGGATCGCGAGCTGGCCGCCGAAAAGGCGGAGCGGATCAGACACGTGCTGGGAGAGGCCAAGGCCGAGGCCGAGGAGAAGGCGCGGGAAGTCATCGTAACCTCGATCCAGCGCCACGCGGCCGACCAGACCGGCGAGACGTCGGTGTCGGTGGTGCCACTTCCCAACGATGAGATCAAGGGCCGGATCATCGGCCGAGAGGGGCGGAACATCCGTGCCTTGGAGAGTGCCCTTGGCGTCGATCTGATCATTGACGACACTCCGGAGACAGTGGTACTCAGCTGCTTCGATCCAGTTCGCCGCGAGGTCGCCCGGGTCACCTTGACCAAGCTGTTGAGCGATGGACGAATTCACCCGACCCGGATCGAGGAGGTAGTCGTCAAGTCTCGCGAGGAGGTCGCCACCAAGATCGCAGAGGAGGGTCAGAAGGCTCTCTTCGAGCTCGGGCTGCAGGGCATCCACCCCGAGCTGGTGAAGCTGGTCGGGACCCTGCGGTATCGGTACAGCTACGGGCAGAACGTCCTGACCCATGTGAAGGAGGTCGCCTACCTCTCCGGCATGATCGCTGCGGAGATCGGAGCCGACGAGCATCTCGCCAAGGAGGCCGGGATGTTCCATGACATAGGCAAGGCCGTAGATCACGAGGTTGAGGGGTCGCACGCTATCATCGGCGGGGAGATCCTGAAGCGTCTTGGGCGGCACCCCGACGTGGTAGACGCGGTCCAATGCCATCACTACGACATCGAGCCGAGCACCGTGCTTGCCTTCATCATTCTTAGTGCCGACGCCATCTCCGCCTCCCGCCCCGGGGCCCGTCGGGAGACTCTGGCCAGCTACATCAAGCGTCTGGAGAAGTTGGAGGAGATCGCCAACGACTTTGATGGAGTGGAGCGTTCCTTCGCGATCCAGGCGGGAAGGGAGGTCCGCATCCTGGTGCGACCGGAGAGGATCACAGACGACCACGCCGTCATCCTGGCCCGGGACGTGGCCCGGCGGATTGAGAGCGAGATGAGCTATCCCGGGACGATCAAGGTGACCGTGGTGCGGGAGACCAGATCGGTCGACTACGCGAAGTAGGCCCTCCAGTTCTCCTCAACCCCCCGTGGCGCGTGTGGCGGGTGTGTCACAAGTGTGCGCCAATTCCCAGAATGGCGGCACGTGGTATGCCATCACTGGTTAGACTGCGCTGGTCCGCTGGAGGGGACGAGTGCTAGAAGGAATGACCAGTGGAATTGAGTACCAGGGTGGATGCAGGTCAGTGGCGTTCCGCATAAGACATTTGGTTCGGGCCAGTACGGCGGGCCGCACACGGAAGCGGGAGAGGCCATAGGGTGAGCACTGTTCCCCGACTCGTCAGGCGTGGGTCTGCCCAGGCGCCTGGCAGCGAACAGACGGAGTCCGCTGTTCGCCGGGTCTTTCCACCCGTAGTGAGTACAGAGGTCCCAGGGCCTGCCGGTACGCCGTCCCGGTTAGCGGTGTACGCGGTCGTGGGGACGGTCTCCGGCCTCGCGGCGGCGGTCGGAGCGATC
>DAHWNZ010000051.1:0-19424 GCA_027339635.1 Candidatus Dormiibacterota bacterium
TCGTCAACCAGGTGCTGGTAGGTGCGGTCATTGCGGCCGAACAGGGATGGGACCGATTTCGCTTGCCTGCGTTCGCCGGCAACGTGGTCGCATTCTTTCCCTACTACATTGGCTACGGACTAACCGGAGTCGGAGTGGTGGCCGCCAGCTATCGCATAAAGGATGCCGCCGCTTTGATCACGCTTGCAGCCCCGGTCGCCATCGTGCAGGCCGCAACCAACCGCTGGATTCGGGAACAGCACGCCCGTGTAGCGGAGGCGCGCAGTGGCTTCAACGCCACCTTGATCAGCTTGTCGAAGGCAATTGACCTGCGGGAC
This sequence comes from Candidatus Dormiibacterota bacterium, assembly GCA_027339635.1. GTDB lineage: Bacteria > Chloroflexota > Dormibacteria > Aeolococcales > Bog-877 > AG-12. The sequence goes on from DAHWNZ010000051.1 coordinate 318, forward strand.
AAGGACACGGAGGGGCACTGCCGCCGGGTGGTCGACTATTCCCTGCTAATGGGGCGCAACCTGAACTTCAACGATGAGGAGCTGACCCGGCTGTGTCATGGCGCTCTTCTCCATGACATCGGAAAGATCGGCGTGTCCGACACCATCCTGCACAAGCCGGGGCCACTCACCGACGAGGAGTGGGCTGTGATGCGGACCCACCCGGAGCTCGGGTTCATGATGGTGGCGGATGTCAGGCAGCTGGAGAAGGCCCGTGAGATCATCCTCAACCACCATGAGCGCTATGACGGCAAGGGATATCCCAACGGGAAGAGTGGTGAGGCGATTCCCCTGGGGGCACGGCTGTTCACGATTGCGGACTCGTTCGACGCCATGATCTCGGATAGGCCCTACCGTAAGGGGATGTCCATTCAAGCGGCGAGAGAGGAGGTGCGGCGCTGCTCGGGAACCCAGTTCGACCCTCTGTGCGTCGCGGCGTTTGACAAGATCAGCGACGCCGAGCTCGAGGCGATAGCAAAAGAAAGAGAGCACCCCACTGAGGAGATGCTCTCTTTCTGACTGAATGGGGAGGCCATACCGGCCACCCTATTTCAGATCAGCCCCACTCAATAAGGTCCCAAGTGCTCATGTGTGTCAACTCCCTCGACGCATTGCTATGTCCCAGGCCAAAATGTCTGGCACGAGAACCCTTCGCCAAAATGATAGTTACCGGAGCGTCAGTTGTCGCGGGCGCCTGAAGTTGAGGTGACGGATCCGTAACATCAGCCGCGACGGGACCGGTGCGCGGCGGGCTGCGAAATGGTCTGGTGCCGAGTCCTATGTTGGTGGCACCGGGTAGACTGCACCGACGGTTCCGGTGGCTGTGCGCTTCGAACCCAGGAGGTGGTCAGGCTTGACCCGTCGCCGTAGTCCCAGGTGGGAGCCGCTCAGGGTGCCGGGGTTCCGGTCGATGTGGCTCGCCGGCGTGCTCTCCTGGTACGGGGACTTTCTGACCCTGCCGGCCCTCCTCATCATCGCCTACCGCGTCGGCGGAGAGGTCGGGGTCGGATGGATAGTGGCGGTGCAGACGGCGCCGCTGCTTCTCCTGCTGCCCCTAGGGGGGCGCCTTGGGGATACCGGGGACCGCCGAAGGCGCCTGGTTTCCCTGGATCTCGTAAGAGGAGCCCTGGCGGCCCTGATCGTCGTTGCGGCGCACGGCGGCCTGCTGTTTCTCCTGGTGATCGCCGTCGGCTGCAGCAAGACCGCCAGCGCGCTCTACGACCCGGGGCGGCGGCGGCTGGCGGCGGTGCTGCTCCCTGAGCGGATGGTGCCGGCCGGCGGCAGTCTGCTCTCGGTCATCTCGGAGTCGTCGATCCTGGTGGCGCCCGCGATCGGAGCGATCCTCCTGCTGGTGGTGACCCCGTCCTACCTGGTGGCGATAGACGGGTGCACATTCCTGATCTCAGCCGCGCTGCTGGCTCGGGTGGGTCCTCAGCCGGCGGTCTGGAGGCGTGGCGGGGAGTCAGCTATTCGGAGTCTGCGGTCGTTGCGGAGGGGCTTCGATCTCCTGCTCCTCGACAACACCATAGGGCTCTTCGCGATCCAGGCTGCGATGGGGGCCCTGGTCGCCGCCGTCATCACCGTCTACTTCGTCCCTCTGGTGCACAATGGACTTCACTTGGGCACCGACCAGGTCGGGGTGATGTACATCATCGTAGGCGGCAGCTCGGTCCTGGGAAGCATGCTGGCTCTGCGGAGGCCTCAGGTTGGGCGCAGGAGCCTGATCACGGTCGGCTACATCCACCTTGTGGTCGCGGTCCTGGTCGGGCTGATGCTGGGCCCGGTGGCCCTGGTGATCTCCCTGGCCGTCTTTGCCGGCAGCGGGGCCCTGCAAGAGGTGTGGGGGCTCAACCGGCTGCAGACTACCACCCCCAGAGATGGCATCGGGCAGGCGTTTGGATCAGCGCTATGGTTCCAGTACGCCGGTCGCGCGGTGGGGGCGGTGGTCGGGGCGTGGGGGGCAACCCATCTGCCACAGGCCCACTTCTTTGAGCTGCTGGTGGTGGCCGTCGTGGTCGTTTGTGCCTTGATGAGTGTCTCGCGAGCCTCGCTGTGGCATCGGCGCTCGATCAATTGGCCCCCTGGCGGCCCACCGCTGCCTCTGGAGCCGTAGAATCGCATTCACGAGCTAGTTCACCATCTAAGTTGTCAATCTTTCCTCCGTCCACCGGCGGGAGCGCCGCCACCCCAGTGGAAGTACTCAAGGTCTCCGCCACGTCCCAACCTGTGAAGGTCGCCGGGGCGATTGCTGGCGTGGTGCGAACGGAGCATCGAGTCGAGATTCAGGCGATCGGGGCTGGGGCCATCAACCAGGCGGTCAAGGCAATCGCGATCTCCCGCGGTTACGTGGCTGCGGGGGGGCTTGACCTGGTCTGCATTCCGTCCTTCATAGACATATCCATAGACGGCGAGGATCGCACTGGAATCCGCCTGATCGTGGAGGTGCGTTGAAGGGCGCGGTAACCCCTGGGGCCCGCTTCCTACCCCTCCCGCTGGCGGAGGCGCGTCCCCACCGTGAGCCGATGGCGGTGAGCGGAGAGGAGGCACCGAGGGTCCATATCTGGCAAATCGGCTGCCAGATGAACTCGGCCGATGCAGACTCTTTGGCGGAGGGCTTCTCGGAGATCGGACTGCGCCCCGGTGCTGCTCTGGAGGATGCCGACCTTGCGGTGCTGGTCACATGTGCCGTGAGGCAGCATGCCGAGGACAAGGCTAGTGGCAAGCTGGGTGAGTTGGCGTCCTGGAAGCAGGCCCGTGCGGGCCGCGCCATCGCTCTTACGGGATGCATGGTGGGGGAGCATGGCGGCGACCTCCTCAAGCGGTTCCGCCATCTCGACTACGTCTTCGACATGCGCGATCCAGATGGCTTCTTCGCCAGAGTGAGGGATCTGTACCAGGGTGCCGTCCAGGGCCCGATCCCGCTGCCGGCGTCCGACCGGCTCCTGGCGTACCTGCCGGTGATACTCGGATGCAATGAGATGTGCACCTACTGCATAGTTCCCTTCGTGCGCGGCAGGGAGACCAGTCGGCCCATGGACGAAGTTGCGGCCGACGCACTCAGGATGGTGGCGCGGGGCGTGGTGGAGATCACCCTGTTGGGCCAGAATGTCAACTCCTACCAGGACCCTGACTCCGGCGGCGGTCTGCCCGAGCTCATGGCCCGGGTCGACCGAACTCCTGGGCTCAAGAGGTTGCGGTTTCTGACGTCGCACCCTCGCAATGCCTCCGCGGATCTCCTGGCGGCGATGGCGGAGCTGCCGACCGCCTGTGAGCATCTGCACCTGCCGGTGCAGTCCGGCAGCGACTCCTGCCTACGTCGGATGAAGAGAGAGTACTCGGTGGCGGAGTACCTGCGGACTCTGGCAGCGGCGCGGCGGCGGGTGCCAAACATATCTCTCAGCACCGATATCATCGTGGGCTTCTGCGGGGAGACCGACGGCGAGTTCGAGGAGACGCTCACAATGCTGCGGGATGTCGAGTTCGACACCGTCCACATCCAGGCCTACTCGCCCCGTCCCGGCACAGCCGCCTTCCGGCGGGCCGATGACGTTCCCAGGCCGATCAAGAGCCGGCGGCTGCAACGGGTGCTGGAATTGCAGCGCGGCATCAGCTTGCGCCGCAACCAGGCCCTGGTGGGGCGCCGGGTCGAGGTCCTGATCGAGGGACAAGGAGCGGACGGCAGGGTGTACGGCCGGACGAGACAGAATCGCATCGTCTGGTCCAATCGGCCAGCCGACCCGGGCACCGTGGTGGATCTAGAAGTGACCGCGGCCACCGCGTGGCAACTCACGGCGGGCTAGTGACCGAGCCATTGGCTCTGAGGCCGGAGGTACCCAACCGTTCCGGGCCCACCACCGAGACACCGGCGCTGCGCCAGTATCGCCGAGCCCAGCGTGAGCATCCGGATTGCCTGGTGCTGTTCCGCCTGGGTGACTTCTTCGAGATCTTCGGTGACGATGCGGTTGAGGCGTCCCGGTTGCTCGGCTTGACCCTGACCGGCAGGGACTTCGGAGCGTCCGGTCGAGTCCCCATGTGCGGCGTGCCTCATCACAGTGTCCAGACCTACGCAGCCAAGCTGCTGGCGGCGGGCCGGAGGGTCGCGATCTGCGACCAGGTCGACACCCCGCGCCCGGGGGTGAAGCTCGTGGCCCGCAAGGTGGTGAGGGTGCTGACCCCGGGAACACTCGTTGAGGACTCGTTGTTGGACCCCAAGTTGCCTCGTCGCTGCGCGGGAGTCTTCTTTGAACCGGGGGGAGTGGGTGTGGCGGTCGTCGACTTCAGCTCTGGAGAGTGCAACCTGGGGTCTCTGGCCGGGTATCGTTCCCTCGGCGAGCTGACCGACTATCTCGGTGCATGGGATGTGGTGGAAGTCGTGCTGCCCGCTTCGGGCTCCGACCCTGGGGCACCACCCGGTGTCGCCGTCACCAGGCTGCCCGAGACCAGCTTCTCTGCAGAGGAGGGCGCGCGGATCGCAAAGGCGTCTTTGGGGCCCGCGGATGAGGGTGGGCGCGGCCAGCTGCGGGCGGCGGCTCTGCGCGCCCTGGGCGGGGTAGCGGCCCACGGGTTTGCCGGGTCGTTATCGGTCGCTCGCGGACTCACCCAAGTGAACTGGATTCTGCCCGGCCGGGTCATGGATCTGGATGCCAGCACGGCCCGCAGCTTGGAGGTCACGGAGGGCAACGCTCAGGGCGGCACCTCGCTGGTCCAGCTCTTGGACAGGACAGCTACCGGTCCGGGCGGGAGGCTGTTGAGGCGATGGCTGCGGGCTCCTCTGGTCGACGTCGAGGAGATTTGGCTCCGGCAGGAGGCAGTGGGCGCCATGCTCGCCGACCCGATCACCAGATCCTTGTTGCGCGCCCAATTGAAGCGATGCCACGACCTGGAGCGGTTGTTGGCGAGGTGTGCTCACAGGCTGGCGGGACCCCGGGACCTGCAGCGGCTCGGGGGGACCTTGGGTATGCTGCCCGAGGTTGCCCGCACACTTGACGGCACGGACTCCAAGCTCACCAGATCGTTGGCGCAGGATCTGGCGGATGCGCCGGTCGAGCTGGCGGAGGAGATTGCCGCCGCCTTGGTCGAGGACCCCCCTGTCAACGCTCGTGATGGAGGCTTCATCAAGGCTGGCTTCGATCCCGAACTGGACCGGATCGTGGCTGGAGGGGCTGAGGCCCGGGAATTCATCTCAAGCCTGGAGGCCAGGGAGCGGGCCAGGACTGGCATCAAGGGCCTGAAGGTCGGGTACAACCGTGTCTTTGGCTACTACCTGGAGATCAGGGGCGCCGTGACCACCGCGCTGCCGGATGACTACATCCGGCGCCAGACGCTGGTCGGGGCGGAGCGGTACGTCACCGAGGCCATGAAGGAGAGAGAGGCTGTGGTGCTGGCCGCGCGGGAGCGGTCCCTGGAGCGCGAGCAGCAGCTTCTCGCGCAGCTCCTGGAGCGGACTGACCGGTGGAGCCGGCAGATTGGCCGATGCGCTCGGGCGGTGGCTCAACTTGACTGCCTTGCGAACCTGGCCGATGTCGGGGCGGACTGGGATTGGGTGATGCCGGAGATAGACAGGTCCAGGCGGCTGGTGCTGACGCAGGGTCGTCATCCCCTGGTCGAGGCGGCCCTCGAGACTGGTCAGTTCGTCCCCAACGACGTCAGCATGGACGGTGAGTCGGAACGCATCTGGTTGATCACGGGTCCCAACATGGCTGGCAAGTCCACCTTCCTCCGCCAGGTCGCGATCATCTGTCTGCTCGGCCAGACCGGCGCCCCGGTCCCGTGCTCATACGCGACCTGGGGGGTGGTGGACCAGATCTTCACCAGGGTCGGCGCGCAGGATGACCTGGCCGGAGGCCGCAGCACCTTCATGGTGGAGATGAGTGAGGTCGCCCATATTCTTGAGCGGGCCACCGCGCGAAGCCTTTTGGTATTCGATGAGGTCGGCAGGGGCACGAGTACCTACGACGGCCTGAGCTTGGCCCAGGCTCTGCTGGAGTATCTCCACGACATGCCGAGCGTGGCTGCGCGGGTCCTCTTCTCCACTCACTACCACGAGCTCACGGCACTCGATCGCATGCCGGCGCTTCGCAACCACCGTGCGGACGTGCTGGAGGACCCGGCCATCGGGTCCATCACGTTCCTGCACAGCATCGTGCCGGGCGGAGCGGACCGGTCCTATGGAATCCATGTGGCCCAGATGGCCGGCGTGCCAGCCGCAGTGGTTGCCAGAGCCAAGGAGATTCTCGACGGGCTGGAGGCCGATCGGCCGCTGGAGGTACCCTCGGCGACGGGGCAGCAACTTGCGCTTCCTCTGCCCGGCGCCCACCCTTTGGTGGAGGAGCTCCAGGCCATCAGGGTGGATACCATGACGCCCCTGGAAGCGCTGCAGAAGCTCGCTGAGTGGCAGCGCCAGGCAGGCCGTTGAAGGCCCAGGAGGGGTCGGCGAGGCACTCGGGGCGGATCCGGGTGCTGGAGCGATCAGTCGCGGAGGCCATTGCCGCTGGGGAGGTGATCGACCGACCGGCTGCGGCTGTGAAGGAGCTGATCGAGAACTCGCTGGATGCAGGTGCCAGTCGGATCGTGGTCGAGCTGGAGGCCGGCGGGGTGGACCTGATCAGGGTGGTAGACGACGGGCAGGGGATGCTTCCGGAGGAGCTCTCCGCAGCCTTTCTGCCCCACGCCACCAGCAAGCTGACCATCCTGGAAGACCTCCTCCATCTGCGCACGTTCGGCTTTCGGGGGGAGGCGCTGCCCAGCATCGCCGCCGTCGGCCGGGTCACGGTCGTGAGCCGGGCAACCGACAAAGATAGAGCCCACTCCTTGACTCTGGACGGAGGAGAGATACGCGGCCCAGCCGTCACGGCAGGCGCGGTCGGAACCTCGATCACGGTCAGGGATCTCTTCCACAGTGCCCCCGCGCGCAGGGCATTTCTGCGGTCTGCGCGAACCGAGGGGGCGGCCTGCGTGCGAGTGGTCGCTGAAGCTGCGCTCAGCCGGCCAGACGTCGGCTACGTGGTTCGGTCGCAAGGACGCCTGGTGCTCAGCTGCAACCCCGCGGGATCGCTTGCCGCGACCATGGGCTCGGTGTTCGGCCGGGACGTGCTGGCCGGGCTGCTTGAGGTCAAACTAGAGGATGAAGGCATCGAGGTAACCGGGCTGATCGGCCCGCCGGAATCGGCGCGCGCCAATCGGCAGGCCATGGTGGAAATGGTCAACGGCCGCAGGATCCACCACCGCGGTATGACCGCCGCCATCGTCGGCGCGTACCGGGGCATGCTGCCGGCGGAGCGATTCCCGGTGTCGGTCATCAATCTTAGGGTTGATCCGTCCCTGGTCGACGTAAATGTCCATCCGACCAAGCGAGAGGTGCGATTCCGGGATGAGGGGCGGGTGTTCCAACTCGTCCAGCGTGCCTGCTGGTCCGCCCTGCAGGGCGCCAGTCCCCGGGCGATCTCTCTGCCCGCAGCCGTCCCGCTCGGCACCAGGACGTCCTTCTCTCAGTCCGTGTCGCCCCAGTTCCTGGAGTTCAGCTCCGGGCCCGCCGAGCCGCCATTTCGAGCCGACGCCGAGCTCAGCCTGGCCGAGGCCGCGGAGTGGCGGTACCTCGGCCAGGCCCACAACCGTTACCTCCTCGCCGAGACCAGGTCGGGCCTTGCCGTCGTAGATCAGCACGCCGCCCACGAGAAGGTTCTCTACCAAAGCTGGCTCTCGGCCCTGGTCGGTCCCGCGGCGGGTGGGTTCCCTGCGCAGGGGCTGCTCCTGCCAATCCTGATCGAATCAGACCCGGGGCTCTTGGCAGACGCCCTCGAGTCCGGCCTTGACCTGCCGGCCCTTGGGTTCGAGGTGACCGCGTTCGGCGAGCAGACCATCCGCTGCTCGGCCGCCCCCGCGGGGCTGCGACCCGAAGCTGTGCAGGCATCATTGAGAGAGCTCCTGCAGATCGCCGTGGAGAAGGAGGCTGAGGCTGGCTCAAGGACTCACCGTTTGGCGGCGTCATTGGCGTGTCACAGCGCCGTCCGTTTCGGCGACCGGCTGACGCATGAGCAGGCCCAAGCGCTCCTTAGCGACCTGGCCGGAACACCGGGGGGGATAACCTGCCCGCATGGCAGGCCGGCGGTGCTGCTGCTGACCGCGGGCAGCCTGTTGGCCGCCTTCCATCGCCGATGACGGAGTCTGCCGCTGGGCGGACCGTGGTGGCGGTGATGGGGCCCACCGCATCTGGGAAGACTGCGCTTGCGGTCTCGCTTGCTCCAGTGATTTCCGGTAGCCTGATCAACGCAGACTCGCGACAGGCGATAGCCGAGCTCTCAGCGGGCGTCTGCAAGCCCAGCCCGACCGAGCTGCGTGGCGTTTCCTGTGTGGGGCTCGACTGGAGCCGGCTGGGGGAGGGCTTCACGGCCCGCGAGTTCGTCGAGCGGGCTCGGGCTGCGATGGCTTCCCTGTGGGCCGATGGAGTGACACCGATACTAGTCGGCGGGTCTGGTCTCTACCTCCGATCCCTTCTGGAGGGGTTTGACTTCGGCGGTGCCCCCATGGATGGGCGGCCCAACCAAGGCCGGCTGGTACAGAGGGTCGACCGGGAGGCGGCCCTGGCTGAGCTCGAGCGCCTGTCTCCCAGTCACGCTCGAACAATTGATCGCCAAAACCCAAGGCGGGTCCTGCGGGCCTTGGAACTCGAGAGAGCGGGCCTGCAACCGGCCCAGCGTGAGCAGGCGTGGGAAGCTCTGCGCATCGGCCTTTCCGTGCCCGGTCCCATTCTCCGCCAGCGCATAGAGCGCAGAGCCCGAAGAATTCTCGACCCGGGAATCTTGGACGAGGTGAGGGGACTGTTGGCCCAGGGTTTTTCACCGGCGACGATCAGCGGTTGCGCCATCGGATACCGCGAGGCCCTGGAATTACTTGACGGCCGCCTGACCAGAGAGGGGGCGCTGGAGAGTTTGATCCGACGCACCTGGAGATACGCCAGGGCCCAGATGACTTGGTTGCGCCGGGAACCCAATCTGATATGGATTGACGGAACTGCCGATCCAGACCATATTTTGGCCGCATCAGTCGCGCTGGTCCGGCGTCAGGCCAAAGAGGAGTTTGTTTGAAGGTATTCGACGAGTCGATGCAGGCACGGGGAGAGCGCGCCTTCCTGCTGGGGTGGGCAGCCGCCGACAGGGACATGGCAGAGGTGGAGCGCGAGATGGAGGAGCTGCACGAGCTGGCCCTCACCGCCGGCGCTCAGGTGGTCGGAGCTGACATCCAACGGCGATCTCAGATAGACCCGGCGATGTTCTTCGGCAGGGGCCGGGTGGCGGAGGTGGCGGCTCTTCGCGAGAGCTTGGATTTCGGTCTTTTGCTGACCAACGATGAGCTCTCCCCGCGGCAGCAGCGCAACCTTGAGGACGCGGTCGGCGTGCCCATTGTGGATCGGACCGGCCTCATTCTCGACATCTTCGCTCAGCACGCGCGCTCTCGGGAGGGCCGCATCCAGGTCGAGGTGGCGCAGCTGCGCCACCTGCTTCCTCGGCTCAGCGGATCGGACCGCTTCTCCCGGCTGGGAGGCGGTATCGGTACTCGTGGTCCAGGCGAGCAGAAGCTGGAGACCGATCGGCGACGCATCCGCACGAGGCTGGCATCGCTGGAGAAGTCTCTGAAGCAGCTGACCGAGGAGCGCGCCCTCCACAGGGCCGCCAGGCGTCGGCTTCCGTTCCGTTCGGTGGCCCTGGTCGGGTACACCAACGCCGGGAAGTCTTCTCTGCTCAACGTGCTCACAAGAGGTGGGGCGAGGGCTGAGAACCAGCTCTTCGCCACGCTGGACCCCACCACCCGCGCGGTGCGCCTTCCTGGCGGCCAACCATGCCTTCTGGTCGACACCGTAGGCTTCATCCAGAAGCTTCCCCACGAACTGGTGGCCGCTTTCCACGCAACCCTGGAGGAGGTCCAGCAGGCGGACCTTCTAATCCATGTTCTGGACGCCAGCCGCGCCGGGGCTGAGCATCGCCTGGAAACGGTTCACAGGACGCTCGATGAGCTGGGGCTCGCCGACCGTCCCATGGTGCTGGCCATAACCAAAGCCGACCTCTGCTCTCAGGAGGCACACCAGCGCCTGCAGATGTACGCCCCGGCCCCGTACCTGGAGGGGCAGCTGGTGAGCGCCCGAACCGGAGAGGGACTGGATGGGCTGAGGGAGAAGATCGGACGGGCCCTCGGCGGTGACATGGAGGCCCTGGAAGCGATCATCCCTTACGAGCACATCAGGTTGCTCACCAGTTGGCGGCGCTATGGCGTCATCGAGGTCGAGGAGTTCACCGAAAGCGGGGTTCGGGTAAGAGGTCGCGTGCCGCCGGCGCTTGAGGCGATTTTGACCGGTATTCGGTCCGGTGCTACGCCCGCCGTCGCACGCGACGTCCCGTCTTCCTGAGGCCCTCGCGAGAGTCTGGGCCTTACTGGCGGATCATGCGAATCACGGCGGACACTCGGCCCTCCACGGTGGCTTCCGACACCACGATGGGCTCGTAGGCCGGGTTGGACGGTTGCAGGCGCACATGTCCGCTCTCCCGGTAGAGGCGCTTTACGGTGACCTCACCCTCCCCAGTGGTCGCATCCTCGACCCTGACCACGGCGAGGGTGCCGTTGGGCGCGTCGGTGGTGGGCCGAACGACAACCAGGTCGCCGTCGAGGATGCCGTCGCCGAGCATGCTGTCGCCCTTTACTCGAAGCACAAAGGCGCCTTGGTCTCCCGCAATCTGCGGGCCCAGGGATATGTGATCTTCAATGTTCTGCTCGGCCAGGATCGGAGCCCCGGCCGCGACCTGTCCGATGAGCGGCAGCGAGAAGGGGTCAAGCCTCTCGCCCAAGGAATCAGTGAGGCTCACCGTTCGGGACTTGGTGGCATCCCGACGGATCACCCCCTTGCGCTCCATCACGTTGAGGTGATTCTGCACAGTGGAGCTGGAGCTCAACCCCACAGCCATGCCGATCTCCCTCACCGACGGCGGATATTCGCCGCGTAGTGCGCGTGACCGCAGGTAGTCGAGGATCTCCTGCTGCCTCGGGGTCAGGGTCTCGGTCATCATCAAGCCTCCTGGGCGGCCCATGAGGGGCCAGGGAACAAATGGTCGTCTGCATCGTAGCACCAGGTCGACTTCGGCGCAAACTGCTGTTCTCTGACCAGAGAATGAGCCGGGGTGTTGGTCGGGAAAGTTGGGGGCTTATGAGCTCCTGTCAAGTGTTGTGTAAGAGCCTCCAGGCGGGGCGGGTGGATCAGGCGGTGGTTTCCTCCAGTGAGGGTTGGGTGAGTTGAAGCCGTCCATCCACAAAGCGGTGGCCGGCCAAGAGCAGGTCTAGCTGGTTGGGGGCGTTGATCCCACGCCAATTGGGGCTGAGCCGAACGGCCAACTTGAACACCAAGTAGAGCACGTTCTCGCGAACCCTCATGCGCTTGGCGGCATCGGTGCGGAGCCGGACCCCGGCGTGCAATCGCCAGACTAAAAGATGGCATGTAGAGGACCCCCTCAGCTCAGGCACGATGGGATCCATCGGGCCGGAACAGACAGGAGCGTGAGGAGGTCCCAATGGCAATCGTAGGCGGATTGGACGTGCACCGGAGGCAAATCACTTTCGACTACTTGGACAGCGAGACTGGCCAGGTCCGACGTGGCCAGATTCCTGGCACTCGACCCAGTCTGCGGTCCTGGCTGGCGCGACTGGAGGGTCGGCCGGGGACTTTTGCGGTGGAGGGCTGCACCGGCTGGAGGTTCGTGGTGGAGGAGCTGGAGAGGGCAGGCATGACCGCCCACCTGGCGGAGCCTGCGGACACCGCCGCTCTGCGGGGCCCCAAGCGGCGGGCTAAGACCGATGGACTCGACGCCCGGCACCTCCGGGAGTTGCTGGCCGGGGGAACGCTGCCGGAGTCATGGATTCCTCCCACGCACGTGCAGGAGACCAGAGCCACGATCCGGTTGTACAAGGATCTGCTGGATGAGCGCACCTCCTGGCAGCAGCGCCTGCATGCCCTGTACTTTCACCACGGGGTCCCAACTCGGAACGACTTCCTCTCCGCCGCTCACCGAGTCCACCTCGCGGCCGGCGATGGCCTGACTCCAGAGGCACAGGCAGTGGTGACCGTGATATTGCGTCAGATCGATCGACTGGGCGCGGAGCTCGATCAGCTGCGGCTGGACTTAGCCCACTTTGCCCGCCGGCAGCCGGGGTGCCGGGCTCTGATGGAGGAATACGGCATCGGAGTGGTCACCTCGGTTGCCATCTGGGCCGAACTCGGCGACTGCCGTCGGTTCTCGTCCTCCCGAGACGCTGTTCGCCACACCGGCCTCGATGTTACGGTCCACTCATCGGACGGGAAGCGGACCCGAGGCCACCTCTCCAGGCAAGGGCCTCCAGTGCTGCGCTGGGCGTTGTTCGAGGCCGCGCAGTGCGGGTCGCGGCGGAACTCGCCTGACCATGACTACTACGCCACGGTGAAGGAACGGCTGGGCGGCAACCGGGCCGCACTGTCGGTGGCCCGTAAGTTGGTCCGCCGTGCCCATCATCGCCTGCGCGCGCTCGGTGACGAGGCGCTGGTTGCGGTTAGCTGATGGCCCCCTGCCGACGCACTTGGCCCACAGATCGATGGACGCTTCGCGGCCAGCTCCCGGACGGTCCCTGCCGCCACGCCGCAGGCGTGGACGGCCTCAAAAGAATGAGCGGTCGCGACTCTATGCGCGGGGAGACCCGATCACCCATCATGTCGCCGGACCGTTGGTCCGCGCACCGAGGTAAGGCTGGGCTTCCGCGCGTCGGCCCCGGTACCGGTGGACGCCTATTCCAAGGGCAGAGGAGGCCCTTCACCATGTAACTGACACGGGCCTGTCTGACGCATGCGGGGACTGCACCGGGCTGACATCCAGCTGTGCCCGAATCCAGCCTGTCCGCATGCCTGCACTCGGGCCTGTCACTTGCTCAACACACTTGGTCAAGCCCCTTGACATCGGGGTCCTCTACAGGTAAGGGACCCACCCTGCAGTTGCGAGGGAGGCTCATCTGGACGGCAAGTACCTGGTCCGCAGCTCCGACCCCGAGATGACCGCCGATGAGATCGCGGTGGGTTACAAGCAGCTGCTGCAGGTGGGGCGGGGCTGGCGGGACATGAAGACCACCTTGGATCTACGCCCCGTGTACCACCGCAAGGAGGAGCGGATTAGGGCCCACAACGTGCTGTGCTGGCTGGCCCTGCTGCTGATCCGGGTGGTCGAGAACCAGACCGGGCAGACCTGGCGCAACCTTCGCCATGAGCTCCAACGGCTCCATCCGGTGACTCTCGCGACCGACCACGGAACCGTGGCCCAGTGCTCGCAGCTCACGCCTGGTCAGCAAGCCATCCTCCGGCAACTCGCGATGCCTGACCCGCCCCGCTTCCACAACTTCCGCCCTAGAGCGACCTGACCGGCCCCCAGTTCAACCTACGGGCCTGTAGTCACAAACATTTTCCTGGCTACGTGCGTCAAAAGCCAGTGTTCTTGCAGCCTTTCTGTCCGATGGTGCCCATGGACCTGCGAAACCCAGGGCAGACTGTCCGGCTCCGAGCTGTTCTCGGAGCCGATTGGCCCGCCTGCTCACCTTGGCGCATAGAAGCTCAACCACAACGCGGCGGCCTCGGTCGGAAGCTGGCGCCAAGGCCTGCGCCTGTGAAGCCCAGAGTCACCGAGCCCGCCGTCCGAGTTGGCCAGTAGGGCACGATCTCGGTCGCGATGTAGGAACCGGATTACGTCCCTATGTATCCGTCGTAGGGCTTCACAAGGCTCACGTGTGCTGAATGGCCTGCCTGCCATCGCCTGTGACCGCTGGGTGCCCCGGACTCTCCGACCCAGCCGGTACCCACCAACTATGTCGAACCAAATGCAGCATCGCCTCCTGCTGGCACTTCTGTCCCTGCCTGTGTCGATGCAGCGACCGGCCACTTAGGTCTTTATTCGACAGCAGCGTCAAATATGGAGAGCTCAGGGCGGCTAGAGCAACGAACAAGCACGGCACGATGCTTCCACCGACCGTCCATGCCACCAGGAGCAGCAAAGCACCGAATGCGAGCTCTTGGGCGTTTGCTTGAAGGGCACGGCCCAATGTAATCTGACCCGTCTGCTTCGGTGTCACCAGGAAGTCCGCTCTTCCGAAAACTGAAAGTACAGACGCCACAAGACTGGTATATAGCATCGAGCCATAGAGCGCGAAGCAGTGAAGGCAGTAGCTTGCGATAGCGCCGTAGTGGCCACTTCTTCCATAGGTAAGGATGTCATTTGCCATCGGGGCAATCAGAAATGTTACTGTTGGTCCCAGCATCCAGAGAGGGTAGTGAATTTGGAACCCCAACAGCGGAAGGCAAACAACTGCAATCACAATGTAGGTGAAGAAGAGAGCAGTCAGTGGGAGCGAGTATGTAAACAAGACAATGTCGAGCTTCTCAAACCACGTCATTGGTGACACAAGCATGGCGTATGTGAAGTTGCGAATGAACTCGATGTTGCCTTTAGTCCACTTTAGGTGCCGCCTCTTGAAGGCAAGATAGCTAACCGGAAACTCCTCGCCACAAAGAATGTCAGGCGCGAAAACGGTGTAGAAGCCAGAGACTCGTGCACGGATACTGAATGCCAAGTCCTCGGCCACCACATCTGGGAAGCCCCCGCTAGCCTCGTAGCACGGCCGGCTCACCATGGCTCCGTGCCCCAAGAGGGATAAGAACCCGTAGCGGTCCTTCACCGACTGGTACGCTGGCCAGTGGGCATCCACACCCGGTCCAAATTGCTCCATGAACCGATTTGTGCCGCCGATTGCGTGGTGATTGGCCTGCACTATTCCGATGTCGGGCCGAGCAAAGTAGTCCAGTGCACGGGATATGAAATTTGGAGGGATGGTTTCGTCGCTATCGAGAATGACAAAGTAGTCGAAAGAGGCGTTTCGCAGGTAGTTGTTGAGGTTCCCCGCCTTGAAGCCCTGCCTATCAGGTCGCCGGATCACTGAGATTCCGTGTTGCTGCGCAAAGTGGTCGATGGCTTGAACAAACTCGAGCTGCCGTGAGTCGTCGAGTATGACCACTGTGTAGTTGTCGTAGGTTTGGTGCATGCTGGCGAGTAGACGACTTTCGTTAAAGTCGTTGCACGTGCAGTAGGCCAGGACAACTTTAGGCATCTGGCTCCTGTACATGTGGTCGGGGGTCACATCGGTTAGCCTGCGTTTGAGGTACAGCTGATAGAACAGGGTGTAGACCACATCCTTGGTTCCGTTGAGCCAGAAGTAGCCAATAAAGATTGCCAGCACTCCCACCAAGATACCGGCGATCGGTAGGTGCTTCCAGCCGGCATCTACCTGCGCAGAGAGTGAAGACGCTGAGACTGCTATCAGAGTCCCCCACACGGACAATATCAGCAGATATACTTTTGGCGACTTCATATGAGGGTAGCGGCCATCAGGCCATGGGGATCCGAGGTGCCGACGGGGCCTGGTGGCTCGGCCCGGGCTGCCGCCGCTCGCCCCGGTATTCAGGGGCCGTGAGGCGCTCGGAGCGTCCCGGACCGCTGGAGCTCCTGCCGGTCGAGGTGTGAGCGATAGAGGTGACGGAGCGGAATTGCCTGACTTCAAGGGGTTCCTGTGCTTATGGATCCTTGGTGGTGGCCAGCTTGTTACCTGCGAGACCGTCCCACGCATTGAGCTCGATGGTTGCATGATCGGGAAGGAGCGGAGCCGGTGTTTACAACTCTGTCACCGGTCGCGTCCGATTTGGGTTTGCCGCGGAGCCGGGGAGGCCCTTTCTCAGGTGAGGGGTTTGCCGGACGTTGTGTGGGATCGTGGCGGGGGCGAGATAGGGTCGATCCCTGTCCGATGTCGCAGCGGGGGCCGTCATCTGGAAGGCCGAGGCGAGTCCCGGGAGTAGGAACTTAGAGCCCAGGAGCGTGTAGCCGGAATTTTTCGTCAAGGGTGGGGTGAGCGGGGTGCGGTGGATCCAAACCTTGTGTGAATTCCGGGGAGGCGGTTTGGGGCCGAGTAGGTAGCCGTTGACCGGTCGGAAGCCGCGGGCGCGGGGGCCAGGAAGGGCTTGGCGATCGCCCCCGCGGATTAGGCGGTGCTGGCCAGTGGTCTTGCCAGAGGAGGCTGGGAGGGAACCCATAGAGGTGGGGCGAAGGCGCTCTCGGAGCGCATCCGCTCGGGTGGTCTGCTTCCAGGCCCCGGACTGCAGCAGGTCGGAGTAGAGGGAGCCCAGCCACTCCAGCTGGGCTGGGGTTGCCAAGCGCTGGTAGCCGATGAGGCAGCACACCAGGGTCCAGTTCTTCTGCTCCACGTGGCAGTTGTCGTTCTTGTGCTCGGGGCGGGAGCGGAAGAGCAGGATCCCGGTCTGCTGGCACCAGCGCAGCAGATGCCAGTTGATGAACTCGCTGCCGTTGTCCGGGTGCAGCCCCAACAGCGGGAAGGGCAGCTGGCGCTGGATGTGTTCCAAGGCCGCCACGATCCCGGTCTGCCCCTTGCCCATGACCGTCATCCTCTCGGTCCAACCGGTGCAGAGATCGGTGGCGCACAGGGGCCAGATCCACTCGCCGCCGGCCACCTCGCCGCTGTGGGAGACCAGGTCGATCTCCAGGTACCCCGGGGTGTCCAGGTCTCGCCAGCGGCCCACCACTACCGGGATCTCACGGCGAAGCAGTCCACCGGGCTTGGTCTGGCTCATCCGCCGACCCACCAGCACGCGCCTGACCTCGTAGAGGTCGCTTTCCACGGTGGCTACCCTGGCCGAGGCGAGCGGGTGAGCTGGCCATGTCGCACCAAAATCTGGGCCACATCCGGCAGGAAGGGTTGGAGGCGCTCGAAGCAGAGGTAGTCGCGGGCTTTCCAGCCGACCTTCAGCGCAGACCGGAGCCCCGCTACATACCGCGTGGCCCCGGGGACTCGCTTGCGGGCCGACAGCCGACACCGCCCCTTCAGCACCTTGATGGCGGACTTGCGCCCGTACCCGGTGGCCCGGCAGAACGAGTCCAGCAACTGCCCCCGGTCAACCGGGCCCGATCCCCGTACCTCGACCGCAACTCCTCTGCCAGCTCGTACCGCTTCCGGATGCGTATGGGCCCCGCCCCCTCACGGCCACTGTCCGGCTTCCGGCCCTCGGTGTCACTCCTTGGTGAGGGAACGATCGCCCGAGGGGGGCGGGTCTCGGTCCGTCAATGCGAACCCTTGCCATCAGGGGGTCGCTCTGATATGTTCTCAGCCTGAAGGGGAAGACCTCTTCTCCTATTTGTCTGAGGCAGGGGCCTGCTGGCGGGAAGCAGCAGTATTCGGAGGGGGCCCATGGAGTCGAGATCCAGCGGAAACTCCAGTCAGCAGCCATGGGTGAGCCGCTTGCGTCGTAGAGGCGGAAGGGAGGCTCTCGCAAAGCTGGCGCTGGCCGCCATCGTCGTGGCTGGTGGAGCGGTTTCTGGGCTCTCAAGCATCGGTCAGAACGTGAGCGCCGCGGCCGCTCCCGCGGCGAAGGCCGGAGCGGCCCCGAAAGTGACCAGTGCGCCGGACGCGGCGCACACGCCCTTTTGCGCACCCAGTTCCTTGATCAAAGTCCCTAGGCGCGGCGGATTGGCTGGCCAGGATTTCAGTTCAATTGTACCTTCGAGCGAGGGGGCTTGCCGTTCTAGTGCTGCCTCGACCCACTGCTTTGCAGCCCAGTGCACACCCGCCTTCTCCGGGACCAGAGCCGTAGTAACTGACGTCAGTCCCTCCAGCGGCTCGACTGCGGGCGGGACTAGGGTGATGATCGCCGGGACCGGGTTCATGGGGACGAGGGCGGTCGACTTCGGCGCCGCCAAGGCTGAGAGCTTCCGGGTAATTTCCTCCACGTTGATCGCGGCGATCTCCCCGGCCGAACACGCAGCCACAGTTGGCGTAACGGTCATCACCTCGGCTGGGAGCAGTAGCCTTTCGGGCACTAGCAGGTTCGCCTTCAGGCGGGTAACGGCACTGTTTCCGGTGGTGGCTTCCATCTCTCCCACGAGAGGCACGACCGCGGGAGGGACGATGGTCACTCTCACCGGGATAGGGTTCACCAGCGGGGCTACTGTCCACTTTGGCAAGGTGGCTGCGCCTGTGGTCCAGGTGCTGTCCTCACACGTGATCAGGGCGGTGGCTCCGGCCCAGGCCGCCTCCACGGTCAAGGTCACGGTGACCGCCTCGTCCCGTACCAGTCCAACCAGGACGGCTGACAGCTTCACTTACGCTCCACTCGTCAAGCGATCGCTCTCTAACTCAGAGAAGATCGCGGCTGCGGGCGCCAGCACCACCAGCCTCACCGGTGCGATCTCGGGCACGGTCACCGCGGCCTCCGGAGGCGCGGGCCTGGCGGGAATCTGCGTGTCTGCCACCAACACTAATCAGGGCTTCTCGACCACGACCGGGACCGGCGGTACTTACACGATCCCCGACGTGTTGGTCGGCTCCTACACCGTCGAGTTCAACGACGACTGCGGGAGCACAGGCAACTACGCGCCCCAGTGGTATGACAATCAGAGTACGCCGGCGTCCGCCAACGCGGTTTCCGTGACCGGGGGATCCACCACCGGGAACATCAATGCGGCGATGGTCGCGGGAGGGATCATCTCAGGCACGGTGACAGCGGCCGCTGGAGGCGCGGACCTATCCGGCATATGTGTGGATGCGTCCAGCGCCGATGGGAGCATTTTTGGGTCGGCGACGACAGCTACCGACGGAACCTACGCGATCAACAGCCTTGGGACGGGGACCTACACGGTCGAGTTCTCGGCTGGCTGTGGCAGTTCGAGCAACTATCTCACTCAGTGGTACGACAACCAGACTTCGTCGGGGTCCGCCAACGCAAGCTCCGTTACGGCGGGATCCACCACCGGGAACATCAATGCCGCGATGGTGGTGGCGGGGAGCATTTCGGGAACGGTGACCGCGGCTGCAGGGGGCGCGGCTCTGCCTGGCATCTGCGTGTCCGTCTCGACCGCCGATGGGAGCCTCTTTGGATCGGCTACGACAGCCACTGACGGTACCTACACGATCACGGATCTTGGAACTGGTTCCTACACCGTCGAGTTCTTCGCCGGC
>DAHWNZ010000052.1:0-18966 GCA_027339635.1 Candidatus Dormiibacterota bacterium
TCCGGGCTGCGGGAATCTCGGCCTGGGCGCGGTCGGTCAGCCCTCAGAGCGGAGTCGGCAGGCTCGAGGCTGTTGGCATCGATGGGCCCGTGCTCTGCGCCGGAGTGCAGGTGCATCCGGGGGATCTGGTGGTGGCGGACGAGTCGGGAGTGGTGTTCATACCGGAGGAGCTTGTGGACCGGGTGGCGGCCCAGCTTCTCGGCCCCCTTGCACCGAGATCAGGTTGACGGCGCGATAGCCGCAAACCAGGCGGGCGGATGAAGCCGGGTCATGGCATGCCCGGCGTGGACTAACAATGGAGGAGAAGGTGGCAGAGCGGGTCGCGGTCGTGACGGGGACCGCCCACGGGATCGGGGCGGCTATCGCCAGGGGGCTGAGGGAAGACGGACTCTTGGTCCACGAGCTGGACAAGGACACGGTCGACATCACGGATTCCAAGGCGGTCGGACAGTACTTCGCCTCGCTCCCCAGGGTGGACATCCTGGTGAACAATGCGGGCGGGGTGTGCGGGCAGACCTTTGCCCCCATCGAGGAGGTCAGCGACCGAGCCTGGCGGGAGGTGGTGGATGCCAACTTGACCGGCACCTTCCACTGCACCAGGGCCGCAGTGCCGGGAATGAAGGAGCGGTCCTTCGGGCGCATCGTCAACATCTCCTCCGGTGCCGGCCGCAGCGTGAGCCTCACAGGGATTCAGGCGTACGCGTCGGCCAAGGCGGCGCAGATTGGGTTCACCCGCCAGATGGCGCATGAGCTGGGTCGCTTCGGGATCACCGTCAACTGCATCGCGCCCGGATTCATCCTCTCCAATCCCACCACTCAGAGGCAGTGGGATGGCTACGGGCCCGAGGGACAGGAGAAGGTCCTGGCCGGGATCGCCGTGGGTCACCTGGGGCGGCCGGAGGACATCGCCCACGGGGTGCGCTTCTTCTGCTCCGAAGAATCGTCCTGGATCACCGGCCAAACCCTTTCCATAGATGGCGGCAGTGCTCTCTTTTAGCGTCTCGGACGAGGACTACCTGCGGGAGCTGGCGGAGTATGTCGCGCTGCCCAGCGTAAGCCGCGACGCGGATCCGGCGACGATGAGGACCACGGCCACGTGGATCGCAGACCAGATGGCTCTTCTCAGCGGCCGGGTCGAAGAGACCGCGGGCCACCCCGTCGCGATCGGAGAGTGGAACGGAGCCGAGGGCGCCCCCACGGTGCTGGTCTACGGGCACTATGACGTCCAGCCGACGGGAAGTCTATCGGAATGGCAGTCGCCGCCTTTCGTTCTCACCAGGGACGGCGAGGTCGTGCGCGGGCGCGGGGTCTCTGACGACAAGGGACCGGTCTTCATGGCGATGAAGGTGCTGCAGGCGTTCATCACCCAGCAGGGGCGCCTTCCCCTCAATGTCAAGTTGCTGATAGAAGGCGAGGAGGAGATCGGTAGCCCCAACCTGCCCGACTTCGTGAGCCGTCACGCGGATGAGCTGGGGGCCGACCTGGTCATCTCCGCGGACGGCGCCATCTGGCGCCCCACGGAGCCCTCGATCTCACTGGGGTCGAAGGGGCTGGTGAGCTTGACAGTCGAGGTAACGGGTGCCACCCAGGACTTGCATTCCGGTCGCTACGGGGGAACGGTCGCCAATCCGGCGGTCGCGCTGGCGGCCATCCTGGCGGGCCTGCATCGGCCTGATGGCACTGTGGCCGTCCCAGGTTTCTACGACGGTATACCCGCGCTATCCCCGGAGCGCCGCCAGGAGATCGCCGCGGTGCCCTTCGACGATCACGAGTACGCGCAGCAATTGGGACTTCCGGAGACGTACGGCGAGGTCGGCTACAGCACCTTGGAGCGCCTGTGGGAGAGACCGACGCTGGAGGTGAACGGGCTGGAGGGAGGAGGCAAGTACACCGTGATACCCCATGTGGCACGAGCGCACATCTCGTGTCGACTGGTGCCTGGGCAGGACCCCGGGCGGACTGCGGAGCGGGTCAGCGAGCGCATCGCGGCGCTGGCTCAGCCAGGGGTCAGGGTCAAGGTGCTTACCGATCCCGGATCGGTTCCCGCCTACACCCTGTCCGCCGACAACCCAGGAGTGCTGGCTGCCAAGGCAGCCCTGGAAGCGGTCTATCCCGACCAGCCCGTCCTCTTCGCGAAGATCGGTGGCAGCGTCCCCGCCACCGCCCTCTTCGAGAGGGTGCTGGGACTCAAGACGCTCTTCTTCTCCTTCTCCACCGCCGATGAGAACCTGCATGCGCCGAACGAGTTCCTGCGCATTCCCCGGCTGCGCGAGGGGATGCGTGCCTGGGAGGTGCTGCTATTGGAGCTCGGCTCGAGGTTGCGGCGCTCGTGAGCCGTCAGCCGCAACCGCAGATGGCGCCGCCGGGCCGGGCCGGGGTTCACGAGTGAACGCCGGGGAGGAGCTGGCTAGGCTGGATCAGGAGTTCTTCGACTGCATGCACTCCATCGATCCCCTTAGCGCCACCATGCTGGGCGTGAGCGGATACGACTCGCAGCTGCCGGACCCGAGCGCGGCAGCCGCAGCTAGGGGAGCGGCCAGGGTGGCCCGTGTAGAGCAGGCGTTGAGCCGGTTGCGAGACGACGAGCTGACCCCGGGCGAGCGCGTGGACAGGGAGGTCATGCGCCAGCTGGCCTGGTCCCTGCGCACCAACCTGGAGGATGGGTTGTGGGCGCTCGACGCATCCGCCGCCGGCTACGTCTCACCCCAGGCGATGGCGTTCCAGGCGATCCCAACTGCCCCCCTCGACAGCCGGCTGGCAGTGAGTTCTTATCTGGAGCGCCTCTCCAAGCTCGGTGACTACCTGGACCGGGTCGCAGAGCGCTACCGGGACTCTCTGGAGCAGAACCGGCCATCCACCAGAGCGGGTGTCCTCCAGGCTGTCGCCCAACTTGATGGTCATCTCGGGCGCCAGGTGGAGACGGACGTCTTCCTGAAGCCACTGCTGCGGGCGCGGGAGGCCAGATCCCACGATCGGGAGCGGGCGCGCCAACTCATCACCGACCAGGTGCGGCCCGCGATGAGGCGACTCATGGATTGTCTTAGCCAGGAGTTGTTGCCGGGAGCCAGGCCTGACTCTCAGGTGGGGCTGGCCCATGTGGAAGGAGGGCCGGTCGCCTACGAGCGCGCCGTGCGCCGCCACACCACGACCGAGCTCACACCAGAGCGGATCCACCAGATCGGCCTGGACGCTCTCAGCTCACTGCAGGACGAGTGGCGGGAGATAGGGGGGCGGGTGTTCGGCCCCATCTCCTTTCCCGAGCTTCGAGACCGGCTGCGAGCGGATCCCGCCCTCAGGTTCAACAAAGAGGCGGAGATAGTCCAGGTGGTGCAGGCGGCTCTGGACCGAGCCGAGGCGGCCCGAGACCGCTTCTTCCCCCATTTCGAGATAGCCCCCTGCGTGGTGGAGGAGATCGACCCTGTTGAGGCTGGCAATTCGGCGCTCGCGTACTACCGAGGTCCGTCCGAGGGTGGAAGCCGTCCCGGCGCCCACTGCGTCCTGACCGCCGACCCGAAGAGCCGCTACGTCTACGAGTACGAGGCCCTCGCCTTTCACGAGAGCACCCCGGGCCACCATCTCCAGATCGCCTCGGCGCAGACCCTCACCCACATCCCCGCCTACCGCCGCCACCTGGACGCCGAGGTCTGCAGCTACGTCGAGGGCTGGGGCCTATATTGCGAGCGTCTGGCCGACGAGATGGGGCTGTACAGCTCCGATCTGCAGCGACTGGGGATGCTGTCCTTCGATGCCCTGAGGGCCTGCCGCCTGGTTGTCGACACCGGCATGCACAGACTCGGCTGGTCGCGTCAGGAGGCGGTTGACTTCATGTGGGAGAACACCGCCACCACCATGGCGAATGTCAGAAATGAGATCGACCGCTACATCGCCTGGCCCGGCCAAGCGCTCGCCTACATGATCGGGCGTGAGGAGATCCGGCGCCTGCGGAAGGTGGCGGTGGACGAGCTTGGAGCAGCCTTCGACCTGTCCCAATTCCACGGTGCCGTGCTCAGCGAGGGACCGCTGCCCCTGCCGGTGCTGGGGGAGGTGGTGCGAACGTGGCAGCGGTCCAGGGGCGGAGCCAGACAGTAGACGCAGGCGGCCGGCCGAGGGTCGGCCGGATCACCAAGGAGGATCGGGATGTCCAGAGTATCTTTCGCCGATCTTAGCCCGGAGCCAGGCGAGGTCCGGCGCGGCTTCGTCAGAGTCCCCGGGGTGGAGCCCGCCTGGGAGATCCCCGCAGTCGTGATCCGCGGGGCCGAGCCCGGCCCGACCCTGGCTGTGACCAGTGGCATGCACGCCGCCGAGTACGTCCCCATCGAGGCGGTCACCAGGCTGACCCGCTGGCTCGACCCGAGCCGCCTCCGTGGCACCCTGGCCGCCGTCCTTCTGGTCAACTCGCCGGGGTTCTACGAGCGCTCGATCTACGTCAACCCCAGGGACGGGCGGAATCTGAACCGCTCGTTCCCGGGCGACCGGCAGGGTTCGCCGGCGGAGCGCGTCGCGGCGTTCCTGCTCGAGGACCTCATCTCGGGATCGGACGCGTACGTGGACGCCCATTGCGGCGACCTGATCGAGGCTCTGAGCCCATTCACGCTGTGGACAAGGGCGGGCGACCCTGAGGTGGCTAGGGTCTCGCAGCAGATGTCGGTCGCCTACGGGTTCGAACACAGCCTGGGAGTGGAGCCCGACTCGGTTCCGGGGGCGGCCTATGCCTCGGCCGCTCTCCGCGGCGTGCCCGGGATCATCGCCGAGATCGGGCAGCAGGGCATTTGCGACGAGCCGTCGGTGGCGCGACATCTGGGTGGCCTGCAGAACGTGCTCTCGACCTTGGGGATGATAGATCCCGTCCGACCTCCAGCCTCAGCTCCTGAGGCGATGGACCAGATGGTGTGGATGAGGACCGACATCTCGGCTACCTATCACCCATCGGTGAGCGTCGGCGAGCGGGTGGAGCAGGGACAGCCGGTCGGAGAACTCCGCGACATCTTCGGCGAGCGCCTGGTCAGCCTGGAGGCCGCGGCATCGGGAGTTGTCGTGTTCTTGGTGACAGCGCTGGCGGTCAAGGTCGGCGATCCCCTGCTGGGGATAGGCGTGCCGCTGGCCAGCTGACCATCCGCCCAGTCCCCGGCGCCAGGGCTGGTTCCTCGGGGAAACCAGCCCTGGCGCCGAGATCATCTCCGACCGCGGCCGCTCGGCCCAGGCGCCGTCATTGGGGGCTGCCCGACGCTACCGGTCGCTCAGCAGGTGCCGTTCCAGTTGGTCTGGTAGGCCGGTGGGCAGTTGACGTCCTGGTTGGCGTAGCTGACGGTGTTGGGCAGGTAGTAGTAGGGGTAGGGCCCGCTGCCGACCTGGACCACGTCGGCCGGCTTGGAGTACCACATCACCGGCTGCCCGGCCAGCGCCTGCTCCATGTAGTCCTGCCAAAGCGGTGCCGCCCCACTGATCCCTGAGGTGACGCTGGACAGGGTCGCGCCGTCGGGATTGCCGACCCAGACGCCGGTCACCAGCTGGGGGGTCCATCCAAAAGTCCAGTTGTCCTCGATGTTGTTGCTGTAGACCCCCGTGGCGTTCTGCTTGTCCGAGGTCCCGGTCTTGGCGGAGACTGGACGGCCCGGCAGGGTCAGGTGCGCGTCCGGCCCGAAGTCGGCTATGCGGTTGTTGTTGTTGGAGAGCATCGCGTTCATGATGTAGGCCACATCGGGGGGGACGACCTGGAGGGAGTTGGCGGCCAGGTTGTACTGATAGATGGTCTTGCTCCCGCTGACCACCTTGAGGATGGCGGTCGGCTGATGCAGCACGCCGCCACTGGCCAGAACCGACGCGCCGGTCGCGATTTGAAGCTCGGTCAAACCGAGGGACAGCCCGCCCAGGGTGAGCGCCGGCCCATACGTGTTCTGCGGGTTGAGCAGTTCCGAGGCGCCCATGCGCTCGGCCATGCTGACCACGTTCGGCAGGCCCGTGATCATCTCCACCTTGACCGCGGGAATGTTGATGGAGTTGCCAAGGCAGTTCTGGAGCTGGCAGATGCCGGTGAAGTCGTGCTCGTAGTTCTGGGGCGAGTAGCCGTTGATGTCTATGGGCTCGTTCAAGACGGGTGTCGTCATCGTGAACTTGCCGGAGGCGATCGCGGCCGTGTAGGTGAACAGCTTGAAGGTCGACCCTGGACGCCTCGGTTGGGTGGTCATGTTGATCTGACCCACCGATCCGTTGTAATTGCTGGTGCCGACCATGGCCAGGATCTCCCCATCTCGTGGGTCCAGGGAGACCAGGGCCGCGTCCCCGATGTTGTAGTCGCGCAAGATCCGGGCGTCGTTGGCAGGATTCTGTATCACCGCCTCAGCCTTCTGCTGGTCGGCCATATTCAGAGATGTGTAGATGGTCCAGCCCCCGGGGTTGAGGTAGGCGTCGCCGAACCGGGCCTGCAGCCGCTGCTCGGCGTAGTTGACGAAGTTGGGGGCCAGGGTGGGGCTGCTCTGTTCCCAGGAGTAGTAGGTGAGGTTCTCCTTGTAGGCCGCCTGAGCCTGGGCCTGGGTGATGTAGTGGTTGGTGACCATGGTCTGCAGCACCACCTGCTGGCGCAGCTTGGCGTAGTTGGGCCCCTTGGCGCCGACGTAGACCAGTGGGTTGAAGGCGGTGGGAGCATCCGGGATCCCCGCCAGCATGCTCGCCTGGGCCAGATCCAGCTTGCTGGCGGGGATGTGGAAGTACAGCTCCGCCGCCGTGCCGATCCCCACCGCCTGGTTGCCGTAGGGGATGCGGTTCAGGTACATCTGCAGGATCTGGTTGGGCTTGAAGGTGCGGGCGATCTCGTAGCCCAAGAGGAGCTCGCGGATCTTCCTCGTGATCGTCTGGTCGGGAGTGAGGAAGGAGATCTTGGCCAGCTGCTCGGTGATGGTGCTGGCTCCCTGGAGCGAGCCATGATGGGAGAGGTCGTGCAACCCCGATTCGAGGATCCGAGGCAGGTCCACCGAGGTCGAGTCCTGGTAGAAGTGGCGGTCCTCCACCGAGATCGTCGCCTTGACCACCCATGAGCTCACCTGGTTGAGGTTGACGTGGATGTGCTGTTCCCCCGGCTCGTGGAGCACGGTCAGGAGGGTGCCGTCACTGGCCAGCAGGTAGCTGTCGCGAGGAGGGCCAAGGTTGGGAAGGTCGGCCACGCTCGGCAGCCCAACCTGAAAAGCGGACAGGACCAGGAACCCAGCGCCGACGCCGGCCGCCGCCAGCAGTACCAGGGTCGCCACCACGACTCCGGTGACACGCAGCACACCATGGCGCCGCCAGAAGCCCGGCTTGCGGGACTGGACGCCTGGGCGGCGCCGGGCCGAGCGACCGCGGCTGGCACCCCGACCGGTGGGGGAGACGTTGACTTCCTGCATCAGTTGGGACCGCGGGGCGATGGGCCCCGCCGTGGGCAGATTATGGCAGGCGGCGCGCTCCGGGATCAGGATCCGAGGTGGGGCCAACGGTTACGGGAGCGTGGCAAGCCTTTCACGTCCTTGCAAATTGCCACCCCGCTGGGGATGAGATCCGCCCGCATGGTGGCAGAGTTGCCCGGCAAGCCAATGCCGGGACCGGTCCCGACCAGGAGTTGAGTTTCAAAGCCAATGTCTGCAGTCCCACTGACCGCCGCCCCGCCCGTCCGCAGCCAGATCGGCTTCCCGCCGGTGCCTCAGAGCCCGAAGGAGGCCGGCCTGCCGTTCTCATTCATCTGCGACCTTATCCTCAAGATCCTCTACTTCAACGGCGGCATGCTGGGGCGGGACCTCTCGCGTCACTCCTGCCTTCCCTGGGTGATGGTGTCGGATGCCATCAAGTTCCTCTCGGACGAGGGCTACTGCGGCACGACCGGTATCCGGGGCACCCTGGGCGGCGACGAGGGCTTCGCGGAGGGGCTGCAGTACGCGATCAGCAGGGCGGGCCGTGAACGCGCTCGCGAGCTGATCGAGATCAGCCAGTACGCCGGGCCTGCGCCGGTCCCATTGGACGTCTACGTCGCTGTCGCCAAGCACCAGGGGCGGACCGCCCCCATGGTGACCCATCAGCTGCTGCGGGCCGCCCTGGACCATTTGGTGCTCCCTCCGAGCGTCTTGAATCGCCTCGGGCCGGCTCTGGGGTCGCGCCAGTCGATCTTCCTATACGGCCCCCCGGGAAATGGCAAGAGCACGATCGCGGCCGCCTGCGCCACCCTGCTCGGTGACCCGATCTTCGTTCCCCACGCCATCTACGTGAAGGGGGAGGTCATCCGTATCTTCGACCCCGTCCACCACAAGCCGGTGCCGGCTGAGCTGCCACCCCACGACACTCGTTGGGCGTTCTGCACCAGGCCCGTCGTCATCGCGGGCGGGGAGCTGACCGGTAGAGAGCTGGAGTTGAGCTTCGACCCCAAGGTGGGGTTCTACGAGGCTTCGCTGCAGCTAAAGGCGAACGGCGGACTGTTTCTGGTCGATGACTTTGGGCGCCAGCAGCTGAGCCCTCAGGATATGCTGAACCGCCTCATAGTGCCGCTGGAGGCCGGGTACGACTACTTGAACATCTCCCGCGCCGGGACCACGGTGCAGGTGCCGTTCACAGAGATCCTCATCCTGTCCACCAACCTGCGGCCGAAGGAACTCGTGGACGACGCCTTCCTGCGGCGGATTCGCTACAAGGTAGAGGTGCCCAACCCCGGAGTGGTCGAGTACGGGAGGATCTTCCGGAGGGCCTGTGAGTCAATGGGCCTGCACTTCGACCCCGAGGCCGTGAACTATCTGCTGGAAGAGCATTACCGCAAGCAGAACCGCCCGCTTCACGGCTGCGAGCCCCGGGACATCCTCGAGCACCTGATTCATGCTGCCGCCTACTTTGGCGTCGAACCGCGACTGACCCCGGAGCTGCTGGATCATGCCGTCTCGGCCTACTTTGCCAATCTCGACGAAGCCGACGGCATTCCTCTCAAGCTGAGCCACTGAGGGGACAATCACCCTCTGAGTCACGCGGCGGTGCGAGCGAGTTCACGTCTTCACCCACGTGCTGCGCCGCTCTTGGCCCAAGTGCCTGAGGCGCGTGGCGCCTGCTCGGTGACCCCGATAACCTGGTGACGTTCCGGAAGGGGCCGGTCTGGCTCGGCGGGACCCATGCCCGCCACCGCGACGACATCTTCGGCACCCGGGTCGACCAGCTGCAAACAAGCGGGCAAGCGTCACCCTCAAGCTTCACGCGCCATTCCACGCCCTGTCACCTTTCGTAGTGGTGACGGGTTTGCAGCACCCGGAGGTCGTTGCCCGCAGCCGGGTAGACAAGCCGGTGTTTCTAGGTGATGCGCCCCGATCAAGCGCCGCTGATCCCGTAGTGGAGCGGCTCCGGGTCTTCGACTCCGATCGTCGGATCGCGTAGTGTGCGATCGATCAGCCGGGCGATGCGGCTGACGACCGTTCGGTCCGCTCGCTGCCAGTAGGTGCAGTCCTCCCAGCCTTGTTTGGCGAAGACCAGTTTCATGTCCGGTCGAGCGGATACTCGACCGTCTCGCCACGCGCTGCCGCATCAGCGGCATCGAGTAGGCCCGCGGGTCAGCTGGCGAGCGAAATAGGTATGCCGTCTTCTGCCACGTCGAGTACTCATCTGCCGACATCAGCACGGCGTTGCCGCGCTTGGAGGTGATCTCTATTGCCGCCCGATCGTCATTGACCCTCTCGGTCAACGGGAAAAGTTGTCGACGCGCCTCGCTGGCTGTGATCGCCAGCACCTCTCCCTTCAGTGGTACGAAATGTGGTCCCACATTGTGGGTAGCGACGGCGAGACAGCCTCGCGGCTCTGCTCGGCACGGTCCGCCCGGCGGAGGTGACGACGTCCTCGACCACCAGCAGCCGTTTTCCGGCCACCTCGCCGCCATCGACCAGTCGGCGGGTGCCATACTCCTTGGCCTGCTTGCGGACGAACAGTGCCGGGATTCCGGTGACTTGAGAGAGCACGGTGGCTATCGGCACTACGCCGAGCTCCACGCCCGCTAGTGGGTCGATACTGTCGGGCACCAGCGGTGCGAGCCTCTCCGCGACCTCGCGCAAGAGCGCGGGATCGCCCTCAAACAGGTACTTGTCGAAGTACTCGCGGCCCACTGCTCCAGAGCGCAGACGAAACTCGCCCTCCAGGTGACAGAGGTTATAGATCCGCCGAGCCAGCGAAGGATCAGACGACAGGGAGGGCTGGGTTACTTTCCATAGTGGTAGCGCGCTTGGTGCACGATCAGGTCGTCACCCGTAACTTGGTAGACGAGTCGGTGCTCATCATCGATCCGTCGTGACCATAGTCCGGCGAGCGTCTGCTTGAGAGGCTCGGGCTTACCGATGCCCGACGTCGGATCGCGCAGCGCCTCCCCGCTCAGGCGGTTGATCCGTTTGAGTTTCTGCCGGTCGGCGGTCTGCCAGTGGGTGTAGTCCTCCCACCCGCGCGGCGTGAAGACCAGCCTCACTCGTCGGCGGTGTCGAGCGGATGCTCGATCAGTTCACCCGCCTGCGCTTGCGCCAGTGACTCCAGCAGCCGGCGAGCGTTCGCGGGCGACCGCAGCAGGTAGGCGGTCTCCTGAAGCGCCTCGTACTCCGCCAGCGACATCAGCACAGCGTTGCCGCGCTTGGATGTGATCTCGATCGCCGTATGATCGTCGTTGACCTTTTCGATCAACGGGAACAGTTCTCGACGCGCCTCGCTAGCTGTGATCGCCATAACGCCCTCCTCTGATCGGTACCAGATATCGTACCACAAAGACGGATGGCTCAGATCGTCGTGATCACCGGGCTACCGTGCTACACCTCTTGCACCACGAACCCAGGCCGTCGAGCATGGGCGACGAGGAACTCATCACCCGAACACTCATGCATCATGTCCAGGGTTCGAGTAAGACGCGTGGAGTGGAGCGAAGGGGATTCGAACCCCTGACCTCTGCCGTGCGAGGGCAGCGCTCTGCCAACTGAGCTATCGCCCCTGGGCGCCTCAGTATAGAAGGCCAAGAGGGGATAGGTTCAGCCCGGAGAGGACCTCAGGAGCTGCGGCGCTTCCAGCGGGTTCGCTTGAGCATCTTCTTGTGCTTGTGCTTGCGCATCTTCTTGCGCCGCTTCTTGATCACCGAACCCACGAAGAAGCAAACCTCGAATATGCCCTAGGGCGGATGGCGAGCAGGGACAAACGAATCCCTTACCCTGGTACCAGCACAGTCTAATGGTCCGCGAGCTGGCCCGTCAAACCGGCTCTCAACTAGAGGTGGCGAATGGAGACTCTCTGGGCCCCGTGGCGGATGACCTACATCGATCGGGTCAATGGGCCCTCCGACGACGACTGCTTCCTCTGCGACGCCGGCCGCCCCGAGCTCGGGGATGGCGATCTGGTGGTGCACCGATCCGGGTCCGCCGTCGCCTTGCTCAATCGCTTTCCCTACAACCCGGGCCACCTGCTGGTAGCTCCCCGCAGTCACGGCGGGGATCTCGCCACCCTCGCGCCGGAGGAGCTGGTCGACGTCGGCCGCGAGCTCCAACTGGCGACCGCGGTCTTGAGAGGTGCCCTAGGATGCGACGGTTTCAACGGGGGGTGGAACCAGGGTCGTGTCGCTGGCGCCGGGGTCGATGGGCACTTGCATTTTCACCTGGTGCCGAGATGGGCGGGCGACACCAACTTCATGACCGTGCTCGCCGACGTCAAGGTGATCCCGGAACACCTCGAGGCCACGCGTGACAAGTTGCGCCGTGCCTTCATGGAAGCGGGTCACCCGACCTGAAACGGCGCCCATGAGTTAGGCGGAAGTCCCGGAGTCAGCAGCACCAGGTGGACTGCATCCTTTTGGGGCCCGGCCGCGTCCAAGTCATCAGAGGCAATCCGCTTTGGAGGACACGGTGATGACAGTGGCAAGATTCATGGCGACAGGCGTCGGACGAGGAGTTCGCATTGTGGTCGGCGTGGCCCTGATTGGAGTTGGACTCGGCCTAAGCGGCTGGCTGGGCCTGGTGTTGGCCCTGGTCGGCTTGGTGTTCGTGACCGTGGGGGCAACCAACGTCTGCCTCATCGCCCCGATCCTGGGCGCGCCGGTCAAGGGCAGTGCCTGTCAGCGCGCCAGCTGAGCCAAAGGGGCGATCTCTGGTACGGTCCCCTCGCTGGCCGTCACTTCAGGTGGTGAAACAAAGCGCTCGGAAGCGTTCGGCCAGCGGCGGAGGGACATCTCCCAAGTCGACTTCGACGCGGCGATACATCCACAGGAGCAGATCGGCGGCGCTGGCTCGAAGAGAAGGACATGCTTCCTCTGCGCCCGGGCTCAGCCGAACGGTCCCGGGGCTCACCCCGTCGGTCACCGTCCAGCTGCGGTCAAAGTCCGTGCACGAGATGGCGAGCGTCCCATCGAGTGGCGAACGAGGCGGGTCGGCTGGGTCGATCTCGCTCGAGACGGAGAAGGTCAGGAACTCGTCGACGGCGTCAGCTGCCATGGCGGGATCGAACCTGACCTGCCTACCCGCCGCGGTGGCAACGTCCCAATGGTGGATGGCCGCCTCCTGGGCCTGGTGACGCCCGATGAAGGCGACATCCTGCTGGCCGGGAGCCCAGGTCCACACGGGCTCGGTCCAGTCGGCCGCCTTCAGGGCTGCGACCAACCGGTCGCATCCCTGAAGCAGAGTTGGCACGATCCCATCCGGGGAGGGCGGAGCGGGTCTGCGGGACTGGTCAGGGGGCGATTGCAGGCGTTCGGCCACGATCGTGGCCCAGAACCACTGGACCTCGATCAGGTGGAGGAGGACGTCGCGGACTGACCAGCCGGGGCAGCCGGACACGGCTGTCTCCATGTGCCCCCTGGATCCCTCCGCGAGGCCAAGGGTGTGGACGTCAATCTCTGCGCAGTAAGCGGCCGGTTCGCGTCTCACAGTCGGGTACCCATTTGTGGGCCGCTTGACGGCGTGCACCGGTCCGGTCGCGTCGAGTCCGCCATGGCTTCTCCTGGGAGCGGGGTGGCTGGGAGCCATCGTTGGTCGCGCCATCCTACCGAAGACGCGCCCGGCGATGCACCGTCTGATCGCATCTGGGTCGGGCCTGAAACTGAGCGGACCCATCCCACCCTGCAGCGCAGGCGCAGCTCAGGCTTGATTTCGAGGATCGCCCGATCAACTCCTCACCGCGACCGAACGAGGTGACCTCTGGGGGCTGAGCCCAGTAGCGACATCCCCCGAGGCGAGGGTGGCAGATGATCACAGGTCAAGAGGCAGTGGCGTGGCGCCGCCTCCCATGGGTGTCCGCAAACCCACGGCTGTTCTGGTCATCGCGCAGGCAGCCGCACCACGCGCGACGTGGGTCCTTGGCGCTGGCCCGCGGAGGTGGCTCCGGTAAGCCGTGGCTCACCCTCGTTTGCGTGGGGTGCCGCTGGCAGCCGGGCGCGAGCCAACCTCCCGACGATTTCCTGTCTGAACTCCAGGCGGGGCCGGACAGACTTCCTGACCAGAGTTGCCGATCCTCATCAGATCGATCACTCCCTGCGGTATATTTCGGCCCGTGCCGAGCAGTGACGTCTGGGACGAGGCCGATGCCGCAATCTACGATGACATCGAAGCGGTTGAGATGTTCCGTCCAGAGGTGTTGGGACCGGCCGTGGATTTCCTTGCCGGCCTGGCTGAATCGGGACCCGCTTTGGAGTTCGGAATTGGAACCGGGCGAGTCGGCATTCCCCTCATGGCCCGTGGGGTGCGGGTTGCCGGCATCGAACTCTCAGCCCCGATGGCCCAGCGGCTTCGGGCCAAGGTTCCGGAGGGCGACCTGCCGGTCATCATCGGAGACATGGCGACCACCCGCTTTCCCGGCACGTTCCGCCTTGTCTACTTGGTCTGGAACAGCATCTCCAACCTCAGAACTCAAGCCGAGCAGGTGGAGTGCTTTCGCAATGCCTGCCGACATCTCGGGCCGGGGGGTAGATTCGTGATCGAACTGGGCGTCCCACCACTTCGGCGGCTGCCCCCAGGCCAGGTGGCGGTCCCGTTCGAGGTCTCCTCAGCACACACTGGGTTCGACACCTTCGATAGCGTGACCCAGGAGTTCAGTTCGCATCACTATTTCACCAAGGCAGATGGAACGATCAGCTACGGAGTAGGACACTTCCGTTATATCTGGCC
The DNA here is from genome assembly GCA_027339635.1 of Candidatus Dormiibacterota bacterium. Taxonomy (GTDB): domain Bacteria; phylum Chloroflexota; class Dormibacteria; order Aeolococcales; family Bog-877; genus AG-12. The sequence goes on from DAHWNZ010000052.1 coordinate 14,109, forward strand.
GGCCGAGTGTGACCTGATGGCACAGCTGGCGGGAATGCAACTCGAGAGCCGCTACGAGGACTGGCGCGGGACACCGTTCACTTCCGGGAGCGAGAGCCACGTCTCAGTTTGGCGCAAGGCCTGACGAAGCGGCCTTCCGGGACGCGGTGGCGCGTGTCGCGTGGGTGGCCCGGATCCCTGATCGGAGGACCCACCAAGGCGGGATTCTCCCAGAAGTCCCCGCCCTGCTTGGTGGATCGGGTCGTCACCGTATCGTCGCCTAACGCGTCTGAGCCCCAGCTCCGCTGTTAGTCAGGACGACGACCGGGAGTCGCCGGCGCCCTGTGGCACGCACGGCGATCCTGTCCTGCAGCGGCCATTCGAAGCAAAGGTGCTGGAGGCGATTACACCATCGTGGATGGCATACTTCGGCCATGGGGTCCTGGGTTGTGGTGGTGCTTCCAGGTGGGGGCTACGGACCCCTGGGCGCGGCCCTCCGGTTTCCTGTCCTCGTCCTCAGCGCTGCTGGCGCGGACTCTGTGGTAGCCGTCGAATATCCACCGCGCCGGGGAGGTGATGAGGAGTTACTCTGCCCCGACCTAGTCTCCGCGGTTGACAGCCAGATCCGCAGCGCTGTGTCGGGAGCCCAACGTATCACCTTTGTGGCCAAGTCTCTGGGCACAGCCGCGCTATCTCGACTTGACCCGCGGGCAACCGCCGCAGCCCAGGTGGACGCGGTATGGCTGACGCCCCTGCTCATGTTGGCAGAGGTGCGGGCCGGGATCGCCGCCAGGCGTAGCTGGCGGTCCCTCTTGGTCGCGGGAGGTTCTGACCCGGCTCACAGTCCCCAGAGGCATGAGGAGACCAGGGCGGCTTTGGGCTGTCGGTCGCTCGTGCTGGTGGGAGCCAACCACGCCCTGGAAGTCCCGGGCGACCCGCCGGCCTCACTCGACAGGTTGGGACTCCTGACGGAAGCGGTGACCGAATTCATAAGTGGAAGGCACCAGCCGGACCAAGCGCGGTCCGGGGCCTGACCTCCAACGCCTAGCTCGGAGTCGGCCGTGGCCATCCGCCAGCCGTTGTCCGCTAGTGCGGACCGCCCCCGTACGGGGCTCATCGATTGAGTAGGCGTTGGTGCCAGCATCGAGGTACAGGCGCCTTTTGCGCTCGTCGCCTTGGAGGGTAATCTAACACCATCTTCGAGCAATCCACGCCAGCCATCGCCACCCTCTGAACCGGGACCACGGACCCGATCACACCCCGCAGTCTTTCGCAACGTAGCCCTAACGCCGATCAGGCTCACCGTTGTCGCGGGAACCGCCCAGTCGAGGGCACGAGCCGCCACGTTCTCGTCCACCCAGTAAGGAGCCAGGTCCAACTTCGGTGTGTGGAGCGGGCCATGGCAGCCGGTCGGTCAGGGGCGAGATTTTGGTTTTGCAGTCGTCGCTTGTGGCAACGGTCGGTGGCAGTCCGAATCGGCCCTGGGTACCTGATGCTTGGGTGTCGCAACGGAGAGCAGCCGTCCTGGGACGAGTTGAGAGTGACAGCCGTGGTCACCTGGGCCATCACGACTCGGGAGGAGTTGCCATGCCTGAGTACCTCATCCTCTTCAACGACGAGTTGGTGATCGACGGTAGTGATGAAGAGTGGCGTGAGAGGGCTCGTCAGGCGCGGGCGGTGGTGGACGAGGCGAAGGAGGCTGGAGTTTTCATATTCAGCGGCGGCCTTGACAACGAGGCGGCGGTCTTCAACGTCCGGCCGGAGGGTAAGACGCTTGTCTACACCGATGGACCTTACGCGGAAACCAAGAGGAGGGTTTGAGTAAGACGCGTGAAGTGGACCTACGTAGAGAGTTCTCAAACTCTTGCACGTCCGCAAAATCCCTGGTCAGGCGGCTACTTCGCCGGGTCGGGAAGGGCGGCAAAGTAGCTCAGGAGCCGCCGGTGAAGGTGTTTGAGGATGCGCGGGGTCCGAACGTGCGGGCTCTACGGCAGGCTCAGCGGCGGCTTTCCCCGGCCGAGTTGGAGGTGTTGATCGCCGAGTATGAGGCCGGTGCTCGTGTCTGCGAGCTGGAGAAGGTCTACGACCTTCATCGCACGACGGTCGCCAGACACGTTGCTCGTGCGGGCAAGACCCGGCCGGTCATGACCGAGGCGCAGATTGACGAGGCGGTCGGTCTGTATGGAGACGGGTGGACGCTGTGCACAACGTCGGTCGGCACTTAGGCGTGGCCGATCAGACGATCCGGCGGGTGTTGATGGAGCGGGCGGTGACGATCCGGCCAGGCGGGCGCAGGACGGTCGCGGCGGTGGCCTGACGAACCCCCTTTTGCATGTTGGCTGAGCCGAGGATGCGTTTGGGGGGTATCTAGCTGACCGCCTGATTTTACCCGGCCGGGCGGCGTGTGTGCGAAGGAACTCCCCTGGATTCAGGCGCCGTCGTGGTCGAGCAGGATCAGTCCTTCGTAGGTCGCGAAGTCGGCAAAGTCCTTGCGGTTCAGCGTGACCAGCGGCACCCCGACTCGGATGCAGCACGCCGCGACCCAGGTGTCGTTCTGCGGCCGGGGCCTGCCGCGTCGTTGGGCGTTCCCGGCCAGGCGTCCCCACACGCGGGCGATCTCCCGGTCGTAGGGGATCACCGGCCGCGCAGCGATCCACCCGTCCAGCCGCACCCGCCGAACCTCGCCCCAAGCGCGGACCTGCGCCCACTTGGACAGCTCACCGACCGTGACGAACGTCAGCCAGGTACGGGCGCCGACGACGTGATCCCGGACCCAGGCCGGCTCGGTGCCCTTCTGGAGACGCGATGCGACATCGGTGTCGATCGCTACATCCGCCATCGCGGTATCAGCTCAATGAGGCGTCGCGGCTGGCTCGCCAGTCGGCCAGGAACTCGTCCAATTCCTCGTCAGAGCCCCACACGTCGGCGCGCAGCTCTGCGATGTCGCGAACGGGGCGGGCGTGCTGGTCACGCGCCAGTCCCTCTAGGACCGGAACTGCTTCGCTGACAGGCTGCTCGCTCACCCCTCGTAGTTTACGCCGCGTCGTGCCCCGGCTGAGCGGCAAGGAACGCCTCGTACTCGGGCAAGCGCGCGGTTAGTCCGGGCTCGGGCCGATGTGGTCGGCGGCAATCACGATCGCAACCTGCGCGTCGTCCAGCGCTTGGTCGATGTCAGCCATGTGCTCGGGGTCCTCTGAGAGCCGGTCGCGGGTGGCAACCACGCAGAAGCCGACCTGATGGGCGGCCGTGTGGTCGAGTAGGCGGCGTTGGTCGGGGCGGTCCATGCTCATCCCCGAGTACCCGATGTCAACGAACTCGTCGGCCATCCTCAATCTGAGCCGTTGAGCGGCGAGCGCGATCTGCGTCCGCTGACGTTCTATCTCGCGTGCCGCCTCGTCAGTAGCGGTGGGTGCGACGCGGATGTAGGAGACGGCGGGCAGGTCGCTCGGTGACCAATCCTCGACACTCATGACGCCTGAGCGGCTGGTACATGAACGTCCATGCGCTCGGTCTCGGGGTTGGTGGCGTGGGTGCGCTGCCAGTCGCGTAGCAGCATCTTCTCCTGATGGCGGACCCGCAGCAACCGCACGATCGAGGTCGGGATCAAGAACGTGACGCGGCAGGCGTTCCAGAACCCGATGATGAAGAACAGGTTGCCCCAGCCCGGTCCGCCGTCGCGGACGATCGTGCCGGTGGCGACCATGACCAGCCCGTAGAACGCGATCCCGGCGAGGCCGACGAGCGGCCCCCACTTGATCCCGGTGCGAGTGTGGACGCGGCGGATCACGATATTGCTCGGGCAGAACCGCTGCGCCAAGCCGTAGAGGCGGGCACTGAGTGCCCAACTGGCTGCGAAGATCATGACGGCCCTCTTTCTGGTCAGACACGCCGAGGCGCGTCAGATTGCGGGAGTGGCAGTCCAAGAAAGAAGGGCAACCCAGACCGGAGCCGGGTGCAGCGCCGAAGCGTCGATAGATATTCTCTGCCAACGCTCAGATTAGCGCCGCCAGCGGGGACGATGGAAGGCGAACGGGGCGCCCAGCAAGTGATGGTCCTCGCGCTTGGACGCCTGCGCGTTCCGGCAGAGCCCAAGAAGCGCTGCGGCTACGCCCCGACCTCCCGCCAGATTTTCAGTTCGTTGTCCGGCAGACGGACTGAGAACCTGCCGTCAGTTGACGCTTGGGCGAGGACTCGCCGCAGGTCGGTCTCGAACTGGGACAGACGCTCGCCGAACAGGTTCGGTGCCGTGGCCGAGACGGAGAAGGTTTCGGCCACGAGATCGTCAGATGATCTGATGACGGTTCGGCCGTCGGGCACGACGACGACCTCCGGGCCGACGAAACCGGCAGCCCGGAATACCGCTGCCTCGTCGCCGGGCGAGGAGTTTCGGATGCCCTGACCGGCGCGGCGATCCTTCCCGAGATACCTGCGTCGCAGCTCGTCAATGCGCGCGACAGGCGGCGCGGGGAGCGTGTCGTCAGGGCTGAGGCTATCTTGGTGGCGGTTATCGACGTGGACGATCACTCCATCGGGGTCGAGCATGTCGCGCACGATCCCGGCAACCCGCGGTCGGTCCATCCAGTGAAACGACGCCGCAAACGTGACCACACGAAATGTCCCGAGCCCGGCGGGCAGGTGCTCGGCGCGGTCGTGGACCCAACGTGCGTTCACGACGCCTCGCTCTGACGCAAGGCGTCGTGCTTCTCGGATCATGTCCGTGTCGGCGTCGAGCCCAACGACCTCCTGAAACAGACCGCTGAGCGGAAGCGTCACCGTCCCTGGCCCACAGCCGACATCGAGAAGCCGCCCTCGACCGTCAAGATCGAGCGCCTTCCGCAACGCCTCGGCCAGACCCGGAGCATTGGGAAGGCGCCCCCGG
>DAHWNZ010000053.1:0-18892 GCA_027339635.1 Candidatus Dormiibacterota bacterium
GACCAAGCCCACGACGGACTTGGGATATGCGATCTGATAGGTGGTGTACATGAGGTAGATGCTGTCCTCCTTCTGGTCCAGGTACTTCACCACCTTGGCGTAGATGGCCTTGCGCTGGGCCACGTTCTCGGTGCCCCGGCCCTCGGCCAGCAGGGTGTTCAGGGTTGGATAGTCCGCCCCGCTGAAGTTGAGAGCGCTGCCCGGCGTGTACCAGATCGAGATGTTCTGGTCGGGATCGATCCGCCCCGACCATCCCGCGAGATACATCTCGAAATTGCCGCTCTCCGCGTTGGCCGCCGCGGTTGTCCCCTCGGTTGGCTGCACGGTGATGTTGAAACCGGCCGCCTTGGCCTCGTCCGCGATCACCTCGCCCTCCTCGACGTTGAGGGTTCCGGTGTCGACCATAAGGGTGAGGTCGACCGGCGTCGGAGCACCCGACTGCTCCACCAGCTTCTTGGCCGCCGCAGGGTCGTACTTGGGACAGGGAACCGCCGTGAAGTACGGGCTGCTGGGGGGGATCGGCGAGCATCCGGGGACCATCGTCCCGTCGTAGACGACGTTGTTGATGGTTTTGCTGTTGATGGACATCGCCAGCGCCTGCCGCAGGACCGGGTATTTGGCGAGGGGATTATCGGCTGTGCCATAGGTCTTCTTCAGCGAACCGGCCACATTGCCGACGTTGATCACGATCATCGAGTAGCCGTCCGAGGTGACCTGCTGAACTCGGTAGGCGCTGTTGCTGTCCAGGAGCTTGACGTCGTTGGGCGCCAGGCACTCCGCCACATTGATCGCTCCCGAGAGGAGGTCCGAGTAGCAGGTCGCGGGATCGGTGATCACGTGGTAGATGACCTGTTGAACGGCGGGCTTCTTGCCGTAGAAGTACTTGGAGCGGGTGAGGTTGATCTGGTCCAGGCTGGGTCGCGACTGGAAACTGAAAGGTCCGACGCAGACGGGATCGTTGCCGAAGTTGGCGCCCTCCCGGGCCAGGGCCGTCGGCGACATGACGATGCCTGACCGGCTCGCCAGAATCGAAGTCAGCGGGGCATCCACCTGGGAGAGCCGCAACTGCACCGTGTACTTGTTGACCACCGTTATCGACGATATGTCCGCCAGGGCCGCGGCCCGGGCCGAGGTCGGGAGCGTCTTGTCCCGCACCAGCGAGGTCTTCACGGCCTCGGCCGTCATCGCGGTCCCGTCGTTGAAGCGGACTCCCTGGCGGACGTGGATGGTGTACAGGAGGCCCCCATCGGAGATGGTCGGAAGCCCGGTCGCGAGCACCGGGACGACCTGGTTCTTGACGCTGAAGCCGTACAGCCCGTAACACATGTTGGCGAACACCCAGTGGCCGACAAAGCTCGCCTCGGTGCTGGGATCCAGCGCCTCCGGGGCGGTGGGAATGCCGATGTTCAGGGTCCCGCCGTTCTGCACCTTGGGAGTCGGCGTGCTGGACGCTGAAGGGGCCGACGAGCACGCCGCGAGCAGGGACGCCCCCGCCATCAGGGCAACCAAAAAGGCAAGGGAGTGCTTGAGGCGGATGAAGTTACGCAATGTCGGTCCCTCCTGGCTGCCGGCGCTATTGATGAGGTGAACGGACTGGCCGTCGTGCCTGATGTTAGGCGGACCATATACCACAGACCACAAACTGTCAACCGTGGAATGGCTGGCCCAAGCCAGGAGTGCCAAGGGCCGGTCGGGCCGGATACCCTTTCTCCCATGCGCGGCTCGGTGCTAACGGAGAAAGAGACGGCCGAGGTGACCCCCCGCCTGGAGCTCAGGCCGGATCGAACAGCGGTTCCCGGGGGGATGTGATGCCCACCCGGCTCATCTGCAGCGAGCCATCGTGTGGCGAAGAGACGGCTCGCGATGCCGCGGCGACGTCGTGCGCGGCGTGCGGCGGGCTCCTGGAGTTCAGCTACGATCCCGCCCTTTTGCGACCGGGCGAACTGGTCGCCGACTTTCGGGCCCGGCGGGCTTCCGGATCAGCCCTGGACAGAAGTGGCGTCTGGCGCTTCCGCGAACTTCTTCCCGATTTCGACGGGCAGGCCGTGGTAACCCTCGGGGAGGGGGGCACCCCCATGCCAGAGGCGGTGAGGACAGCAGAGTGGGCCGGGGTGGCCAAACTCGCGATCAAGCATCAGGGCGCGAACCCAACCGGGTCGTTCAAAGATCTGGGGATGACCGTCTGCATCTCGGAGGCGGTTCGGCTGGGCAGGAGCGTGGTGGCGTGCGCATCCACGGGGAACACCTCGTCCTCGATGGCCGCGTACTCCGCCAGGGCTGGTCTGCAAGCGGTCGTATTCGTTCCCCGAGGCAGTGTCTCCCGAGCGAAGCTGGCCCAGGCCGAGGACTTCGGCGCGTTGGTGATGGAGGTGGGTGGCAACTTCGACGAGGCGTTCGCGCTGCTGCGCAGGGCCGCGCCCGAGCTGGACCTCTACTTGGTCAACTCGATCAATCCCCTGCGGCTGGAGGGGCAGAAGACGCTCCTATTCGAGATCATGGAGCAGCGCGGGTGGCGGGCGCCGGATGTCATCGCCATGCCCGGGGGCAATCTCGGAAACTGCTCCGCGGTGGGCAAGGGCCTCCGGGAGCTCTTTGCCCTGGGCCTGCTCGACCGAATGCCCGCCCTGGCCGTCATCCAGGCCGAGGGTGCGAGCCCGTTCCACAGGATGTGGCGGAACGGAGATACCGACCTCCTCCCGCTGGCTGACCCGGAGACCAGGGCCACCGCCATTCGCATAGGAAGCCCAGCCAATTGGCGCAGGGCCCGCCGGGTCCTGGAGATGACCGACGGAATGACGGCGGCCGTCTCCGAGGAGGAGATATTGCGGGCCAAGCGCCAACTGGCAAGTGAGGGGATCGGCTGCGAGCCCGCCTCCGCCGCCGCCATAGCCGGGGTCCGACAGCTGCGGGCCTCGGGGCAGATCTCCAGTGGTGCCGACGTGGTCGCGGTGCTCACCGGCCACCAACTGAAGGACACCGACTACATCCTGGAATCGGTGGTGCCAGGCGATGAGCCGCAGCCATCCGTCCGCGAGGATGTCCGCGAGCGCCTGGCCCGGTGGCTGGAGTGAGCCCATCCTCAGGACCCATCTCCGGCAGGGCTCGATCGGGGGACCACTGACAGGTCCCGGACGATGTCCCCTACCCCGGGCGGTCAGCCGAGGCGCTCTCTGCAGACCTCGGCCAGGCTGGTCAGCGGCACCCTCTCCTGGGCCATGGTGTCACGGTCCCTGATGGTCGCGGCCTGATCCTCCAGGGTCTGGAAATCCACGGTTATCGCGAGCGGGGTGCCGATCTCGTCCTGGCGCCGGTAGCGCTTTCCAATTGACCCCGTGTCGTCGTATTCGGTCGCGAACGAGACCCTGAGCTCCTGCTCCAGCCGGCGCGCGACCGCGGACAGCTCCGGCTTCTTCGAGAGCGGGAGAACCGCCACCTGATAGGGAGCGACGCGCGGGCTGAGGCGCAGAACCACCCTGGTTTCGCCCTTCACGACCTCCTCGGCATAGGCGTCGAGGAGGAGGGCAAGGAAGGTCCTGTCGACACCGAGCGCGGGCTCCACGACGAAGGGCAAGAAGCGCCGGCCGGTGGTGGGGTCGGTGTACTGGAGATCCTTGCCGCTCGCCTCCTGGTGTCGGGAGAGGTCGTAGTCGCCTCGCCGGGCGATCCCCTCAAGTTCGGCCCAGCCCCATGGATACAGATACTCGATGTCCGAGGAGGCCAGGGCGTAATGGGCCTTCTCGTCGGCCCCATGTGGACGCAGCCTCAGGTGCTCGCCGCTAATCCCAAGGCCCCTGTGCCAGGCGAGTCTTTGCTCGCACCAGTAGTCGAACCAGCGCGCGTCGTCGCCGGGCTCGGTGAACCACTCCATTTCCATCATCTCGAGCTCCCGCAGCCGGAAGATGAAGTTGCCGGTTGAGATCTCGTTGCGAAAGCTGCGCCCGATCTGAGCGATGCCGAACGGCACCCGCTGTCGGGAGGTGCCGAGGATGTTCTTGAAGTTGACGAACATCCCCTGAGCCGTCTCCGGGCGCAGATAAACCGTGGACCCCTGATCCTCCAGGGGCCCCATGAAGGTCTTGAACATCAGATTGAACTGTCTGGGCGGACCAAGGGGACCCCCGCAGTTGGGACAGCGGTCGCCCTCGAGATGGTCGGCACGCCAGCGCTGGTGACAGCTGCCCTGGCAGTCCACCATCGGATCGCTGAAATTGGCCAGATGCCCGGACGCCTGCCAGACCGCGGGGTTCATGAGGATCGCCGCCTCCACCCCTTCGACGTCGTCGCGAAGCTCCACCATCTCCCGCCACCAGAGGTCCCTGATCCGGCGGCGCAGTCTGACCCCCAGCGGACCGAAATCGTAGACGGCGTTGATCCCCCCGTAGATCTCACTGCTGGGGAACACGAACCCTCGCCGCTTGCAGAGGGAGACCAACGTCTCCAACCGGTTCTGGCCCAGTTCGGGCATCAAGATCTCCCAGCAGCCCCGCCACCCTTGGCGAACTGTAAATTCAGGCTAACCCGGTCATTCTATCGGCGGAGAAGGCAGGCGACCCTGGACCGCCAGCTCGCCCGCAGAGCTGAGGACCAGGGCCCGCCCCGCACCCAAGGTCTGCCAGCTGCGGCCATCCCACGCCGCCGCGGTGCCCTCATCTACCGCCAGCACCTCCAGTTGCGCAACCAGTTTCATGGCATTCTCACGCCAGGACGCGCCCGCAGCGTTCCAGTGCGGAACCACCACGCCATTGGGTAGCAGACCCAGTCCCGGGAGGGTTGCAAAGCCCAGCCGCGGCAGAAGGCACCTGGCTCCGAGAACCATCGCACCGGCGCTGGACCCGATGAGGGGAACCCCCCTGCGGTAAAGCTCCAGCAGCATAGAGCCCGCCGGAGAACCCACCAGCACATCCCTGGCCGCCGCCGGGTCCCCGCCGCAGATGAAGACCGATCCGCTCTCGGCTAGGATTCGGAGGAGCTGCGGATCGGAGGCGTCGGCCACGGTCTGAATGGGGCAGGCGCGAACCGCCACACCCAGACCGCGGAAGTAGCTGCTGGCCCACCGGACGGCCCTTTCGGGCCCATCCTGGGCGGCGGTCGTGAGGATCGTGGCCTCTGCGCCCCCTTGGCGGGCCACCCACCATCGGTCTGCGACCTCACATCCCGGGCGCCACTCGTTGCCCCCCTCCAGCACCAGGGTCCTCTCCCGCTCGGCCCCAAGGGTCACGCTTCCCTCGCCCAGTGAGTGGCGGGCTCGGGGCTTCGCCCGCTCACTGCTAGCATCGATCTGTGCTGCGCATCCATGACACATTCTCGCGCCGGACGGTCGAGGTCGCACCGCTTCGGCCGGGCCAGCTGACCATGTACAGTTGCGGCCCCACGGTCTACAGGTCCGTCCACATCGGCAACCTTCGCACCTATCTGATGGCCGACTGGATCAAGAGGGTCGCACGCGCCCAAGGATGGCAGGTGCGGCACGTCAAGAACATCACGGATGTCGGCCACATGCGCCAGGAGATGGCCGAACGAGGCGGCGACAAGGTCATCGCCGCAGCCCTGGCCGCGGGCCGGACACCGCGCGAGATAGCGGGACAGTTCGAGGCAGAGTTCCACCTGGCGGAGGCGCAGCTGGGCATCGAGCCCGCGGACGTCTTTCCCAGAGCTACCGAACACATCCCACAGATGCTGGCCCTGATAGACAGGTTGATCCAGATGGGTCGCGCCTATCAGGTCGACGGCACGGTCTACTTCGACACCGCGGCCTATCAGCCCTACGGCCGGCTTTCCCGCAACACCCCAGAAGCGCTCCAGGCGGCGGCCGGGGATGAGGCCGATCCCCAAAAACGCCATCCGGCCGACTTCACCCTGTGGCGCAGGGCCGATCCCGGTCGACAGCTCATGGTGTGGGACAGCCCCTATGGCCCCGGCTTTCCCGGCTGGCACATCGAGTGCTCTGCCATGTCCATGGAGTACCTGGGAGAGCAGATCGACATCCACACCGGCGGGGTGGACAACATATTCCCCCATCACGAGGATGAGCTGGCCCAGAGTGAGGCGGCGACAGGCCAGACCTTCGTCCGCCAGTGGGTGCATGGCCAGCATCTTTTGGCCGACGGCATCAAGATGGCGAAGTCCTCGGGCAACGTCTACACCATCGATGACCTGGTGGAGAGAGGTTTCGACCCCCTCGCCTTCCGCCTTCTCTGCGCCAGCGTGCGCTATCGCACCCGCCTCAACTTCACCCTGGCCGCATTGGCGGGAGCCGAAAGGGCGCTTGACCGCCTGCGGCGCATCGGGTCGCAGGACCCCGACTCCGGCTCCCCAGAGGCGGCAGAGAGGTTTGCCGTCACAGTCCAACGGAGGCTGGAGGACGACCTGGACCTGCCCCGGGCCCTGGCCGACTGTTTCCATCTCGCCAGGGACAGTTCCCAGGCCATCGCAACCCGGGCCAGAGCCCTTCGAGCGGCGGATCGACTACTCGGTCTGGGACTGGAGAAGGAGCCGACAACGCCGCCCTCACCGGGGCCGTGGATTTCGGTCGGCGCCTCCCGCGAGGCGCTGCGAGCGTCTGGTGACTACGCGCGAGCAGACGCGGCCCGGCTCAACCTGAACGCTCTTCGGGTGATCCCAGAGGACCTACGCGGCGCGACCAGATACCGCCTGGCCCGGGCTACGGATCTTCGACGGGGACTCATCTCCTCACCGCTGGAGGTCCCGGATCGGCGGTCAGAGCCAGACCTTCTGGAGCTGTCGGTGAGCATCGTGACCGCCGGTTACCCCGAGGACCTCCGCCGCTGCCTGGAAGGCATCGAGCGCCATCTGGGCGGGCACCGGGTGGAGGTGCTAGTGGTCGACAACGACGCCGACCGGGACTGCCAGGCCGTCCTGGCCGCAGCGGCCGATGGCGGTTTGCCGATGACGGTCTTCAGAGCCGACCACCGCATCGGCGAGGCGGCGGCGCGCAACATCACCGTGCGCGCGGCCCGAGGAGTGGCCATCCTCATTCTCGACACCGGGGTGGAGGTGGTGGGGGACTGCTTCTCCCCCATCCTTGGGGCCCTCGCAGATCCCCAAGTGGGGGCGGTGGGGCGATGGGGCGCACGCAGCGCAGACATGCGCGAGTTCTTCGACTCCGATGAGGTCGAGGTGGACGCCATTGACGGCTACTGCCTGGCCCTTCTGCGCAGCAGATTCTCGGAGTTGGGCCTGCTGGATGAGCGTTTTCGCTTCTACCGGATGATGGACTTCGACCTCTGCCTCAGCCTGCGGGCGGCCGGGCTCCGGCAGCGTCGCATCCCGGACCTGCCTGTGGTCATGCATGAGCACCGGGGCTGGGAGGACACCGACCCGGACGAGCGCGACCGTCTGAGCCGGCTCAACTTTCGCCGCTTCTACGAGCGCTGGCACCATCGCTTGGATCTTCTGGCCAGCGCAGGAGCGGCCCCACACGGTTGACGCGCACCCTCAGGCCGGCATCGTCGGGACCAGAAGGAGGGGGTCGGTGACGGCCGCGACCTTGGAGGGGCCAGGGCAGATGGACCCGGCTTCGCTGCCAAGGGACAGGCGCACACCCCGCCGGGCACGAAAGAGCAGCAGCTTGGCTGCCTCTCTGGTCTTGTGCATGGCCGCGGCGACCTCCCCCATGTCCAACTCGGCCCCATAGTAGAGCCACAGCGCCCGGCGCTGGTTCGGAGGCAGAGCCCGCGCTGCCCGCCACACCCCGCTCACCGAATCGCTCAGAGCAACCTCATCGGCCGGATCAGCACCCGTCTGGAGTGGCTGCCAGAGCGATTCCAGGGCCAGGATGGGGCGAACTCTGCGGTAGTGGTCCGCCACCCGGTGGGCCGCGATCCGGTACAGCCAAGGGGCCGGAGTTCCTCGCAGATCCCGGTATGATCCAGCACTGACGAACGCTCTCAGGAACACGTCCGCCGCCAGATCCTCGGCGATCTCATCGGTCGCAACCCGGCGGCGCACATAGCGGTAGATTTGCGGGTAGTGGTCGCGATACAGGGCCCATGGCTCACCCCCCACCACGCTGGTGATGGGCGATGGTGGCAGCAGAGGAGCCGTCATGGGCGCGCGGGCCCAAGCGCATTCATCAGGAAGCGTATGGAGAGGGTCCGGACATCCAACCAGAGCACATCAAGGACCGTACCACAGCCAGAAAATGGGCCCCGGTCGCGAGCGCCCGGGAAGCACCATGGCAGAGGCTGGCTCACCGCCCATCAGGGGGAGACGGGCCACAACCCGAGCGTCTGCTCACCCGGTGATCAACGGCTGGACGCCAATTGACTGCGTACGCCACCGGACCGACACGGTGACCGGTCGAGCCATACCTTAGACCCAGACAGCAGAACCGACCTGCCAAACACTGGAGAGCTTTGGAATTCGTCAATTGCCACCCGTTGTCAGCGGCAAATGGTGGAATAGGCACTGTATACCGTGGCGGCTTCGGCCGGCCGATCAATCTACGGAGGCACGTGATTGGTGGGCGCGATGCTGACTGAACCCGAGCTCCGAGAGCCGGTCGACCTACCCTCGCGCCAGCACGCCCGCGCCACCCTGCGACTCATCGACCGGTGCCTGGATCAAATCGAACTGCTGCACCTCCAGGGGACGTACCTCGCGCGCCAGATGGGGTGCCGCAAGGTCCTGGCGCTGGTGGAAGACGCCTGCGGTGGTCCCCTGCCCTCGTCGGTCGTTGCCTCCAGCAACTCCTACGCGCTGCACGCGGCCCTACTGGATTGGCAGGGCGCCCTGATGGACCAGATGCTTCCCGGCAGGCGCCACCGGTTCCCCGACCTGGAGGCCGACGGCGAGGCCTGGGTGGTCCCCCGAGTGCGCCGCCTGCTGCGGCGAGCGGCCTCTTCCGGGAGCGCTGTGGACAAGCCGGCCGCCACTAACAGATCTGCTTTGGCAGGTGGCGGGGATGGGGGCCGAGAACTGGTAGGCGTGGTCCGGCGGACGGTCAGCGAACTTCGGCCAGCACCCTGGCCGCACGCATCGGCCGGTCCAGATGATGCTCGAGGTGAGCGATGAGAATCGCCTCCACCTCGTTCCTGAGCTCGGCACTCCAGCGCAGCCGAGTCACGGTGTCCTCGTCCGCGAGGGCCATCCGCCGCAACACCCGTAGGCTGGCGGCGCTGCAGGGAAGCCCTCCTGCTCCCGGCATGCAAGCGCCCTGTACCAGCCCGCCGTAGGAAGGCAGGAAGACTCCGTCCGCATTCTCCAGTTCGCGACCGCATCCCACGCACAATCTCAGCTCGGGCTCGTAGCCCTGCGCCGCCGCCAAAGCGAAGGCCGCCAGGGCCAGGGCCAGGCGGGGATCGGACGCGGCAGAGCTGATCCTGTCCGCGGCTGAGGCCAGGATCTCGTATACACGCGGCTCGGGGTGCCCCTCCTCGACCGTCGCATCGACGAGTTCCGCGAGCACCCCGGCACAGGCGAGGCGGGTGATGTCCTCTCCCGTGGGGCCGGCCATCACCGGCTTGGACTGGGCCAGGGTTGCCATGTTGCGTCCCGGGATGAGCTGCAGTTGAGAGCGGGCCAGAAGGTCCATCCCGGCGGCGTTGCGCGCCCTGGCCCGCCGGATTCCACGGGCCATGACGCTGACCTTGCCGTGCTCCTTGGTGAGGATGACCAGCACCCGGTCCGCGTCTCCGAAAACCCGGCGGCGGAGCACGATCCCCTCGTCGGAGTAGGCGGAGGGCACGCCGGTCAGCCGGTACCGGCGGAACGGGACGAGGACAGCTCATCCCGTCCCTGGTGATCCTCGAGGGCGACCGCGAATGGGTGTTCGCTGGTCAACCGGACGGTCTGGATTGCCTGGCGCTCGATCGATTCCACAGTGATGGTCAGGCCATCGCCGGCATCGACCTGCTCGCCGACGGTCGGGATCCGCCCCAGCAGGGAGTAGACCAGCCCCCCAACGGAATCGAAGTCCTCCCCCTCCAAGTGGAGCTGGAGGATGTCATTGACGTCATCCAGACTCGCTGAAGCCGAGAGCAGCGCCTCGGATGGTGAGATCAACTGGATCTCCTCCTGCTCGGATAGGTCGTACTCGTCCCGGATCGGGCCGACGATCTCCTCCAGGACATCCTCTATGGTTATGAGCCCAGCGGTTCCTCCGTACTCGTCCACCACCATGACCAGATGCACCTTCGCCAACTGCATCTCCTGAAGCAGGTCCCCAAGCTTCTTCGCCTCGGGGACGAAGGTTGCGGGTCTGGCCAACTCCTGGATCTCTGGTGGTGCCGGACCGCTGCCCGCCCGAGCCCGGAGAAGATCTTTGGCATAGACGATCCCGACTATGTTGTCCACCGTCTCCTGGTACACGGGGATACGGCTGTGGCCGTGTTCCAACACCACCTGCACCGCCTCTTCCACGGTGGCGTCGTGGGGCAGAGCGACCATCTGCACCCGGGGCACCATCACCTCCCGGACGGGCTTGTCCGTCATCTCCAGGACCCCGTGGATCATCTCCCGCTCCTCCTCTTCAACCACGCCCTCATCGGAGCTGGCGGAGACCAGCGCCTTGAGCTCATCCTCCGTCAGAAACGGAGTCCCCCGACCGCCCTCTCCGGGCAGCAGCCGGGTCAACCAGGATGTCATCCAGGTCAGAGCGACGACGGGCGGGGCCAGGATCCTGGTGGCGACCGTGACGGACGGGGCCATCAGCCGTGCCACCTGGTAGTTGTGCTGGAGCGCGTAGGCCTTGGGCCCGATCTCACAGAACAGCAGGACCAGCACGGAGAGGGCAACGGCTGACCAGAACCCGGCGCCGGTCCCGAAGTGGAGAGCCGCCAGCAGGGTTGCCGAGGATGATGCCAGCATCAGAGCTAAGGTGTTGGTGACCAGGATCGCCCCGAGATAGCCTCCGGGATTGGCGTGCAGGCGCTCTATCTGCAGGGCCCGCCTGTCCCCTTCCTCGGCCCTCGCGCGCACCCGGAACCTGCTGACCGAGGTGAGCGAGGTCTCCGCGGTTGCGGAGAGCGCCGCCAGAATGAGCGCCACCACCAGAACCGCTATCAGCCAGACGGTCATGTTGGTAGTCCCACCGGGCTCAAGGGGGCCATCGGCGGCGTGTTTGTCTCACACTTGGCTGCGCAGCGGAGGAGGCCGCGGTTGGGGGCGCGGCGCCAAGGTCTGCGTAATCGACCCGGGGGTGAGCCAGCGCCCATCTTCGCCTTGAGTTTAGCAGCCGGATTCAACTACCGAAACAGCGCGGATACCGACCTGCCTTCGTGAATCCGGACGATCGCCTCCGCGATCAAGGGGGCGACGGATACCTGGCTGACCTTGTCGTTGCGGGCCGCGTCCGACGACAGCGGGATGGTGTCGGTCACCACCACCTCGTCGACGAACGCCTCGGTCAGCCGATCGAGCGAGCCTGCGCTCAGAACCCCGTGGGTCGCCAGCACGTCGACCGACCGGGCCCCTCCCTCCTTGAGGGCGTGGGCCGCCCCCGCCAGGGTGGACGCCGTGGATATGAGGTCGTCAACGACGACGCAGGTGCTGTCCTGGACATCTCCGATGACGTTCAGCACCTCGACGTCGTCGTCCCTGGGGCGACGCTTGTCGATTATCGCCAGCGGCGACTCCAGCAACCTGGCGATGGCACGCGCCCGCGCGGTGCCGCCCACATCGGGAGAGACCACCACGATCGGCTGACGCCCGTGCCGGGAACGCACATGACTGGCCAGGATCTTGCTCGCAGTGAGAGCGTCCACCGGGATGTCGAAGAATCCCTGGATGGCTTCGGCGTGGAGGTCGAGCACGATCATGCGCTCCGCTCCGGCCACCTGGAGGAAGTTGGCCATCAGCTTGGCGGATATGGGATCGCGCGCTCTGGTCTTCTTCTCCTTGCGCTGATATCCGTAGTAGGGAAGAACGGCGTTGATGCGAGCCGCGCTGGCCCGGCGCAGAGCGTCCAGAATCACGAAGAGCTCCATGTAGTTGTCGTTCACCGGCGGGCAGGTGGGCTGGATCACGAAGACGTCGTGGCCACGCACGGACTCCCCGATGCGGACGTCGAACTCACCGTCCGCGAAGCGGGTGATCTCCATCGGCGCCAGCGCCACCCCAACCTCCTCGGATATGCGCCGTCCCAGCTCGGGGTTGGCCGTCCCGCAGAGCAACATCAGGGGCCCGTCGGCACCCCTCACCCCTCCTCCTCCCGGGCCACATCAGCCACCGGCCGAGTGTCAGGTCTGTGCCGAGCCGACCACCCTGGCAGGTTGCGCTGGGGGCTCCGCGCAACTCCCAAAGCGCCGTCTGGAACGTCGCTGGTGAGCACCGAGCCCGCTCCCGTGTAGGCCCCCTTGCCCACCCGGATCGGGGCCACCAGGATGGTGTCGCTGCCGAGCCTGGCTCCGTCCTCAACGACGGTCCTGTGCTTGGCGCGCCCGTCGAAATTGGCCGTGATGGTGCCCGCACCCACGTTCACATCGTCTCCCAGTTCAGCGTCGCCCACATAACTCAGGTGCGGCACCTGGCTTCCGACTCCGATCCTGCTCCGCACCACCTCGGTGAAGGTGCCAAGGTGGCTGTGCCTTCCAAGCTGCGTCCCCGGGCGGACCCGGTTGAACGGCCCCACATCCACCTCGTCGTCCAGCTTACAGCCTCGCAGGACGGAACGGCCGATGCGGCAACCGTCCCCGATCTCGCACGAGTCCAACTCGGCGAAGGGCCCCAGCTCACACCGCTCCCCGACCTTGGTGGCGCCCCGCAGGACCGTGCCCGGGTGGATCGTGGTATCCCTGCCAACCTGGACCTCACAGTCGACCCAGGTCGACCCGGGGTCGACCACGGTGACCCCCGACAGCATCAGGCGCCGCAGGGTCCTCTGGCGCATGGCGGCCTCCGCCGCCGCCAGCTGCACGCGGTCGTTGACCTGGAGCACCTCCTCCTCGCTGGGAGCATGCACCAGGCAGACCTCCCCCGGATGGTTCTGAGGCACCCAGCTCAGATACAGCTCCTGTTGGGAGTTTGCCGTTGAGATGCGACTCAGCACCTCCCACAGCTCCGGAAGGCTGAAGACATAGAGACCGCCGTTCACCTCGGCCGGACCCGTCCTCCTGCTGTCATCGGCCGCCTCCACGATCCCGATCAGGCGACCCGTCGCGTCTCGTTCGATCCGGCCGTAGGAGGAGGGATCCCGGGCCAAGGCGGTGAGCACGGTGGCCGCCGCTCCGGATGCGCGGTGGGCGGCAAGCAGGTTGGTCACGGTCTCGTAAGAGACCAGGGGCATGTCGGCCGGCAGCACCAACACGTTCTCGCAGGTGCCCAAAGCGGCCCTGGCCGCCAAGAGAGCGTCGCCAGTTCCTCGCGGCTGTGGCTGGACCGCAGCCACCGCCCTGCCCTGGAGATGGCGCTCCAGCTCGGGGTCGTCGGCGGGCACGACCACAATCGGCAGCTCGGCTCCCGCGGCGCGTGCCGCCCGCAGGACATGCTCGATCATGGGCAGTCCACCAACCTGGTGAAGGGGCTTGGACAGCGAGGACCGCATCCTGTTACCCCGCCCCCCGGCGAGGATCACCGCGCGCGCGAATGTGCCTTCAGCCAATCTCCACCTCGCGGATGGTCAGGACCGGTCCGGCCGGATGGGGAGTATACCAACGGCCAGGGCGGGAGAGACCGGGGTCAGGGTCCCTTTGAGCGCCTCCCCGACGAACGCAGCAGCGCGTAGTGCTCGCGCCACACCAGCTGGGGAAGGTGGAGCCACGCCGGCAGGTCGCGAAGACCCGGGATGAACGGCACCAAGACCAGCAGGGTTGAGAGGAACCCCATGATCAACACCACCATGAGATCGGCGTTGGAGGCCGTGGAGAAGGGGGGGATCTGGTACCAGAACGTGTAGAGCCATAGCCACGACTGTCCGGGATAGCGCCCGGTCTCGTTCATCATCCCCCATTGGGTTCCATTCAGCTTCTGACTAGCGGCCAGGTCGGTGAAGTAGTCTCCGTCCCCAAGGAAGAGCAGCGGCCCGGTGTAATTGGTGTCGTAGAACTGCCCGCTCTGCATCAGCAGGGAGTCCAGAGCACCGGACCGGGCGTCCTCCAAGAGGCCCTGCATCATCGTGTTGACCGGGCCGTAGGAACCGGTGGGGACGGTCACCGTCGGTCCAACCGACCTGGCTCTCTGCAGGGCGGCGGCATAGGCGTTGAGCCAGCTGTGCTTCAGGCCCGCGGGGGCCGCCTCGAAGCTGTCCAGGGCCACCTTGAGCTGGGGCCTGCCCACGCTGGCCAGCCGCAGTGGGGCGAGGACGTCGTCTCGGGCCGGGTCGACCGGCTGGTGGATTCCGGCCCACACCTGGGGTTGTAGCGGGCCCAGGGTCTGGATGGCGCCGCTGCCGTGGTTGTAGGGCGGGCCGTAGTCGGCGCTGAAGCTGGTGCCCTGCAACTCGGAGGTGGCGGTCTGCAGGAGACCCAACGGTTGGGCCTCCGCCCAGCTCTGCACGGTCACCGGCGGGACGTCCGGCGATGAGAGGAAGAAGGCCAGGGCCAGGACCACGACCAGCATCACGACCAGCACAACCGAGATCTCCTTGATCAGGTCGTAGGGAGCGGTCGGGACCCCGCGGTAGTACTCCGCCTGGGACTGGCCCGGGCGCCCGCTCACCGCGGCGACTCCTGAGGAGGCCTGACCACCCCCTTGCGCCGGACCAGGATCACGTGGAATCCGACCAGGCCGACGACGGCCAGCGGAAACAAAACGACATGCAGTCCGTACATCTGACCGAAGTTGAGGACGTTGAAGAAGGCGCCGGCTCCGGTCGCGTTGACCGCATCCTTCGCGTTGACCGCGATCCACTGGGAGTCGAAGTTCTGCTGGGAGATGTACCCGGTGAAGGCGGTCACAACCGCGACTAGGAAGATGACCACTCCCACCATCCAGGTGGCGGCCCGGCCGTCGCGCCAGCCCTGGGCGAAGTACTGGCCCCACAGGTGCAGCACCATGAAGATGAAGAACATCTGCACGGACCAGAAGTGGACGCTGTTGACGAAATGCCCCTGCGGCGACACGTGCCACCATTGAGGTCCGAAGAAGGCCAGGATCACCCCACTCGTGACCACCAGGATCAGACAGGCAATGGTCACGACTCCAAAGATGTAGACCCACGAGCCCACGTAGGCCGGCTCCTCGTCAGGGAGCAGATGCTCCAGAGGCAGCTCCCGCTCCAAGCGACGGCGCACCAGGACGGTCCAGCTGCGGGAGGCGCTAGAACTCTCCTTCGCGGAGGGCCGCCCGGGCTCACCGCTCACGATCGCGCTCCTGATAGCTCCGGCGCCGCCGGCTCCGGCCGGGGAACGGCAGGAAGAGCGCCAGCACGAACAGAACGATCATGAACACGATGACCCCGAGGTTGGGAAGCGAGATCAGGATGAAAGCCCAGTGGAGGTATGGCGCGGGCTGGTTCATCTACCCTCTGATTCCCCTTCGTGACTCCGGGCTCGGCTGGCCACCTGCTCTAGGACTCTGAGTCTACCCTCGCAAGCGGCCCCAAGCACCCGTGGAATCACTTGGTCCCAGTTGGGCAGGACCGGAAGGGCGGCACGAATTGCTCGGCTCGGACTATGCTCGAGAGGTGGATGCGGGAACGCCGCGGGACAGGGGAGTCAGCAGCCAGCTGCTCAGCTCTGGCGTCGTTCTGATCACGCTGCAGCGCCCGGAGCAGCGCAACGCGCTCACCGCTGACCTCGCGGCAGAGCTGCGTTCCGCAGTGGCGGAGGCCGCGTCCCAAGCGCTGGCGCGGGTGGTCGTTGTGACCGGGGCAGGTTCGGCGTTCTGCGCCGGCGCGGACCTGGGCGCGCTCACCGCCGGGGCCGAGACACCTGCTGAGCGCAGGGGCCTGCTGGCCGGGTACTACAGAGCCTTCCTGGACCTGCGCGAACTCCCGATTCCGACGATCGCCGCGGTCAACGGGCCGGCGGTGGGTGCGGGCCTCAATCTCGCTCTCAGCTGCGACCTGCGGATCCTCGCCGAGGGGGCACGGCTGGCGGCTCCCTTCCTGCGCCTGGGAATCCATCCCGGGGGCGGCTGCAGCTGGCTGGCGACCAGGATCGCAGGGACGGCGGCGGCTCGGGAGCTTCTATTGCTGGGAAGGCCGGTCCTGGCCGACCGTGCCCTGGAGCTGGGATTGGCCAACGCCGTGGTCCCCCCTGATCGCCTGGTTGAGGAGGCGCTGAAGTGGGCGGAGGAGATCGCAGCCTACCCCAGATCCGTGGTGCGCGATCTCAAGCGCACCCTGAACCTGGCCGAGGACGGCGCGAGCTTCGAGGCGGCCCTGGCGTTCGAGACCGCGGCCCAAGGCGAGTCGATGGGAAGCGAGGATGCGGCGGAGGGGTGGAGCGCGTTCAAGGAGAGGCGGGCGCCGCGCTTTCAGGACCGCTAGCAGCCGGTCGCGGTCCCGCCGGTACTGGACGATGGACACCACAGCCCCATAGGACACTGCTGGCATCGTGGCCGCCTGGCGACACAAACGGCCCTCCCGTGGGCTATGAGGCGCAGGCTGAAATCTGTCCACTCTGAGCTTGGGACCATCTTGCAGACCTTGGCCTCGATCTGGACGGGGTCCCTGGTCTTGACGATGCGAAGGAGGTTTGTGATCCGGATCACGTGGGTGTCGACGGGGAATCCAGGGACGCCGAATCCCACTCCCAGAATCACGTTCGCGGTCTTCCGGCCGACCCCGGGAAGCCGCACAAGCTCGGCCATCGAGGAGGGCACCCGGCCGCCGAACTCCGTCTCCAAGGTGAGCCCCAGGGCCTTGAGAGAGCGGGCCTTGGCGCGGAAGAAACCGGTGGAATGGATCAGACCCTCGAGCTCAGCCGTGTCCACCTCGGCATAGTCGGCAGCTGTCCGCAGGCGTGCGAACAGGGCAGGGGTCACCTGGTTGACCCGTTCGTCGGTCGTCTGCGCGGACAGAATCGTCGCCACCAGCAGCTCGAGTGGGCTGGAATGTTGGAGGGCGCAGACCGCAGGATAGGTTTGGCGCAGCAGTTCCAGGGCGGCGAGGGCCCGCTGCCTGGGGGTCTTGGGGATTCCGAAGCTGTTGGTCTTCACGGCATACATGTTCTCCGTTCGAGGCGTAGCAGGCAGCACGCCCACCGGTCCCGGTATCCTGGCAGCATGTCGGTTCGCCATCTCGAGGGCGCCAGGCGCCTGCACGGATCACGATGGGCCTGGGCACTGCTGGCGCTCTTTGTCACCGTTCTGGTGGCCGGTTGCGGCGCCTTCGGAGATGTCGGGGACCCCACCGACGCTCACATCCTCACGGCCCCTGGAACTCAGGTCAAGCAGTCCAACAGCACGCTCTCCCTGGTCGTGCTGCCGAAGCCGCCGACGAACCCGGACTACAAGGTCATCATCTACCACAACGTGAACACGGTCGGGGAGTTCGTGCCCGAGAGCCTCACGGTGCCGGTGGGCTCGACCGTGGAGTGGATCTGGACCGACCACTACGACCAGCACAACGTGTGGTGGGTGGATCAGGAGCTGGTGAACTCCCCCACCAGAGGGGCTGGCTACAAATGGGCCGTCAAGTTCCTCGCCCCAGGGGTCTACGACTACTACTGCACCCTGCACCCGGGAATGCTGGGACGTGTTGTCGTCACGGGTTAGGCGCCTGCGACTCCCCGGGCTGGCCGGCCTTGCCGCCGTGGTGGTGGGCGGCAGCTTGCTGGCCGGCTGCGCCAGTCCGACGGTGGCGCCGCGGTCCGCTCTGGAGTATTTTTTGACCGACGTCCACGCTCACTCCGTCGTCTACGCTTACACCCTCCTCACCAACCCCGCCGAGGACCAGACCCCGTTCATAGCGTTCTTCAACGGGGTCAAGGCGACCAAGGCGCGCTTCAAGATCGTCTCGATCCACATGGTCAACGCGGCGGACGCCGAGGCCACGGTGGCGGTCCTGGTGCCTTACGAGAGCACCCGGTACGTCAAGGTGCAGATGGTCGAAGAGGGCAATGCGGGTGATTGGCTGGTGAATGCCCCGTTCGTGACGCAGGGAGCGTCCGCGATCCATCTGTTCCAGTAGCCCATAGGCCCGAGCCCATGGCCCAGCAGATCACACCCCACCCTGGCGACCTCTCAGGATGTCCATCTTCCCGGCGGCCTGGGGTCTCGACGCGAACGGTGGCAAGCCTGCCGGGCCCGGTGAATCCCTACGGAAGGTACGCCTCGTAGGGGTCCGGGGTCTCCCCCCCGCCGGCCAGACCCTTGCTCGGCAGCCGGTCCGACCCGCGCTCCGCCAGACCCATGACATGGTCGCTGATCCCCTCCCGGCGCAGAACTTCCCACCCCTCCTCCGTCGAGAGCTCGTTGCTCACCACCACGAGGTCGCCTTCGGTGTGCACATCCCAGCCGATGTTCTCCAGCCGCCGCAGGAGGTCACTGAGGATGGAGACCCGCTCGTGGATCAGCTTGCCCGCGGCGGCAACCCTGACCGAAACCGGCAGGTTGGCCGGGGTGGGGCGATCGGGGAAACCAAAGGAGTGCATCTCCAAGTAGGTCTCCATCGTCCTGGACAGCGGGGGCTTGGTGACCTCGGCGAACTCGTCCGCCGCCTTGCGAACGGGCCGAAACACCAGCTTCACGGGTGCGGATCCACCGGCAGGATGACGGACACCCCTATGTTGCTGGCGGGCCCGTTGAGCGCTGGCCCGGTGCTCGATGGTGGCGAGAAGTTCTGCTGCTGGTTGATCAGCATGTGGTTGGTGATCAGGAAGGGCCCGCGACTGTTCTCCCTGATGAACCCCATCAGGGCCATGATGAGAGAGATGGCGACTCCGACCGTGATGAGTGACACCGCCTGGCCCCGGCCGGCGTCACCCCAGCGCAACTTGCCCCGGCTCACGTACTTGAGATAGATGGTGAGGGCGACGATGGTGACGCCCGT
>DAHWNZ010000054.1:0-18433 GCA_027339635.1 Candidatus Dormiibacterota bacterium
AGGTGTTCCGCAACCAGCCGGGGATTTCCCGCAAGCTCCAGACCTTGGTGGACGTCGGCCTCGGCTACGTGCACCTGGGGCAGCCCGCGACTCAGCTCAGTGGCGGCGAGGCGCAGCGGGTGAAGCTCGCGACCGAGCTTTCGCGGCGCAGCACGGGCAGGACGCTGTACATCCTGGACGAACCCACGACCGGGCTCCACTTCGCGGACGTGGGGCGCCTGCTCGAGGTGCTGCACCGGCTCGTGGACCAGGGCAACACGGTGGTCGTGATCGAGCACAATCTGGATGTCCTGAAGAGCGCCGACTGGCTGGTGGAACTCGGCCCGGAGGGCGGTGACAGAGGTGGAGAGCTGGTCGCCGAGGGCACCCCGGAGGCTGTTGCCAAGCGGGCCGGGTCTCCGACCGGCAAGTTCCTTAAGCCGCTGCTGGCACGGGAACGCCCGACGTCGGCTCGCGGCAGGTTGGCGCAGGTGGCGGTTTGAACCAGATGGACCGGGAGCCCCGACGGCCGTCCACCTTCCAGGGCTGGCAGCGTGG
Organism: Candidatus Dormiibacterota bacterium; assembly: GCA_027339635.1. GTDB lineage: Bacteria > Chloroflexota > Dormibacteria > Aeolococcales > Bog-877 > AG-12. The sequence continues at coordinate 538 of DAHWNZ010000054.1, forward strand.
GGCCTGCATCACCCTGGTCCTGTTGATGGCGGTCTGCACCGTCCTCCTTCTGGCGCTCATGGCGCTGGGCGCGCTGGGCATCCATTAACCTCGGACTGTGGCCACCTCCGCGAGACCAAGTGGTGAGACCGACCTGGAGCAGGGGGAGTCCGCTCGATCCAGCGCAACCTCAGGCGGGCCGGCGCCCCTGATCCGACGACCCGACCTGCTCCGGGCCCGTCTGCGGGCCGCTCCCAGGAGCCCTGGGGTATACATCTTCCGCAACGCCGCCGGGCAGGTCATCTACGTCGGAAAGTCCGCCTCTTTGCGGGACCGGCTGCGCAGCTACTTCACCGCGATCTCGGCGCACCCGGTTAGGACCAGAAGGCTGGTCGAGCAGGTCGCGGACTTCGAAGTGGTTGCGACGGGCACCGAGCAGCAGGCTCTGATCAGCGAGAACACCCTGATCAAACGCCACCACCCGCGCTTCAACGTACGCCTCAAGGATGACAAGAACTACCTCTACTTCAGAATTCCAGAGGTTGTCGTGTATGAATCGGCCAGATCGGCGCCCGCCGAGTTTCCGAGGCCGGGATTCACAAGGCGCCTCGCCCAGGACCGAGCTCGGTACTTCGGCCCCTACACCGATGCCAAGGTGCTGCGCCGGTCGATACGGGAACTGCGGGCCGCGGTCCCGTTCCGGGGCTGCCCCGATCCCATGTTCAAGCGGGGTCGGGTCTGCCTGGACTTCCACCTAGGGATCTGTGCCGGGCCCTGCGCCGGGCTCATCGACAGGGACGGCTATCAGCAGCTTCTTGACGACGCTGCGGCCTTTCTGTCGGGACACACAGAGGTCGTGGTGGAGCGGCTGGAGCGGGCCATGGCACGGGCCAGCGAGGAGCTCGACTTCGAACGCGCCGCCGCCCTGAGAGATCGGGTGCGCGCCGTGCGCAAGCTGACGGACGAGCAGATAACCTCGCCCCGCCTGGGGTCGGAGGTCGACGTGTTCGGATTGGCGACGAACTCGACCCAGGGCATGGTGGCGGTCCTCTCGATCCGGGAGGGCCGCCTCCAGGGGGTCACGCGACACCCCTTGGAGGGTGTGCAGGGGATGAGCAGAGAGGAGATAATCTCCAGCTTTCTGGGGCAGTTCTATGCGGGGACCCCGGTCGTTCCCCGGATCGTGGTGCTCCCCACCCGTCCCGACGATGCCTTGCTCATCGGCCAGTACCTGGAAGCGCGGCGCCAGACCAGAGTGGACCTGAGGGTCCCCAGGCGAGGCACTTTTCGCGAGCTTCTGGCGCGGGCCGAGGAGACGGCTGAGGCCGAGCTTGCTCAATCGGTGGTGACTCAGGACTTTGACCAGGCGAGGAGTGACGCCGCACTGGCCGATCTCTGCTCCCAGCTCGGGTTGCAGGCGCCGCCGGTGCGGATGGAGTGCTACGACATCAGTAACACCATGGGCCAGCAGAGCGTTGGGTCAATGGTCGTATTCGTGGACGGCAGGCCCAAGGTCTCCGACTATCGGATCTTCGGCATCAAGACCGTGGAGGGGCCGAATGACTTTGCCAGCATGGAGGAGGTGATCTCCCGCCGTTTCGCCCACGTTCTGGAGCAGGATCAGGACGGAAGCCTGGGCGTGATCCCCGATCTGGTGATCGTGGACGGTGGGGAGGGGCAGCTGGCCTCGGCGCACAGGGCAATGGTGCGGCTCCAGGTAGACCAGATCCCCCACTTCGGCCTCGCCAAGCGCTTCGAGGAGCTGCATCGCGTGGAGGGCGGAGAGCCCGTCCATCTGGAACAAGGAAGCCAGGCGATGTTTCTGGTGCAGCGGATCCGTGACGAGGCGCACCGGTTCGCCATCACCCGGCATCGCGCGCGCCGCCAGAAGGCAGGGTTGCGGTCGCGCCTGGACGAGGTCGGCGGTTTGGGCCCGAAGCGCAAGCGGGCGCTGCTGCAGGCGTTCGGGTCGGTGGCGGCGATCAAGGAGGCGTCCATCGCCGATCTGGTCGCGGTGCCGGGGGTGACCCGGCCGGTGGCAGCGGCAATCAAGGAGATCCTCTGAGCGGAGAGGGCGCTGTTCGATCGCCCCAGGCAAAGCCGAAGGCGCTGGTCTTCGGCCTGCCTGGAAGTGGGCTCGAGGAGGTCCGCAGGGGACTGGAGGCGGGTGGGGTTGCAGCGCGGTGCTGGGACGCCACCCTTCCCTGGGCCGGTCCTCCGACGGTGGAGGAGGCGGCTGACGGCGGAAGCTGGAGTTTGCTGATCCGCGTCGAGGCAAGACTTGAAGAGTGTCTGGCGGGACTCGCCGGGTTGGACTCCGTGCCGTCGCTCCCAGACGCTCTCTCCCTCCTCCAGACCTGCCGCCAGAGGCAGCGGGGGCTGCGGATCCGGTCGCGCATTGTGCTGGACGGTGGTGGTCAGGGGCAGATCTGGCTGAGACGCCGGGCCTGCGACCTGGCCCTTGCCGGATTGGGCGTCAGCTCGGAGCCGATCGTGGTGGTCCAGTCCTTCGCCTATCCCAACGGAATTCCTCAGGATTTGGACTGGTGCTTCGACGCCAGGACCCTGAGCAATCCCTACTGGATTGAGGAGCTGCGGCCGCTGTCCGGGCTCTTCCCGCCGGTCAGGCGCTTCATCCTGGACCAACCGCAGACGGCGCCGCTATTGCGCGACCTGGAGCAGGTGGTGATGGGGCGAATGCCGCTCTGGTCCGCCCAGGGCCGCCAACTGGTGCGGATTGGAATAGGCTGCACCGGCGGATACCACCGCTCCGTGGCTCTGACCGAGGAGCTGTGGGCGCGCCTGCGCGAGCAGGGCATCCCCGCCCTGCGCTGGCACCGGGAGCTCCCTGACGAGGGGAATCTCGGGTTCACCAGCGGTGAGAGCACGCTGACGGCGCTGCGCCCATGAACTGGAAACTAGGAGAGGTGAGCGCCTGATGACGGTTGATGTCGGACCTATACTCGGCCGAGGTCGGCCGAGAGGGTCGTATGGAGGAGAGCCATGACAGTCAAGGTCGGTATCAATGGCTTTGGCCGGATAGGCCGCAACGTGTTGCGCGCCCTGCGCGATCACGAGGGCCTTCAGGTCGTGGCGGTCAACGACATCACGGTGCCCGAGGTCCTGGCCCACCTGTTGCGGCACGACTCCATCATCGGGCCCTACCCGGGCACGGTCGAGGTTGGCGGTGCCGGGCTCGTGGTGGATGGCAAGGAGTTGGCGGTCCTGTCCGAGGCCAGTCCCCAGACCCTCCCCTGGGGCAGGCTCGGGGTTGAGATCGTCATCGAGGCTTCCGGGCATTTCACCGGGGCCGACAAGGCCCGAGGGCACATCGATCCCGGGGGGGCTCGCAAGGTGATCATCACGGCGCCTGCGAAGGGTGAGGACATCACGGTGGTGATGGGCGTCAACCACCGCCGCTACGACCCGGCGGCTCATCACATAATCTCCAACGCGTCCTGCACCACCAACTGCCTGGCCCCGATGGCCAAAGTGCTGAGCGACACGTTCGGCATCGACAACGGCCTCATGACCACGATCCATTCCTACACCTCCGACCAGAGGCTGCTGGACGCCCCCCACAAGGACCCGCGTCGGGCCAGGGCGGCGGCCCTCTCCATGATTCCCACCTCAACGGGCGCCGCCAAGGCGGCGGCTCTGGTCCTGCCGGAGCTGACGGGGAAGTTCCAGGGCATGGCGATCCGAGTCCCCACACCCAACGTCTCACTGGTAGATCTGACGGCCACCCTGACCCGTCGGGCGACCGTGGAGGAGGTGGGCGCAGCCCTGAGGGAGGCAGCAGCCGGGGAGCTCAATGGGATCCTGGCGGTGGAGGACGAGCCCCTGGTCTCCATCGACTTCGCGGGGAACTCGCACTCCTCGATCGTGGACGCCCCATCGACCCTGATGTCGGGGGATCGCCTGGTGAAGGTCCTGGCCTGGTACGACAACGAGTGGGGCTACTCGTGCCGGGTGGCGGACCTCTGCCAGCTAGTCGCCGAAACGATGGGGCACTGAGGCAGCGGGCATGGCCACCTTGCGCAAGGCGGGATTGGACGAAGCCCCAGTGGAGGGCGCCACGGTTCTGCTGCGAGTCGATTTCAACGTCCCTCTCGACGCCGAGGGGAGGATCCGCGACGACAGCCGCATCCGGGCTGCTCTTCCCACCATCCAGGAGCTGTTGCAGCGGGGGGCGGCGGTGGTGCTGGCGACTCATCTGGGCCGGCCCAAGGGCCACGTCGTGCCAGCACTCAGCACGGAGGTTCTCGCAGAGCGGCTGCGGAGTCTGATCCAGGCTCCGGTTGCGACAAGCCCCGAGGTTGTGGGCGAACGCACGACCAAGCTGGTCCGAGACCTTCGGCCCGGGCAGCTGCTGCTGCTGGAGAACGTACGCTTTTTGCCCGAGGAGGAGGCCAACGACCCCGTCTTCGCCAGGCAGCTGGCCGCTCTGGCCACGGTGTACGTCAATGACGCCTTCGGCAGCGCCCACCGGGCCCACGCTTCGACCGAGGGAGTGACCCACTTTCTGCCCGCATATGCGGGGCGACTGATGGCAAAGGAGCTGGAGCAGCTGGGCGGAATCCTGGACCATCCGAAACGGCCCCTGCTGGCCATCATGGGTGGGAGCAAGCTCAGCACCAAGCTCGGGGTGATCAACCACCTGCTGCCGCGAATCGATGGCCTGTGCCTCGGTGGGGCGATGGCCGCGACATTCCTGGAGGCGCAGGGCGTCAGGGTGGGCCGTTCGCTGGTGGAGGAGGAGTTCGTGCCCATGGCCCATGAGATCCAGGCCCGTTCCGGCGCACTGAGTCTCGGCTTCCACCTCCCCATCGACGCCGTGGTCGCGCCCGGTCTCGACGCAGGCGCCGAGGATGTAAGGCGCTGCCCGGTGACGGACATCTCCAACGATGAGATGCTGCTGGACATTGGCGAGGGGACCGCCGCCGAGTGGGAGGGGCTCGTGCGACAGGCTGGCACCGTGGTCTGGAACGGCCCGCTAGGGGTGTATGAGCGCCCCCAGTTCTCCAACGGGACCAGGCTCGTGGCGGAGTCGATCGCCAAGAGTCAGGCGATCAGCGTCACCGGAGGTGGTGACCTGCAGGCCGCACTAGTCCAGCTCTCCTTGACCGCCCAGTTCACCCACGTCAGCACCGGCGGAGGGGCGACCCTGGAATTCCTCGAGGGCAGGGAACTGCCGGGAGTGGTCGCGCTCCTGAATGTCGGGGACGAGTAACGGGCATGAACACGACTTTGATGGTCGGCCGATGAGGCAGCTGATCGCTGGCAACTGGAAGATGAACGAGTCTCCCCGGCAAGCCCGGGCTCTGGCTCGCCAGATTCTGGATCTGCTCCCGGAGAGGCCACTTGCCGACGTCCTCCTTATCCCCCCATATCCAGCCCTCGGCCCGGTCCACTCCGTGGTGGGGCAGGACAGCAGGGTGTCACTGGGCGCGCAGAACTGCCACTGGGAGGACGCCGGAGCGTACACCGGCGAGGTGTCGGCCCCAATGCTGTCCGAGTGGTGCCAATACACCCTTGTGGGCCACAGTGAGCGCCGGGTGCTGTTTCAGGAGACTGACGAGCAGGTCCGAGCCAAGCTCGAGGCCGTGCTCCGCTCCGGGATGCGAGCGGTCCTGGCTCTGGGGGAGACTCGTGAGGAGAGAGATGCGGGCAGGACAGAGGAGGTATTGACCAGGCAGTGCCGCAGCGGCCTTATGGGACTCGGCAAAGACCGCATCGCTCGCTGCACCGTTGCCTATGAGCCGGTGTGGGCGATCGGATCCGGGGCCGCGGCTGACCCCTCGGACATCGCGGAGGCAGCGGGCATGCTGAGATCGGTAATTGAGGAGGCGGCCTCGGGAGCGGCCGATCAGGTCCGCATCCTATATGGTGGGAGCGTCACCGCCAGGACCGCCCCAGCTCTGTTGGGGGCGGAGGGCGTGTCCGGTGCCCTGGTCGGTGGGGCAAGCCTGAACGCGGCCGAATTCTGCGGCATCGTGGCGGCAGCTCCGGTCCTGGCCTGACCAGGGTCGGAGCTCGTAGTGGATGGCCCTTGGGACGGTGTCCCAACGGTCGGCGGTGAATCGGTGTCCGGGCGAAGGCAAAGACTGAAGAGGGTTTGAACAGGTGACTTGGGAGCGCGCGGTTCTGGTGATCCTCGATGGCTTCGGCTGCGCGCCGGAGGGCCCCGGGAACGCCATCAGGGTCGCCGGCACCCCGAACTTGGACCGTCTTATGGAGAGCTTTCCTCACACCCTCCTGGACGCCAGCGGCATGGCCGTGGGGCTTCCCCGGGGACAGCAGGGCAACTCCGAGGTCGGCCATCTCACGATTGGGTCCGGCCGGGTGGTGCTGCAGGACCTGACCCGCATCTCGGCGGCCATCGAGGACCAGTCATTCTTCGACAATCCGGTCCTCCTCGAGGCCATGAGGCAGGTCCTCTCCCGTGGCTCCAACCTCCACATCCTGGGGCTGGTGTCACCGGGCGGCGTCCACAGCCACCAGGACCATCTGGTGGCTGTGTGCGAGCTGGCCCGGCGCCAAGGCTTGACTTCCGTCAAGGTGCACGCCTTCACCGACGGTCGCGACACCCCGCCCGAGTCGGGGGCCGGGTTCTTGGAGGCACTCGAGCGGGATCTCCGGAAGGTGGGGGTGGGGGAGATAGCCTCCGTGAGCGGGCGCTACTACGCCATGGATCGCGACCAGCGCTGGGACCGCCTGGAACGGGCCTATTTGACCCTCACCGGCCACGGGGAGAGAACCTTCGGCAGCGCGGTCGACTATGTGCGCCGCTGCTACGCCGAGGGCACTACCGATGAGTTCATCGAACCTGCGGCGATAGTGGCGCCCGGTTCGGCGCAGACCGGGATCCGGGCCGGCGATGTGGTGATCCACTGCAACTTTAGGCCTGACCGGGCCAGAGAGATGTGCCATGCCCTGCTCGACCGGGAATTCGCCCCCTTCGAGCGCGACCCACTCCCACAGAATTTGGATCTTGTCACCTTCACCAACTTCGACGACACCCTCGACGTCCCGGTCGCATTTCCCAAGCCGCTGGTGCGCGACACCCTGGGGGATGTCGTTTCCGCGTCGGGTTTGGCCCAGTTCCACCTCGCGGAGACCGAGAAATACGCCCACGTTACCTACTTCATAAACGGCGGCAGAGAGGAGGCGCTGGTGGGCGAGGAGCGGCTGCTGGTCCCCTCCTCCAAGGTGGCCACGTACGACCTGCAGCCCGAGATGTCGGCTCCCGCGATCACGGCAGCCCTGGTGGACCACATTCGCAAGCGGACCGCATCCCTGGTGGTGGTGAACTACGCCAACGCCGACATGGTCGGCCACACGGGCAATCTGAAGGCTACGATCACGGCGGTCGAATGCCTGGATCGGTGCCTGGCCCAGGTAGTACCGGCCGCCCAGGAGTCCGGCTACGTGGTCGTGATCACCGCCGACCACGGCAACGCCGAGCAGATGCTCGCCGCTGACGGGGTGACCCCGATGACATCGCACACCACCAACCAGGTGCCCCTGATCGTCACCGACGACAGAGCTCGTCTCAGCTCCCCGGGCGGCCTGCGGGATGTCGCCCCAACGGTCCTCAACCTTCTGGGCATCCCGCGGCCCGATGACATGACCGGTTCCTCCCTACTGAGCGAGGCCTAGGTGCCCCAGGGCCGAGTGAGAGCTGTGGGCCGGAGCCGGAGGAGGGTTCGCTATGGCGACGACCCCGAGCAGGCAACCCCAGTCGGGGTGGTCGCCCTCGTGGGGCGGCCAAATGTGGGCAAGTCGACCCTCTTCAACCGGCTGATAGGAGAGCGGCGCGCGATCGTCTCCGAACAGCCCGGGCTCACCAGGGACCGGATCTACGGCACGGTGGAGTGGCGGGGAGCGGCCTTCACGGTGGTGGACACGGCAGGCCTGGACCGGGTGAGCCGCGACGGGGATGAGGGGGACCTGCCGGCGAACACCCAGGCCCAGGCGAGACTGGCCCTCTCCCAGGCCGACATCATCTGCCTGGTGCTCGACTCCCGCGCGGGCGTGACAGCGGCGGACCTGGAGGTCGTAGACCTCCTGCGCCGCGCCCGTCAGCCGGTGGTCCTTGTCGCCAACAAGAGTGAAGGTCGAGACGACAGGCGTCTCACCCACGAGTTCCTGCACCTGGGGCTGGGCGAGCCGGTGGAGATAAGCGCCCTGTCGGGATCTGGTACCGGGGACCTGCTCGATCGAATCGTCACCAGGATGGCGGAGGTCGCCCCTGGCTCCGGGCCCAAGCCTCCGAGCGGCGAATCGCTCTTGCGGTGTGCCATCGTGGGGCGACCCAACGTGGGCAAGTCATCCATCCTCAACGCGGTTCTCGGAGACAACCGTTCGCTGGTCAGCACGGTCTCGGGCACCACCCGCGATCCGGTCGACACCCTGATCACAACCCCCGAGGCGGAGATTCTGCTGGTGGACACGGCGGGCATGAAGCGGCCAAGCGCGACCAAGGACGCCGACTTCTACAGCCTTCTGCGGGCCCTGCGAGTGGTCGAACGGGCCGACGTGGCGGTCCTGGTGGTCGACGCCACCGCGCCGCTGCGGGCTCAGGACCGGCACATCGCCGGCCGCGCCAGAGAGGCAGGCGCCGCCACCCTCATAGCCGTCAACAAGTGGGACCTGCTCGACTCCGACGCCCGCCAGGACAGATCGCTGCTGCGGGAGCTGCGCTCCGCCTACGACTTCGCCCCGGGGACCCCGATCCTGTTCACCAGCGCCACCACCGGGAGGGGAATGGGGCGCCTGCTGCCCGCGGTAGTAGCCCTGGGCAAGGCGCGCGAGGTGCGCATCCCGACCCCCGTGCTCAATCAGTTTCTACGGGAGTCCCTGATACGCCGGCCGCCGCCCAGTGGGCGCCAGGGGAGACGTCTGCATCTCTACTACGCGGTGCAGGCCCGCAGCAGGGTGCCCACCTTCGCCCTGTTCGTCAACGACCCGGACCTCCTGCACTTCAGCTACGCGCGCTACCTGGAGAATCAAATACGAGATCGCTTCGGTTTCGCAGGTGTTCCCATCCGCCTTCGCGCCCGCAAGTCCGAGCCAGGCAGCTGAGGCGCCCACCACCACCGAGCGGGGTCTGGCGGGAATGGCCGAGCTGTGCTATTTTGCCCGCATGCCTTGGGTTGGGCGGTGGCCCGCCGCGGGCCTGTGGATCGCGCTGGCCCTTTCCGTGGGGGTCGCGCTTGGGGTGAGTGGGTGCGCCGGTGCGGCAGGCTCCGGGGGCTCAGAACTGGCAACGTCCAATTCGCCTTCCGCAGCACCTCCGACCACGGCCAGCGGCGGCCGAACGCCTTCGCCCACTACCCCCCAGAGGACCGCCACAACCCCAGATCCCGCGGTCGGAAGTGGGGTCACCATCGCCGTGGGCCAGAGCGACAACGGTCGGTCCATAACGGTCCTGGCCGGCGACACCGTGGTCCTGACCCTGCCCAACCCCTCAACCCGCGAACTGGCCCAGGAGATCGTCACGGACTCCAATGAGGCCGTGCTGCGTCAGCTCAAGATGGACGTGGCCCTGCCGCAGATCGGAGATTTGGTCAATGCCCGATTCCAGGCGATGGAACCGGGCACCGCCGTGTTGACGACGGAAGGAGAGTCCCCGTTCACGGTTCACATCGTGGTCGCGAACTGAACACCTCAGCGCCCTTGGTCCTGTGCCCGACCAGAGGAGCATCCACCCCGCCGGAGCAGGGGGCTGCATCTCCGATGCGGTCACAAATACACATTGCGGTGGGCCCCCAGAAGGGGTAGCCAGATCGCCCCGGCAGCGCCGGTGGAATCAGCCGGCCCAGCCCTGCGCAGTCCCAGAGTTGCGGATGGACGCTCGACCGGGCGCCACTATACTCAGCCCATGCGGATGCTCGTGATTGGCGGCACGCAGTTCGTCGGCCGCCACATCGTCGAGGCCGCGATTGCGGCGGGTGACCAGGTGACGCTGTTTAATCGTGGGCGCACCAATAACGGCCTGTTTCCCGAGGCGGAACATCGGCTGGGCGATCGCGACCACGACCTGTCCGCCCTGGAGACCGGCGAGTGGGACGCTACCGTCGACTGCTCCGCGTACTTCCCGCGCCAGGTGACGAGACTGGCGTCCACCCTGGGAGGCCGGGGCGGAGCGTACGTGCACATATCCTCAACTTCCGCCTACCGGGAGGACGTGACGCCGGGCTTCTCGGAGGACGCCGCGCTGCGCACAATGGCGGATCCGGATACCCACGAGTTGAACGGCGAGACGTACGGAGCGCTGAAGGCGCTCTGCGAGCTGGCAGCTCACCGGGCGTTCGGAGGTGGCGCGGTCGCCGGGGGACCATCGGGCGAAGCAGGCGTGCCCGTATGCGTGGTACGTCCCACCTACGTGGTCGGCCCCTGGGATCACACCGGACGATTCACCTGGTGGGTTGAGCGGGTCGCCCGTGGCGGTCGGATCCTGGCGCCAGGACCGGCAGGTAATCCGTTTCAGATCATCGACGCTCGCGACCTAGCCGAGTTCGTGGTGCTCTTGAGCCATCGGGCCACGAGGGGAAACTTTCACGCCTGCTGGCCGGTCCCCCCGTTCTCCTTCGGCGACTTCCTTGATCTCCTGCTTGAAGTGGTCGGCCCGCCAGATGCAGAGCTCGTATGGGTGAATCCCGCTCCACTCATCGCAGCTGGGCTGACCAGCGGTGAGCTGCCGCTGTGGGAAGGGGAGGGGCCCGGGTTGAATGTTGGGACCGCCGACCCGACAAGAGCGCTGGACGCAGGCTTGACTCCGCGCCCTCTCGCCGAGACCGTGCTTCAGACCCACCAGCACGAACTCGCTCATCGGAGGCAGCTCCCGGTGGGACTGAATCCTGACCGAGAGCGGGAGTTGCTCCGAGAGTTGGCCTGACTCACGGCGACCGGCGGAGCTCTCGCGGCCGGCGGGTCCGATGAGATCGCCGCGCACCGTCTGCGCCGCATGGGCCTCCTTGTCACCGCGGCGCACTCCGACGGGGGGAAGGGCCGACCTCAGACCGTCCGAGCCGCGGTTCGCGACCGATGACGGTGGTGTCCCTCAGACCGGCCGGAAGCGCTCCCGGGGAGTCACAGCAGGAATGGCCAACCGGCAAACTCCCGGGACACCCTTAAGGTGCTCTTCGGCTGTGACGCTTTTGGGTTCCCCGCGTCCGTCTGCTGGGGATTTTCGAGGCCTTCCACGATCATCCGATCGGAGTTTGTACCGGCTGGGGCTGGCCGGGTAGAGCAGCGCGGTTCCTGGGACCACCGCCAGTGCGGGCGGGTCGATGTTCTCCCCGCGGACGCCGGTCCCCGAGCCGAACTGAGGCTATCGCGCGGCTCCACTGGGAGCGGGCTCGACCGCTCCCCTATGTCCGGTCGGGTGCTGTGCTCCATCTTTGAGACGGAACCGATGAATTGGACGTCATATCCCATGTGGGACAGGCGTTGGAGGCTCTGACGATCGACGATGTTGACCTCGCCCGGGGAGGCGACGGCGCCGCCAAGGCCAGACTCCTGGAGCCGCTCCTTGACCCCGGATACCGATTGGCCCTGGCCATCCTGCGACGCCGCGAAGCGGCTGAAGACGCACTCCAGGACGCCTGCTTCCTGGCGCTGCGAGGGCTGACGGGATTTCGCGGCGATGCGGCTGGGATCAGACCATGGTTTCTGACCATTGTGGCCAACCAATGCCGCTCCCAGCGGCGCCGCCACTTCTTCTCCTGGCTTCCTCTGCCGGACTCTCTGTCGGGACCCGACTTCGCCGGCGGAGTTGCGGATAGGCATGACCTGGGCAAAGCTCTGCGAACTTTGAGCGCTGACCACCAGCTGATCCTTGCCCTGTTCTACTACCTCGACTTACCCCTGGCCGAGGTTGCGGCGGTCCTGGGGCTCAAGGAGGCGGGAGCGCGCTCCCGCCTCTACAGGGCGGTCGGTGAACTGCGCCGACTGCTGAAGGAACCGGAGGTGACGGAATGAGGCGACCGATGGAGGTGAGAATTAAGGAGGCCTTCGCCAGCTCTTACGAGCCGCCTGGGGATGACCTGCGGCAGATGTTGGCACGCCCCGCCCCTTCCCCCAGGCACCAACGCCGGCGACTGGCCCGACTCGGGGCCTTCGCGCTGGTGGCAGTTCTTGTGGCCGTGGCGATAAGTGCGCCGCGGGCGCTGAGGTCAGCCCCGACGTCCGCTCCGTCCAGATCCTTTCCGCAGGTGTACCCAGACTACGGCTACCTGGTGGTCGCCACCAAGCAGGACCTAAGCGGCAAAGGTGGCAAGTTCTACCTGGGCTCGGTGCCGTCGGATCGTTCCTACGGGGTCACGCTGCAGACCTCTTGCGCCTCCCGGCAACTGACGCCCTTTACCAAGACATTGGCTGGGGGGCAACGGGTCCACGACCTCGTCGCCGGCGTCGAGGGCTCAAGTGGCCCGCTAGCTATCTTCGTGACCACCTCCGCGCCACGGGACCGCCCCTGCTCCGCCAATGACCTGGGGGGCGGGTCCAGTCTGGTCCCGGCTGAGACTGGATCGGGGGTCCACCGACTCAACCTCTACGTCCTCGCAGCCAAGGGCATCGCCTGGCGTGTGACGATTGAGGTATACGGGAGACTGGGGAGCCCGCCGCATCTGCCAGCCACCCTTGGTGCATGCCCATCAGCCGGGCTGGGATGGGGCACCATCGGACCACCGGGCGGCGCGGCAACGAAGCTCAGCCTGGCGCCATCCGGCTCCTATCCGCCGCACCGAGCGAGCTGCCAGCTGGTTCTGCCGGTGAGGCTCGGGCTGTTCTGGGCCGGAACCACAAGCCCGCTGCCTATCGCCGGCAACCCTGCTGAGGCGCAGTTATCCGGACCCTATGACGGCGGCCCAACTCCCTCAGAGAGCTGGATATGGACCAACTGGTGTGGCTCGCGACGGCCCGTGCAGGCGGTCTTCTTCGGACCACGAGGCGCCGTGCTCCTCGACCAGACCTCGGGCGTCAAGCTCCCCTCGTGCGAGGAGCATTCCCGACCCTCAACGCTGACCGTGCAAGGCCGGAGCTGACGACCCAGCCGGACGGCGGGCACGCTGCCGAAGGTAAGAAGTGCGGCACAATCTAGCACGCTCTTGGTCCGGGCCACCACGGGGCCAGAGCCCACGCAGATCGACCACTGGGCCGCCAACCTACTTGTGCCTGACCCCGCTACCCGGCTGGCTATGACTTTCGCCTCCATCTCCCCGGATCATCCCGTTGAAAATTAGGGAGAGGGGGTGGAGGTCTTGTCTGACTCGCCGGTAGCACAACTACCCTCGATTCCCCCGCCAACGACTCGAAACCGATGGCTTGGGGATCACGTCCTTGCAGCGGTGGTCGGGGACACAGGACTCGAACCTGCGATCCCCAGTTGCCCAGACTGGGGACCTGGGATGGGCTTGATAATCGGCATGAGGTGGTCTCATCTGAGCCTCCAGTCTCACTAAGACGCGCTGCTAGAACCCCAATCGTGCCGACGCTGACTGCAACCGTGGGTTGCGACAGCTCGCCGGAGTAGGGGAGGCCGAGGCCGCCGGATGAAGTTTCTGCAGGGGTACGCAACTGGCCCCGGGGCACCAGGACGTGCAGGGTGAGGCTATCTGCCCGTTCCACTGCTGCACAACGGCCAGTTTGAGGTAGTCGGTCGTCGACACCGCCACCGCGTTGGTCACCACCTTCAGATACAGGCCCTCTGCAGACTGGTCCTCGGAGTCGCGGTGACGGAGGTTGACTTCAGAGCAGGCCACGGGAGGCGCAGCGGTCGTACCGGCGGCGCTACCACGGGGGCATGGGCGTTACGAAGGATCGGTATCGCTCGACGAGGACGTGGCGGCGGCCGTCGACCCTGCCACGGAGGAAGCCGGCGTGTCGTTCTCCGCCTGGTTGGGCGAAACCGCACGGCACCGGCTGCTCATCAGCGATGGTCTGCGGGCGGTTGACGAGTGGGAGAGTGACGCCGGGGCGCTCACAGACGAAGAACGGGCTGCCTGTGAACTCCTGCTCGGGCACATTCTCAGGGAGCAGCCAGGAGGCATCCGCGGGGCGTGACCGGCGGTCTCACCTATGACACCGGGCCCTGATCGCGGCCGAGCGCGACGACCGCGAGATGTGGTCGCTGCATCGGGCCGCACTCGGGCGTGATATCAGCCTGGCGGTACCAGCGGGAGTGCTTGCCGAGGCTTGGCGGGGAGGCCCCCAGCATCGTGTGTCCCGGATCCCGCAGGGATGTACCGTCTAGCCGCTCACGGAGCCTCAAGGGCGCGCGGTGGTCGTCCTGGCCGCATCGTCGGGCCTTGAGGACACCATTGATCTAAGCGTGGCCGAGACCGCTATGCGGCGCTGCGAAGTGGTGGTGACCTCCTGTCGCAGCCACCTTGAGCAGGTTGACATGGCCGCGGTAGGGGCGCTGATCTTCCACGAGGTCTGAGCGGCCACCACTTCACCAGAGGGAGGCACCGTCCTGATGGCTCCAGAGCGGCTGCAGCGAGCGAGGCCTCCAGGGTCCCCGGATGGTTGCCTCCTGAGCGGCCATCCCAAGGCAGGAGTCACCCTGCTCCAAGGTCAAAAGCCGGAAGCACCGGATGCCCGGCAGCAGTGAACTCGATCCCCTCCCGGAACAGCAGCGTGAAACACCTTCCACGACAACTGTACTCGGCCCCCATCTGGGCGAGAGCTGGGGTGAGGGTGGGGCCACACACCCCTGTCTACATCCCCCACGCCCCGCTTCGGGAGCCGCGTGTCTGAATGGGGGCCGTCGGTGCGTGACGGGTCCTGATCTTACCCCGCGCCCGCCTCGTCGTCCAACGCCCGCTCGATCGCAGGATACGAATCGCCTAGAGAGCACGGGCAGTGGTGGTACCAGCGCCGAAACCGGTTCCCGGCCCCTCGTCGAGGGGACCCCTGGATGAGACCTCTGCGCCGTCACTGGTGGGAACCACCTTCGCCATTGAGCATCCCTCCGTCTTCACGGGCGGGTGACTGTGAACATGTAGCAGCCAGCCAGCACGTTACGGGTGTGAAGGTACGCGACCTCGGCGCGAGAGAGCAGATCGGTGATTCCCGCCTCGGCCTCGCTCCCGTCAACAATCTGGTTGTCCACTTGACGGCCTTCGACGTCGTACGCACGCAGGACGAGACGGCGGTGACGGAAGCCTTCTGGGTAGGCATCCGGCATCTCGTAGCCGCCGCAGTGTTCGGCATGGACGAAGATCGGACCGACTTCTGCATATGGACCGCCAACTAGCGCCGGCTGGTAGGCGATGAGCGCCACGTGTTCGCCGACGGCGGCCTCTCGCAGGCAGCAGCGCAGTGGGGTTCCGCCAACCTCGGTATTTACGTTGACGACCACGGGATTGCCGAAATCGTCCACACCGCGGGCGCGGATGCGGTCTAGGCCATCGGGATCGAGTGCCACGACGCGAAAGGCAAGGCTCATCAAGTTCTCCTTTTCAGCTAGACCACTACGGGACAGAGGTACTACGTGGCGCCAATGAGTCTCTCTTGCGCCTGCGATGGGGGCGATCTTGGGAGATGGCTGCGCGGAGGAGGATGAGGAAGCCGCCGACGGGTGCGTACCAGGTGACCGACTCACTGAGGAAGGCGGCGCCGACGATAACGACGAAGAGTGGGGTCAGGTAGGTGACGCTGCTGGCGATCGCGGCTGAGGCGTGGTTGACGACGTGAAAGTTCAAGATGTAGGCGACACTCGAACCCAGCACTCCGACGGCAGCCAGGGCGAAAAGCGACGGGCTGGGGATGTGCTGGTGGATACGGCCGGTGACGACGGCGAACGGCAAGAGGTGGATGGCGCCGGCGAGCACTTGGATGGTCGCGAGGGCAGCGGGTCGGTCTAACAAGCCGGTGAGATCGCGGTCGAGTAGGGGAACGCGATGCCGTAGCAGGCGACAGCACCCAGACAGGCGTCGATTCCCAGTAACTGGCCTCCACCGAGCCCGCGGCACGCGCCGATCACGACTAGGACGCCGACGACACCGATCAAAGGGCCGCCGATGATCTTAGAGTTGGGGCGTTGCTGACCGAAGGTGGTGAGCGCGGCGAGCCGTGTGGCCAGGGGGGGCGGGGCGTTGATGATCCCGGCGAGCACGGCAGAGGCGTGGGCCTCTCCGTAGGCGAACAAGGTGAATGGGGCGCGGTTGAGGAACATAGCGAGCACGAACAGATGTCCCCAGCAAGCGACTTTGCGTGGCAGTCGGGTGTGGGTGACGGCAGCAACGACGAGGAGTGCGCCAGATCCGGCGGCCAGGCGGGCGAAGGCCACGTCGACCGGGGACACCGCTCGGAGCTCTAGCTTGATCCACCAATCCGAGCAACCCCAAATGGGGCCCAAGATGACCAATGAAGCTGGCCATGGAAACCACAGGTTGTCGCCCGCGTGTCGCTCTGCGGCGACGGTAGGTTCGGTGGTCATGACGTGCGGCTTCGTGCTTCGGCGTCCAGGAGCGCCTGTTTCGTGGCCACCCCCCACCGGTAGCCACCCAGCGAACCGTCCTGGCGCACTACCCGGTGACAGGGGACCGCCAAGGCCGCGGGGTTGGCGGCGCACGCCCCAGCGACCGCCCGCACCGAGGCGGGGGCGCCGAGTTGGGCTGCGACCTCGGAGTAGGAGCGGGTGTCGCCGGGCGGGATGGTCCGCAGCGCCTCCCACACCCGAACTTGGAACGCGGTCCCTTGGAGGTCCACGGGAAGTACGGTCGCATCATCGTCGCCTCGCACAGCGCCCGCGAGGACCGTCGCGACATCACGGAGTCCGACGTCGTCACGCTCGAGGAGCGCTCCGGGAAACTCGCCGGCGATCTCTGCCACCAGAGCCGCCTCGTCGGTGCCCACCCGCACTGCGCACACACCCCGGTCAGTACTGGCTCCCACGACCACGCCGATCGACGTGGCCACCGATGTGTAGCCGATCCGCACGCCCCAGCCGCCGGAACGGTACCGGGTGGGCGTCATGCCCAGCCTGGTCGCTCCATGCTCGTAGAACGCTCGGCTCGACCCGTACCCCGCCTCGAAGGCAGCGTCGATCACCGGCATACCGGCGCGCAGCGCGGCTCGTACGCGCTCCGCTTGCTGCGCCCTCAGATAGCTGCCGATCGGCACGCCAACCAGCTCGGAAAACCGTCGACTCAGGTGACGTTGGCTCCACCCCAATCTCGCCGCCATCGCGGCTAGGTCCCGAGCCATGTCGGGGTTCTCCAGCCACCGGCACACCGCGATGATCGACGCCACCGCCGGATCGCTGCCCGGGTCCTGGTCGGGGCTGCACCGCTGACAGGCGCGGTAGCCCGCGGCCACCGCCTCGGCAGGAGTAGCGAAGAACTCGATGTTGCGCCGCAACGGCCGGCGAGCGCCGCATCCCGGCTGGCAGTACACCCCTGTGGATCGTACCGCGTAGACGAACACACCAGCCATCCGCTTATCGCGGGTCTCGACCGCCCGCCATCTTGCCTCCGTCAGATCGTCCACGCCACATAACCTACGGGCGCCACGCTTCCGGCGCCTCCCGCCCGAGGACATCGAATTCCCACCGCCCGAGGACCAGTCGTCAGCTCCGCCAGGTAGCGGATAACCGAGAGGCTCCTGAGGCCCCGAATCGCGATAACGGTATGGTCGGGCCAGGGCCTGCCCTCCAATACAAGTAGCTCTCGGGGCTGACTCGCGCGCGGTGAAGCCCCGCACCGGGCCGTTATAAGGAATCTCGTCGTTAGCGCCCGAGGTGCCATCGGCGTCGGATGATCTCTCAGGCAGGGACCGCCTGTGGTCTTGAGCCATCTGCAGCCTGTGGAGACCCAGGCCGTGGGCGGGAAGGTCCAACGCCAGCGCTCCGGCAGGCGGCAGAGCCGTAGAGGCGTGGCCAGCCGGTGAGAAGCTGAGGCAGGGG
>DAHWNZ010000055.1:0-17775 GCA_027339635.1 Candidatus Dormiibacterota bacterium
GTCGACGATCAGAACCGCCTGATGTCCGACCTGACCGGGGAGTTGGTCACCTTCTGCTCTGACCAGTGGGATGAGCTTGTGCGGCAGGGCCAGGGCACCAGCCGGTGATACCACTGGGCGGTCTTTGGATCCGAGACGACCGACGTGAGCAGGCCACGTTCCTGGCGGTGGAAGAAGGTCCAGGTCGCCGCCCGGGGGCCGCATGTGACCCGGTGCCGACTCTCCACCTGCCTAGCGCCACGGCGGGCTCAACTGCGGAGCTCTCAGCCCGGTCGCTTGAGTCAGACCATGCCGGTTCGTGTGCACCCAGCGACCGCGGATCGGTGGGGCGACCTGGTCACGGTCTTCGGCCGGCGTGGCAAGAACCCATCTTGGTGCTGGTGTCGTCTCTTCTTACCCCAGTCGACTAGCGCTAGCGCGGCGAACGACCCGCCGCCAGACAACAGGGCGGCGCTGCAGGGGGAGATCGCTCATGCCTCAGGGCCCCCTGGGCTCATCGCGTATCTCGACGGGACGCCCGTCGGATGGACCAGAACAGGGACCCTATCTGGCTTTCTTCGCCTGAACACCAACAAGTTGTTGGCAAGGCTGATCCCAGAGACTTCCGGAGTCTGACGGGTGACCTGCTTCGCAGTCGCTGGCCGCCAGCGGCAATCGGGGATCGGCTCGACGCTACTTCGAGCGGCGATCGAGTTCGCGCGTGACCAGGGCGCGACCGCCGTTGCGGGTCATCCCGTCGACATCGCTGCCCTGGGGTCCGCACGGGTGGCGGGGTCAGCAATCTTCACAGGGACAGTGGCCATGATTTCCGCCTCTGGCTTCGCCGAGATTGGGCGAACCCACCCCTCCCGGCCGGTGATGTGGCTGAAGTTGTGATGCCTGGCCCAGCCCGGGCAGATGTGGATCCATGTGACTGGCAGTGATCACCCGTTTGCTTCTTCCTGGCACCGTTGTCCCGATCGAGCAGCCGTTGGCACCGTTGCGGGGTGCGATGCGGGGACGCAGGTCTTCCTGCGGCCGGGTCGGCAAGTGCAAGCCGTGGGGTGCGCTCGAGCTTGAAGCCTCCGGGACCGCCCCAGGCAGGGAGGGCTGCCCGCTCCTGGGCACCTCTCCACCGTTGGCCATGGTCGACCCCGACCGGGAGAACCATCGCCGAACCGGGCGGCTGGGCTCCCTGAGCGGATGCTCATAGACCGACGGAGGGGTCGCTGGACGTCACCGTCCTGCCTGGGTCAACCTCGGGCCTGTGGTGGCGCCAGGTCGTAGGGCATGAGGTGCGCCCAGAGTCGGCGCGCCAGTCCGTCGATGGTGTCGATGCCATAGGCCTCGGTCGGGTCATCAGTGGTCATGACCGCTATGGCATAGGTGTGCGCGGGGTCGGAGGCGATCCCGATGCTGTTGATCTGCCAGTCGCCGGGGGACAGCGGCAGCCACCCGTTTTTCAAAGCCAGGGTGCTGCCCTCAGGGAGGCCCGCCGAAACCCCCCAAGCCTGGTAGCCGACCACGTTCTGCATCAAGGAGAGCTCGTACCGCTGCGAGCCCGGGTCGAGGACGTCATTGGGAAGGGCCAGGGCGTTCAAGAGCTTGATCTGGTCCGCCGGGGTGGTCTTGCTGAGCCCCCAGTAGTAGCTCCCATTGAGGTCGGTCTGGGTCATCCCGAGCTGTCGGTTGATGACGTCAACGGCACCTGCCATGCCCTCCGCTATCCACAGATCGTCGGCGTCAGTGTCGTCGCTGTCCTCGATCATGGCGGTCGCCAGCTCCCGGTCCTCCTCGCTGAGACCGCCGCCATGCTGCTGGGCCTGGTACAGAAGAGTTGCCAGGATGTCGACCTTGACGATGCTGGCGGTGTCCTGGGGGTCGTCGGGATGGTAGAGGAAGATCTCGTGGGACTCCTCGTTGCAGACGGCGGCCGAGATGTTCCCCTGCCTGGCGCCGAGGTATGCCTCCACCGCCGGGAGCTCGAAGGGGTCGGCGGGAGGTGGTGAGGGAACGTCGACAGGGGCCGGGCCGGTCGCCAGAGCTGGTTTGAGGCGTCGGCTCGACCCGATGCCTGGTCCCGAGCGGGTCCGCGAAGCGACCACCGTCCCAACTCCCGCCAGCAGCACGAGGCAGATGGCCACCGCCAACGCCCGGCGTCTCATGGATTCCCACTCCTGGGTGCTTCAGTTGACTCAAGGGCCCAGAGACTTCCTGCATCGGCCGCGCTCCCAACGGGTGGCCTACGGCTGTCCATGGTCCCCGGACGGGCGGGCGCACCGCCTGCCTCATGGCTTCAACGGCGGGCTCGGTAGGTCGGTTTCCAGTGCGGGCGCAGACCTCGCGGCGAAGGCGGCCACGACGGTGGTCGTGACTCGATCCTGAGGACCCCAGGTGTGCTGGAGACGACCCGACTCAAGCTGGTCTTCGCCGCTTGCGGGCCAGGCCGCTTGTCCTGACCACGGAGGGTCAGCGCTTTCCGGACCGCTCTTCCAGCCTTTGCGCCTGAGTCGTTCGGACCGTGGGAGACCGGGGCTACTACGGGAGGCGGAGGTCGTGGAGCTGGGCTGCGACCCGCAGCTCGTCCGGGAATAGAGACTCCCGCAGCGCCGGAGAGACAAAGCTCCAGTGCCTACCGACCGGGCACCATTGGAAGCGCCACCAGCCGAGGCGGACAGCCTTCAGCGACAGGGCTGGAATCCACCAGGTGGTGAAGAGATGCCCTAGGCGGCAGCTCACCACCGTGTCCAGCGCCAGGAACGCTCCCCGCCTACGGCTCACGACAACCGTTTCCACGGCTGTGAGGGCGGTCGCCGCGATGAGCCAACGGCGGGCCGGCCGCTTTGCTGACGTCATGAACACCACCTCCTGCGACACGTGCGCCAGGCCATTTCCCCTCGCTGGGTGACCGAGGTCACCTGGGAGGCCCACCCGAGTCTATTCTCACAGATCGGGTGCGGCGCGCCGGCGGTCGCGTGAGGCCGGTCCTGGTTTCCGCGGCTAGCGGAGGCCAGCCTCCGCCCCTGACCCGACAGGCTCCGGGCCTGAGCGCCCGCGGGCTCCCGCCGGCGGTGTGTCCCTTGGCGAACCAGAGGAGAGCTCCTCTGTGGAGACGCTCCCACCACCCGGTTCGGGAGTTGCCCGGCCGGCTCTGGAACAGGCCCCGGGCAGCGGTCAGCTTCTGCTTGTCGGTGCCCGGCCCAGGGTCAGGGTCGAAGACGTGTCGCGCTCGCCTCGCCACGGAGGATGATGTGGACGGGCCCACCGGGCCAGGCCGAGGTCGCTACTGCCCCACCCGCCCATCGATCCGCTCTCGGATCAGGTCAGCGTGACCGCAGTGGCGTGCATACTCCTCGATCATGTGGACGAGGACTTCGCGCCACTCCACCGCCTGGCCGTCGCGCATGGTCCCAGTCCGGTCGAGGTCCGGTTCACCGGCGACCAGTCCGCGGGCGAATTCCACCTCCGCTCGCCAGAGCGACCAGGCCTGCTCGACCGCGGAAGAGGAGGGCGAGACGTCCCGGAACGCGGCGTCCCAGTCCCCCTCGGCACCAAAGTGGCGTACGGAATTCTCTCCGGCGAGCACCTGTCGAAACCAGTACCGCTCGACATCGGCCATGTGGCGCAGGAGACCCAGCAGAGACATGTCGGAGGGTGGCACCGAGTGCCGCGCCATCTGCTCCGGATCGAGACCCTGGCACTTCAGCTCCAGCGTCTGGCGATAAGCGTCGAGATATCCGGTGAGGGTTGCCAGCTCGCCATGTGCGGGAGCGGAGCTGCGGGGATCCTCCTCCGGCGCCAGGAACATGTTCCCCCAGCCGAATCGTCGTTCCGGCAGAGAGGGGTCCGGTTCTGGTGTACCAATGGCCATGGCGTGCAGTATCACCGATCGGGGCCGCGCCACAGCCCCTGCCAACCTGGGAGCGAGCACCGCATGCCACACGCCACAGGGGCCGGGCCCGCGCAACCGGCGGTCGCCGCTCAATGAGGCTCCCCGCCCCTCTACCGTCCGCGGGCCCTCAAGGTGTCCCTCAAAACCGCCGCGGCATCGGCGACCTCGCCGATGTGCCTCAGCTTTTCCGGATTCAGCACCGTGCGGATCACCTGCACCCTCTGGTCGCAGACCTCCAGGCTCCAGGTGTTGATGACCGTTCCTTCTCGCGACCTGAAGACTGCCCCCGGCTGGCCGTTCACCTGGCGCTGCACGACCACGCCTCCGGTCCTGGCGAATGGTCTGCTGAGGGTCGCCAGCAGCCGCGCCACGTTCTCAGATCCCCTCACACCGTCTCCCCATTGGGGTGCCCTGCCCCCGCTGTCGCTGACCAGTTGCACGTCATCGGCGAGGAGGTCGCGCAGGCCATCGAAGTCTCCGTCCGCAAAGGCGGCGAAGAAGCGACCGGCCAGCTCCGCGCGCTTCCTCGGGTCGGCTTCGAAGCGGGGGCGGTGGGCGGCCATGTGACGTCGTGCCCGCACCGCCTGCTGGCGGCACGCGGCCTCGGACTTCCCAACGGCGACGGAGATGTCGGAGAAGGGGAACCCGAACACCTCGCGCAAAACGAAAACCGCCCGCTCAACCGGGTTCAGCCGCTCCAGCAGCAGCAGCGCTGCCATGGACAGGGAGTCGGCAAGGACCGCCGCTCGCTCGGGCTCCTGATACGGGTCGTCCAGCAAGGGCTCAGGGAACCACAGGCCCACATAGCGCTCCCGTCGCGCTCGAGCCGAACGCAGCACGTCGATGGCGATGCGGGTCACGATCGTCGTCAGGTAGGCCCGCGGGGACGGAGGTGGCGCCGGGCTTGACTCGTAGCGCAGCCAGGCTTCTTGGACCACATCCTCAGCGTCACTCACGCTTCCCAGCATTCGGTAGGCGATGGAGAAGAGCAGCGGCCGTAGTCGCTCGAACTCGTCGGCATGCCCGCTCTTCACGCCGCCCTCAGCTCGTGGGCAAAGCCCAGGCGCCAGGATGGGTATCTCAGCTCCCAGCCGAGTTCCCTCTTGGCCCGGGCGTTGGAAAAGGCGCGGCCCTCGGTCATCATGACAACCACCTGCTCCCCGGCCGCAAGCCGGGCCAGCCAGGCGGGGAACCGGCGCGGCGGCCTGGCTCCCGCGCAGCGGGCCAGATATGGCAGCCATTCCCTGGCCGGGGCAGGTTCATCGTCGACGATGTTGAAGACGCCCCGGGCGCGACGCTCCAGCGCCAGGACCGTGGCCGCAGCCGCATCGTCGAGATGGACCCAGGAGCTGTACCCACCGGCCTGGCCCACCAGCGGGTACCGGCGCCTGCGCACCAGCTCGATCTGGTCGTCGATCGCCCCCGGACCGTAGAGGGCGCCATAGCGAAGGACTGCGCCACCCCATTTCAAGACCGCCTCCTCGCAGTACTGCAGCGCCTCCATATTCACCTGGGCGGGTGTGCCGAACAGGAGGTCCAGCGGGTCCTCCTCGGTCTTCACCCAGCCTCCGGTGCGAGTCCCGTTCCAGCTGGCATAGCCCTGGGCCACCAAGTGACTGACCCCCGCCGCATCCGCCGCCGCCAGCAGGTGATCGGTCCCGCGCGTGCGCAGCTCGTTGGTCTTCTCGAACCAGCGGTCGGGGTGCTTCAGATCAGGCCTGCCAGCGTGTGCGGGGGAGATCGCTGTCATCTGGTGAACGATCGCCTCGGGTGTGGCTCGTGCCACCGCCTCGGCCACCGCCCCCCGGTCGAGGCCATCCATCACGCAGGGCTGCGCTCCGAGCCCGGCCAGCAGTGCGGACTTGGCCGGGGACGTGGACGATGCCGTTACATGGTGCCCCCTGGCCACCAGCTGGGGAATCAGTCGCCGTCCGAGAACACCACTTCCGCCCGCCACGAATACCCTCATTGGTCTCACCTCCCGATTGCCGCGTGAGTCGATCAACGGCAAGACGAGATAGGGTGTTCCGCTGTGACATGAAGGTAGGTGGTGCCCAGGAGATGGCTGGAGGAGCCATCTCCTGGGCTGAGTCGCGCGTTCCACGGCGACACCCAGACCCCCGTCATTCTTCGGGGGCGGTCGGTATCCTGCATCGGGCGGGATGGTGGGTGCCGCTTCCCCGCGAGAGTCAAGGCCCGAACCGGCGCCGGCTGCCTCTGCCGAATTCCGGCTTCGTGAGCTGGCGGAGCTCAGCTCACCGCCTTCTGGACCAGGGCTGTGATTCTAGCCTCCTCCCTCTCTGACAGTTCCCGGATGGCGAAGGTTGTCGGCCACATCGAGCCGTCGTCGAGGTGCGCCTTGTCATTGAAGCCCAGGGTCTGGTATCTCGCTCCGAACTTGCCGGCATTCTGGAAGAAGCAGATCACGTTGCCGTCCTTGACGTAGGCGGGCATCCCGTACCAGGTTCTGGACGCCAGTTCCGGCGCCGCCGCCTTGATCAGCTGATCAACCCTCTTAGCGATCCCGCGGTCCGGCTCCTGCATCTTCTCTATCGCGGCCGCCAGATCCGCTTCACCGCTGGCTCGGCTGGCATCCGCCTTCAGTTCCCTGGCCCTCTCCCTCATCGCCGCTCGCTCCGCTTGGGAGAAGCCCTTGGACTTCCCGCCTGCGCCTTTGGCGGCGGGGAGCCGGTCAGTGGCCTTTCCTGGCTTGGTCTCGGACATCACACATCTCCTCAAGGACGGCGCAGCTGGATAGGCGCCTGGTCGATGGCACCGCAGGCAAGCCTAGTGCTGCCGGGCGTGGCGCGTCCCCACCTTGGTCCGAACCAAAGGGCAGTCTGGCTCTCTCGCCGAGCCGCCGGCGTGGCCAGGGGGCGGAGCTGATACCGCACTTCCCCGCTCAGCTGGACGAGCTGCTCGGGGATGGGCTCGCCACCTCGGCGCGGGCCCTCGACCCCTCTTCCAAAGTTGCTCCCTTGGAGAGCTGCCGCCCGATGTGAGCCACCGCCTCCAGCTCCTCTTGGTAGTAACGAATTCCCCACTCCGCCACCAGGGCAGCATATTGCAGCCTCGGATCAGCTCCCAAGCTGTCCCGGATCGCTTGCAGGTCTCGGGTGCGAGCCTGCAGCTGCTCGCCATACCGGTCCAGCACCACGCGGGGTCGCTTGGGCCCCGTGATGTGCCCGAGGAACAATCGCAGGGCCACCTCGTGCTTGAGCACGGGGAACTCCACCTCGCCCTGGCCGAGCCATTCTTCGAGGGCCGCCGCCCCCGGCGCCGAGAGGCTGTAGCGGCGCAGTCTCCGGCCCCCCTGCTCGACCACCTCCTCGATCACCATCCCCTGCCTGGCCAGGCGCCCGAGCTCGGAATAGATGTGGCTCATGGCGGGCGCCACCCAGAAGAAGCGCAGGGTCCTGTCGGCCAGCTTCTTCAGGGCGTACCCGCTCATCCGGCCGCGCAGAGACAGCAGCCCGAGGAGCGCGAATCCGGTGACCGAGGGCGGGTCTTGACGCGACACCAAAGACATGATATTCATTGCAGCCTGTCGTTGTTCCTAATCGGAATAACCCCTCGAACTCTAGGAGTGGTGGCATGACTGACGTCGTTCTCCTGATCGGAACTCGCAAGGGAGTGGTCCTGGCGAGGCACCACGGACACGGCCCTTGGCAGCTGGACCCCTTGCAGCTCGTCATGAGTGAGGTCTACGGAGTCGGGATCGACCAGCGTCGGGCGGTGCCGCGGCTGTTCGCGGGCGCCACCAGCCCCCACTGGGGCCCGTCGCTCTTTCATTCCGACGACCTGGGCCGAACCTGGGCCGAGCCGGAGCGAGCTCCGGTTGCCTTCCCCGAGGGGACGGACACCTCGTTGGTGCGAGTGTGGCAGGTCCAGCCCGCGTCACCAGCGGAACCGGAGGTCGTCTACGTCGGGGTCGAGCCTCACGCTCTCTTCCGCTCCACCGACGGCGGGGTCACCTTCGACTTGGTCGAGGGGCTGTTCAACCACCCCCACCGGACCCAGTGGGTGCCAGGTGGCGGGGGTGCCTGCCTGCACACGATCGTGCCCCACCCCACCGACCCCAGCCGGATGCTGGTCGCCCTGTCCGCGGGCGGGGTCTACCGGACCACCGACGGAGGAGCGTCGTGGGAGCCCGCCAACCGGGGGATCCAGGCCTACTGGTTGCCCGAGGACCAGCGCTTCCCGGAGTTCGGCCAGTGCGTGCACAAGCTGGCGTCCCACCCGTCCTTCCCGGACCGCCTCTTCGCCCAGAACCACTTCGGCGTCTACCATTCGGATGACTACGGGGACAGCTGGGTCAACATCGAGTCGGGCCTGCCGTCCACATTCGGCTTCCCCATCCTGGTTCACCCCCAAGAGGCTGGGACGGCGTTCATATTCCCACTTCAGGCTGACTCCGACCGCATGCCCCCGGACCGCCGCTGCCGCATCTACCGCACCCGGGACGCGGGAGCCCATTGGGAGCCCCTGGGTGAGGGTCTGCCTGGGCCTGGGTACCACTCGGCGGTGCTCCGCGACGGCATGTGCACCGACGGCGGGGATCCGGCGGGAATCTACTTCGGGACGCGCAACGGCGAGGTCTTCACAAGCCAGGACTCCGGGGATAGCTGGCAACTCGTGGCCGACCACCTGCCCGACGTGCTCTCCATCCGAGCGGCGGTCGTCGCTTGACCGCCACGCTGCTCCTGCCGGCGGTCCTGCGCCCCACAGTAGGTGGGCAGGCTGCCGTTGCGACCGAGGCCGCCACTGTCGGCGAGGCGCTGGACCGCCTCGCCGATCAGTGGCCCCAGTTGGAGCGTCGGCTACGAGACGAGCAGGGGCACCTCCGCCAGCACGTGCGCCTCTACCTGGGCGACACCGACATCGCCGATCTCGACGGGATGGCGACCAGACTCTCCGACGGCGCCCGGCTGCACATAATCCCGGCGGTGTCCGGGGGGAGCTGTTGAGCGCTCAGCCGATCGGCTGGGTCCCGAGGTCCAGATGGGCCGCGGGGATCTGGCCCAGCCGCCCCGCACGGTAGTCGGCGAACGCCTGGCGGAGCTCGTCCTCGGTGTTCATCACAAATGGGCCGTACCAGGCCACCGGCTCGCGAATAGGCCGTCCACCCAGCACCAGGACCTCAAAGGTTGGGTAGCGTGCCTCCTGGACCGAGTTTGCCGCCAGGGTGAGAGAGTCGCCAGCCCCGAACACGGCGAGCTGACCCGTCCCGATCGGGGTCGCCTGCCCCACCACCCCATCCCCGGCGAGGATGTAGGCCAGTGCGTTGAAGTCCTGGCGCCAGGGGATCCGCACCCGGGATCCCTTCTGCACGCTCACATGCAGAAGGCTTATGGGGGTGTGGGTGACCCCGGGACCGGGATGCCCCGCGACGTCCCCTGCTATGACCCGCAGGAGGGAGCCCCCATCTGGCGATGTCAGCAGGGATACCTGGCCTCCGCGAATGTCCTGGTACCGCGGGGGGCTCCACTTGAGCTCGCGAGGAAGGTTGACCCAGAGCTGGATGCCGTGGAACAGGCCTCCGGTCACCACCAGCCGTGCGGGAGGCGTCTCGATGTGGAGGATGCCGGCCCCGGCCGTCATCCATTGGGTGTCGCCGTTGGTGATGAGGCCGCCCCCGCCGTTGCTGTCCTGATGTTGGAAGGTTCCGTCGATCATGTAGGTGACCGTCTCGAAGCCGCGGTGGGGGTGCCACGGAGTCCCCTTGGGCTCCCCGGGTTGATACTCCACCTCCCCCATCTGATCCATGTGCACGAACGGGTCAAGCGCGGATTGTGCGACCCCGGCGAAGGCGCGTCGAACCGGGAACCCTTCGCCCTCGAGTCCGGGCACGGCGGTGGTCACGGAGATCACCGGGCGGTCGACGGCGGTCGGGGCTAGCTCAGGGACGCGGGGCAGGACGAGAGGGTCGGTCGCAGAGATTGCCGGCATGGGGATGGCTCCTTAAGGCCTTCGGGACACCCGTTTCAGACCTCAAAAGTGATTGCACGTGCAATTATATACCTTCCGGCTCAGGCCGTGGCCGCTTCGTGCTGGTGGGCGCTGGTGCGGTGAGCCTCGATGACAGGCTGAGCGACCGCCGAGGGCACCTCCTCGTAGTGGCTGAAGGTCATCCGGTAGGTGCCGCGCCCTTGGGTCATCGCCCGCAGCTCGATCGGAAATGAGTACATCTCCGCCAGCGGCACCTGGGCAGACACCTGCTCGAAGCCGTCCTCGCCGGGCACCATCCCGCCGATTCGGCCGCGCCTGGAGTTGAGATGTCCTATGACATCGCCCATCTGAGCCTCCGGCACGACGACGACGACATCCATCACCGGCTCCAGGAGGAATGGCCCCGCCTTCTCCACCGCTTCCTTCATCGCCATGGCACCGGCCAGTTGGAACGCGATGTCCTTGCCATCGACCGGGTGAGTGGAGCCGTCCACCAGCCTGACCTTGACGTCGACTATGGGAAAGCCCGCCAGAACCCCCTGCTCCAGCGTCTGGCGCACCCCCTTCTCCACCGAGGGCCGGAACTGCTGCGGGATGGCGCCTCCGAAGATCTTGTCCTCGAAGACGAATCCCTCGCCTCGAGCCAACGGCTCTATCTCTATCGTGCAGTCCCCGAAGAGGCCGGCGCCTCCCGACTGTTTCTTGTAGCGGTGCTGCTGGCGGGCGGTGCCGCGCACCGACTCCTGATAGGGCACCCTCGGGGTGCTGAGCACGGCGTCCACCTGGTAGCGACGCCGGAGCTTCTCCAGGGTGACCTCCAGCTGCACGTCACCCAGACCGTGGAGAAGCGTCTCCTTGGTCTCCGGCTGGCGTTCCATGAGCAGGGTGGGATCCTCCTCCAAGATGTGGACCAACCCCGCGTGAACTTTGTCCTCATCGCCCTTCGACTTGGGCCCTATCGCCATGGTGTACGCGGGCGGTGGAAAGCCGAGGGGCGCCCTTTCCGGGCACCCCTTGGCGCCAAGGGTGTCCCCGGTGGCCGTGTGAACCAGCTTGGTCGCCACCCCGATCTCACCGGCCAGCAGGACGTCCGCCGGCTCGTGCGCCTTGCCTCGGGGCCGAAGAGGCCGCGGGATGCGCTCCTCATGCCCGGTCCTCGCGTTGAAGAGATGGGCGTCCTGGCGCAGGGTGCCGCTCACGACGCGGAAGTAGGACACCTTGCCGAAGGGGTCCGCGACCGTCTTGAACACCAGGAGCTGGGGGGGGCCCTCGGAGGAAACCTCCGGGCCCTGGGGAAGGCACGTCGTGAGCGCCTCCAGGATGCGCCCGGCTCCCAGCGCATGGGCACCGTCCGCCAGAAGCATGGGCGCCAGTCGCGCCTCTGCGGTGGCCCGCAGCAGCGCCGCCTGGATCTCTTCTGGCGCTGGCTCGTCGCCGTCCAGGTAGCGCTCCAGGAGCGCATCGTCCGACTCGCACACCGCCTCGATCAAATCCTGCCGCGACCGCTCCACTGACTCGACAAGGTCTGGGGGCATCTCCGTCTCGCTCCCCCCACCTCTCTCGTCGAAGAGCAACGCCCGCCTGGAGAGCAAGTCGATGACTCCCCGGAATTCGTGCTCCTGGCCGATGGGCAGCTGCAGGGGGACCGGTCGCGGGTCAAGACGGGACCGCAGCCCTGCCACGGTGGCCTCGTAATCGGCATGCTCCTTGCCCATTTTTGTCAGCACGAGCAGGCGCGGCAGCCCCCGTCCACCCAGCAGGCGCCAGTGGGCCTCAGTTCCCACGGCCAGGTTGCCGCCACTGGTGGCGCTCACCACCACTAGGGCGGCGTCGGCAACCGCCAACGCCGCCACGACCTCGCCCTGAAAGTCCTGGAAGCCCGGGCAGTCCAGCAGGGTCAGGGGTCTTCCTTGAAATTGCAGTGAGGCCGCGGCGAGCTGCACCGAAATGTGGCGGTGCTGCTCCTCCGGCTCATAGTCCATGGTGGCTGTGCCCTGGTCTGTGGCACCGAGCCTCGGCACCGCTCCGGCGGCGAACAGCAACGCCTCCGCAAGCGTCGTCTTGCCGTCGTGACTGTGGCCCAGAACCGCTAGGTTCAGCATGGGCCCAAGGCTCGCTCAGCCATGCCAGCCCGATTCTATGCCCCACGGCCCGCCGGTGGCTGGCAATCCCGCAAACTCAGCCAGTGATCCCTTCACAGCAGGCTCCCTATCCCCTGCGTCTCCTGGATCCTGGGCCCTGGCCCCGGGGTGCACCCGGGCGCCTGCTGGTCATCACGGAGGAGCGCGCGCCGTGGTGTGCGGCGGCGGTGGCCGCTGGTGTCGAGTGCAGCTCGGACAGCCGCGGGGTGCTGCTGCGCGGAGAGCCTGCTGCCCTCGGGGCCCTGGCTCGGCTGCTCGACGGGGCCGGCGGCGCTGCGGAGCTGGCCATGGCTTCCCCTCTTCTCGGGCGCCGCGGTAGCTCCTTGGCCCTGGGACGGCATCGCTGGCGCCTTGGGGGGAGGACCAGGGTGCTCGGGGTCATCAACACCACCCCCGACTCCTTCAGCGGCGACGGTGTCGGCCGCTCCGTGGACCTGGCCCTCGATCGGGCCGCGGCCATGGTCCGCGACGGCGCCGACGCGATCGACGTGGGCGGAGAGAGCAGCCGCCCGGGGCACTCCCCGGTGAGTCCCGACGAGGAGATCGAACGGGTGGTGCCGGCGATCGCGCGCATCGCCGCCGAACTCGCGGTCCCCGTCTTCGTCGACACCTGGAAGGCCCCGGTCGCCGAGGAGGCTCTGAAGGCGGGTGCGTCCTGCGTCAATGACATCTGGGGACTGCGCAGAGACCCCGAGCTGGCGGCAGTGGTTGCGCGCCACGGGGCGGCGGTGGTTCTGATGCACAATCAGCTGGGAGCGGAGTACCGCGATGTCCTCGGGGAGGTCCTAGGGGGACTGGCGGAGAGTCTGCGGCTCGCCCGTTCGGCCTCGATCCCGCTGGCTCGGATCATCCTCGACCCTGGCATCGGATTCGGCAAGACACCCGCTCAGAGCCTGGCGGTCCTGGCTCGACTGGAGCAGCTGACGATCTTCGGCAGGCCCCTCCTCGTGGGCACGTCGCGCAAGTCGGTGATCGGCTGGCTGCTCAACAACAGGGCGGTTTCGGAGCGCTTGCTGGGCACCGCGGCCAGCGTGGCCTGGGCCTCGTGGACGGGCGCCGCGATGGTGCGGGTTCACGACGTCGCCGAGATGCGCGACACCCTGCTCGTGGCGGACAGGATACGGGCCGCGGCGGACCGCTCCACAAAGGGCCCATGATGGCTGATACGCTGAGCGGTCGGGCCAAGGGGCGCCTGGTCGTCCTGGGACTGGGCAGCAATCTGCCCGACCGCGAGCGCTGGCTCGACCTGGGTACCTCGGCCCTTATCGGCCCGGGGGTGCGATTGGTCAAGACTACCCCGAGGTGGAACACGGCACCCAGGGGAGCTCCACCGCAGCCCGACTACTTGAACCAGCTGCTGCTGCTACGCGCCAACCTCGGGGGCGGCGACTGGTTGCTGAGGGCGGAGTCCGCAGAGCAGCTCGCGGGACGCCGGCGTGGGGTCGCTAAGGGCCCGAGGACGCTGGATGTCGACGTCCTGATGGTCGAGGGGGAACTGTCGGACACCCCCAGGCTGACCCTCCCCCACCCCGCCATCCTGGAGCGGCCGCACCTCCTGGCAGGCGCCGCCGCCTTGGTTCCCTCCTGGCGCCTTCCCGGCTACGATCTTCCCCTTTCCGAGATCGCCAAGATGATGCTTCGAGGGTCCTGGGAGCGGCGCGCAGCGCTCACAGGGGGAGGCGGTCGGCGAGGGCCGGCGTGACCTTCAAGGTGGCCTGCACGGTCTGGCAGACCGGGTCCAGGTCTGGCGGATCGGTCAGATCCAGGTACCACACCTGCTCGGCGGCAAAACGGTCCACCCAGATGGTCCCTTCCCTGACCGTGAGCCCGAGGCGGACCACTCTCCCCTCCTGGGCGGGAAGCGATCGGGCCAGCAGGCCCTCCACGGTGTCGATCCAGGCGCTCACCTCGCTCAACTCCCGCAGCGCATAACCGCCGTCGCCCAGGTCGTACTCGGAGACCAGCTCGACCGCCGGGCGAGCCTGATGGTGAACGCAGGGTTCGTCTTCCTCGTGATAGAGATCGCATTCACTTCCCTGCCCGTAGGTGCCAAGGTAGGTGAGCAGGGCGTCCCAGTGAAAGTGGATCGTCGCCAGGTACCGATGTGGTGGGTCGCTGGTGGGAAGGCGGACGCTGCACTGGAAGGTCCGCTCGCCGGTGCTGGGCTCCAGGTCGTGGCCCACGTCCTGGACCACCAGTCCAGCTCGCTCCATCCCCTCCAGCACCTCTGACGCGATCTCCTCATAGGTGGGGAAGTAAGGAACCTCCCGCTCCTCGTCGCTGCCGCGGCCATCTCTTCTCACCGTCCCCTCCTCACTCGGCTGCGGGCCAGGTCGGCGAGATCGACCAATCGATGCCCGAGCGGGCGCAGCTGGTCCCGCCAGCAGCCGGCATACTCCACCCTGGTGCCGCCGAAGCCTCTTTTGAACTGGTCAAGTCCATGCCACGGGTGGTCGGCACGGTCCTCCTCCGGAACGCCCCACAGGTCATAGCTCTCACAACCCTCCTTGCGTGCCTGCATCATCGCGCGCCAGTGCAGGAGGTGGTTTGGCATCGATTGACGGTGGCGCTCGGTCGAACCCCCGTAGAGGTAGACCACCTGGGACCCGAATCGAGCCAACAGGACAGCGGAGACCACCTCATCCTCCACCACCGCTCCCAACAGGGACGCCGCCTGTCCCAGGCAGGCTCGCACGTGACCAAGATGCACGTCCGACGGGAGGTGGATGCGCTGGCGGGCCTCGGTCGCCCGGACACAGCGGCTGAGCTCGGCGAGGGTGACCTCCCGAACCTGCACCCCGCGCCGCTCCGCCAGCCGGACGTTGTAGCGGGTCTTGGCGTGAAAGCTGGCCAGGATCGTCTCGGGCGCCGGGCGCAGGTCGACGATGGAGGTGGCGAGGGGCTGATGCGCCGCGATCGGTTGGAGCCCTCTCACGGGATGCCCGGCTGGGAGCGTCTCGCTAGGCCAGGGCAGTTCCAGGTCCACGACGGCAGCCGCACACGACCGGCCCAGATCCCGCAGGCGGCTGCGAACCTGCTCAAACGCCTCGAAGTCGTCGGGTGAGCAGACGGGCCCGCGGGGTACGTAGAGCCGAGTGATGCCCGGAATGCCGGTCTTGGTGAGGAGAACGGTGACCGGTAACGGCCCCTCCCTGGTCTCGATCAGAACCCGGTGGGTCCGCCACCCGGCGCGCCCCTGCACCTCTCCCCAGCCCCGCGACTGGAGCAGGTTGGCCCATGGCCACGGCGCCAACAACTGGTCCCAGTCCGAGGACGCCGCCGCCCCATTCCTTCCCTCGATCAACGGGGCCATTCTGGCAGACTGGGTGGGGTCGGCAGACGATCCCCCTCCGGAACGCGTGGCCACCTATGCTAGTATCTCGCCGACCAACCGGGGAGGGTCGGTCCGTGCCGTAATTCGGGCCGCCAGGAGTGACTCCGCACCGTGCAAAACCAGGGCACCATCGGACCAGCGACCGTCGCGGAACTGCTCCAGACCATGCAGCAGGACCGGGCGACCGGAACGCTCTCGATTGAGAGCGGTGGGCACAGCTGCGCCCTTCACTTCCTGTTCGGGCACCTATTCCATGCCGTGTCGGACAGCGGCGACGGGGAGGGCGCGGTGCTGTCGGCCCTGGGCTGGAGCCGCGGCGAGTACACATTCAACCCGAGGGCCAAGCTGCCGCCGGAGGAGACCATCAACAGCTCCACCGAGGAGCTTGTCTCGAGGTGGCAGAGCCAGCCGGTTGGGTCCGGCATGGCCGCTACGTCTCAGCAGTCTGGGAGTGCCCAGAGGCCGGCCGCGAGTTCGGCAGCGCCCACCAGGCCCGGCAGTTTCGAGTCCCAGGCGATCAACGCCGGGGCTTCCAGCGAGGGGGATGATGGTGATTGGTTGGACTCGGTCTCGGGTCTGACACCAGCCGTCCCGGAGGAGGACATGCCCGACATACCGCCATTTCAAGTCCCCGCGCCTCAGCCCAGGCCCGCCTCCCTTGAGCGGCCGGTCGCTCCGGCTCGAGCCGCCGCTCCCTCCGTGCCCGCGGTCTCGCCTCAGCCGGCTCCTGCGGTGTCACCCTCGGTTCGACCAGCACCCCGGCCCGCACCGGCACCTGCACCGCCCCAAAAGCCCATCGCGGGCGCGAGCCGGAACCAGCTGGCGATCCTGATCCCGATGCCGGGCGGACCGAGCCTCCATTCAGGCCTGAAGGCGTCGTTCCTGAACTTCCCGATGCTGCTCAAGACGCTGGGCCAGGATGGCTTCTCCGGTTTCGTCAGCGTCCACGGCGAGGGCGAGGACCGCAGCTGCGGGCACATCCTCTTCCGCGAAGGGGAGGTGGTCCAGGCTCAGCAGCGCTCGGAGGGCAACTACCGGCGCGGGAAGAGCGCGCTCCAAGAGGTGACCCGCACGGTCGCCCTTGGCCATGGGCTGATCGACGCGATCGAGCTGCCACCCGACTTGGTGGCCTCCGTGGCGGCCCTGATCGTGGCCTCCACGGCCTTCGTGAACCTGCCCGCCAGGATCGTGGATTTCGAGGCCCTTCTGGAATACATCGGGGACCAGCGGCTGAGCGGTGGAGTGCTTGTATCTCAGGGAGAGCAGGTGTCGGTGGCCCTGCTCACCGATGGCGGGGTCAAGGGCAGCTACTCCAGTCAGGCCCCCGACCTCACCGACGGCCCTCAGGTCGCCGCCTCCGCCTGCGCCGACCGCGAGGCCCGCATCGACGTGGTGGCAGCGCCGGCCCAGCCGTTGTCCGCGCTCGATCTGTCGGAGCTCGGCTGACAGCTTCGGCGGAGGGAGGGGCCCGCGCCTCGACCGCGGAGCGCTCCCTGGGGCGACTGCAGGAATGAACAGCTGGTGCGGAGAGGGCCGAACCCCGGGGCTTGGGGCTGTTGCACGGCTGGGGAGGCGCATTTGACCATGGTGCCTAGAACCCTGGCCAGACGCTGGCCCAGCAGAGCCGGTTACCCACCCCTGCTGGGCGTGCTCCTGGCCTCGCTTCTGACCTCGCTCCTGGCCGGGTGCGGCCCCCAGTCGCCACCGCAGATCACCGACGTGCTCCCTCCGCCCAGCCAGGGAGGGGTGCACACCAACGTGCCCATCGAGATCATCTTCAACGTCCCCATGAACCAGCACTCAGTCGAGGACCGCCTGTCCATCCGCAGTCGCAAAGGGAAGCTCCCACCCGGCTGCGACGTGGGCCGCGCGGCTCGGGGTGAGTCCACCGACTGCCACTTCGTGTGGAGCGACGACTCCACGGTGATGAAGCTCGTTCATCCCGGCCATCCCCTGGCCGTGGTGACGACGTACAGGGTGAATCTGGACGGGGGCATAGCGTCGCGCCAAGGGGCTGTGAACTCACTCTCGCACTCCTGGGCTTTCTCGACCGAGGGTGGGCCCTCGCTGAGCTCTGTGTTTCCCGCCGACCACGGCTTGCTCGGCCCGGACCAACCTATGGCGGTGGACTTCAACCGGGCGATGGACCAATCCTCGCTCGCCACGGCGATAACCCTGACCCCAGCCCCCGTTGGCGGCTACACGATAGAGGCCAACCCCAAGGTTGTGGGGAGATTTCTGGTGGTGCCCGCCAGGCCCCTGGTGCCCGGGGAAACCTACACCCTGACCGTGACCAGGCGCGCGCTCGACACCGACCTGAACAAGCTCCAGGCCGGTGCCCGGGTCACTTTCACCATCGGCAAGCTGGGGAGCACAACCACGGTCGACTTCGCCGCCGGCCCCTCGCCGAACGACCTTACCGAGGTCATGGCTGCCCCCATCCCCCAGGAGCAGGGCGACCCACCCGCGTTAAGGCTCAT
>DAHWNZ010000056.1:0-17432 GCA_027339635.1 Candidatus Dormiibacterota bacterium
TGGCCCTGGACGAGGTGGCCACCATCTGCCCTCTGCCCGGCCTCCCCCGGCTGCTGGCCGAGGGCGGCGGCCGCAACCTGGTCACCCTGATCGCCATGCAGGACCTCCGCCAGGCCGCCGCCCGCTGGACCCCCTCCGGGGCCCAGAGCTTCCTCACCCTGGCCGGGGCCAAGGTGGTCCTCCCCGGCTACGCTGACGCCGACACCCTGCAGCAGCTGGAGACCCTGGTGGGCCGCCACCTGATCTCACTCACCACCACCACCTCCTCCCGCACCAAGCGCCACGGACAGCACCACGACGACGAGACCGAGAGCTCCTCCCAGAGCTTCCTGGAGCAGCCCCGCCTCCCCGCCTCCGCCTGGCGCGGCGGTTACCGAGGCTCCGCCTGGGTCCTCATCGGGGCCGGCGAGCCCCAGCAGATACGGCTCATCGACCCGCACGGCACCCAGCCCTTCGCGAGCTGGCTAAGCAGCAGCCCCCCGCCTGAGACGCAGGGCCTGGTCAGCTGACGACCAGCAAGAGCGCTCCGGAATAGTCCCCTTCAGGGTGCGGGGAACTCCTGAGGCTGCTGGTGTCCGCCTCCGGGCGCGCTGCGTGCTGCCGGTCCCTCAAACCGTCGTACAGACCGCCACAAGGCTCCAAGGTCGTACTCGGCAGCCAGCAGGTCGAGGACCCACTCCTCGGGCAGCTCGTCGGACAGCATCAGATAAGGGCTGGCAGCTCCCGTCAAGCCCCTGAGGAAGCGGTACTCCTTCGTCCGCCCTCCTCTTGCTTGCCGCAGCACTCCGTGTTACTTTCAACCTCTCCACTATCACTGGGGCCGATTTGCTTCACGCTG
This sequence comes from Candidatus Dormiibacterota bacterium, assembly GCA_027339635.1. Taxonomy (GTDB): domain Bacteria; phylum Chloroflexota; class Dormibacteria; order Aeolococcales; family Bog-877; genus AG-12. The sequence goes on from DAHWNZ010000056.1 coordinate 839, forward strand.
CCATCGCCACACCACCGACTCGCCAGGTGCTGTTGAGCAAGTTCGCAGTTGCTTGCACAGAGCTCCTAGTGCTCGATGAGCTTTGGACGAAAGCCGTGCAGGACCGGGAGACAACGGCACCAGAGCTTGGCCGTCGGATGACGAACATCCTTGACTTCATTGGCAACACCAGCTCTGAAGTCGCTGTCGAAGTGGGCGAGATGGGGCCGGAATTCGATGTCGCCTGGAATAGCCTCGCCGAGGACAACCTATCACCTGAAGGGCTGGCACTCCTGAGTGAGGAGGTCGGTCCGCACGCAAGTGCCCGCGTGTCTGCCTTTCTTCGCAGTCAGGAGTGGCGAACTGCGCTCGGCGCAGAAGGCGCGGCGATTGAAATGCAGATAAAGGAGATTGAGAATCCCTCTGGCTCTGGACCCGAAGGTGATGTCACTCCCTATGGCCCTCTACCCGAAGGTGATGTCACTCCCTACACGCGCAAGTGGCTTGGCATAGCGCTTGCCTGCGCCGCCGTCGTTGTCGCTGCCGCCATCTCCGCAGGAGCCTCCCCCGTCGTCGCCACCGCCACTGCGGTTGGCAGCCTAGCCCTAGTGGGATTCCATGCGGCTATCACCGCGCTCGCAGACCCTCGCGCCTCCGCCCCACCCCCCGCTATCTCGAACTAGCTAGACAGTCTCCAGGCTTACCTCTATACCCGCCTACTCCTCCGAAGGTGTTGCAACTCTCTCTCAGCACAGAATGTGCGTATAGTATGCCGGGATCGTGGAGATGGAGGGCTCGCCGCCATGATGACCGTCCACAAGATCGCTGCCGGGGACACCGCCGGCTACGTCGCTTACCTCGCCAGCCAGGGACCGGAGCGCCGGCGCGGCGACTACTACCTCGGCCAGGAGGGCCGGCCCGCCGAGGGGCCCGGCCAGTGGCTCGGCCAGGGAGCTGTCGCCCTCGGCCTCTCCGGCGAGGTGCGGCGCGAGGACCTCCTCACCCTCTGGCAGGGCCAGGACCCCCGCTCTGGCGAGCAGCTGGTCCGCCACGTCCACGGCGTCCACACCGCGGCCGTCGACTGCACCTTCTCCGCCCCCAAGTCCGTCGCCATCGTCTGGGCCCTCGGCGACCAGCAGACCAGGGACCGGATGGAGGCTGCCCACCAGCAGGCCGTCCAGGTCGCCCTAGCCCACCTGGAGGCCCATGCCCCCCTCGTCCGCCGCCGCATCGGGGGCCAGGTCCGTCACGAGCGCGCCCAGGGCCTGGTCATCGCCCGCTTCCGCCACCACACCTCCCGTCAGAGCGCGGCCCAGCAGGCGGCAGGGGCCGCCCCTGACCCCCAGCTCCACGACCACTGCGTCATCGCCAACTGCGCCCTCCGCTCCTCCGAGAGGGAGGCCAGGACCGGAAGATGGGCCGCCATCGACTCCCGCCCCCTCTACCGCATCGCCGCCGAGGCCGGCGCCGTCTACCGCGCCGAGCTCGCCTCCCTCCTCCAGCAGCAGGGGTACCAGACAGAGCGCCACGCCAGGTACTTCGAGGTCTCCGGCATCTCCCCCAAGGTGCGGTCCGCCTTCAGCGCCCGGGCCGCTGAGGTCGAGCGGGCCATAGCCGCCTTCCGGGCCCGCCACGGCCGGGCCCCCACCGACGAGGAGGTGAGAGGGCTCGTCGTCCGCTCCCGCTCCCCCAAGAGAGCCGTCCCCGAGGACGCGTTCCAGGCCTGGCGGGAGAGGGCGAAGGACGCTGGCGCCGACCCCAAGAGCTGGGCCCCTCAGCCACGCCCCATCCCCCAGTCCCCGTGGGCGGAGACCGTGAGCGCTGTGGTCCAGGAGCTGACCGATCCGCAGAGCCCCCGCCGCCTGACCCAGGCCTCCGCCACGGTCGACACCAGAACCCTGCGCACGGCAGTGGCCGAGGCCGCCCAGGGCAGGGTCCCCGGCGCCGCCGTCGATGCCCTCGTCGAGGCCGTCACCGCCGATCCGGCACTGGTCCCGCTCGTGGGCGGCCTCTGGACCACCCGCCCCACCCTGGAGGCCGAGCAGGCCGCTCTCGGCGCCGTGGCGGCCCATCCCCAGGACCCCGCCCGGGCCCTGCCCGAGGCCGTGGTCGCCCGGGCGGTCGAGCAAGCCCCGGTCCCCTTGGATCCGGAGCAGGTGGCGGCCGTCCGGCTCGCCTGCGGGGAGGACGGCTTCGTGGGCCTCGCCTCCCCTGCCGGGGCCGGCAAGGGGGCGGTCCTGCAGGCCGTGGTCAAGGCCCACCAGCAGGCCGGCGGCACGGCCGTCGCCGTGGCGGTCGCCGGCGCCACCGCCCAGCGGCTTGGGGAGTCGACCGGCGCCGACCTGTCCTGCACGCTCGAGGCCTTCCTCCACCGGGTGGAGACCGGCCGGATGACCCTGGGACCGAAAGATGTGGTCGCCCTCGACGAGGCCGGCGTGGTCGAGACCACCAGGTGGGCAGCCTTCCTCGAGGCCGCAGGCGACGCCCGGGTGGTGGCCGCCGGGGATGCGGCCCAGCTCTCCCCCATCGGCCCCGGTGGCCTCTGGCCGGTCCTGACCGAGAAAGCCCCCACCGCCCTCCTCACCACCGTCTACCGTGCCGACTCCCCCTGGGCCAGGGATGCCTGGGCCGCCCTCCGGGCCGGCGCCTCGGCCGAGGCCCTCTCTGCCTACGCCCAGCGCGACCTGGTCCTGGTGGCCGAAGACCGGGAGCAGGCCCGCGCGGCCGCCGTCGCCCGTTGGGATGAGGACCGTGAGGAGTTCGCGGCGAGAGGCCTGGGGCCGGAGCAGCTGCTCCTCACGACCGACGGCTCAAGGGCCGAGGTCCGGGACCTCAACCGCAGGGCCCAAGCGGCCAGGCTGGACAAGGGCGAGCTCCAGGGGGAGCCGGTGGAGGTGCCGCGGGAGCGTCAGCGGGAGCTGGGCGATGACCTCGAGGGCAGCTCTCCGGTGCTCCTGTACGCGGGAGATCTGGTGGTCACCACCCGCCCCGTGTACGGGGTCAAGGCTCAGGGCAAGCCCACCCGCAGGGTGGAGAACGGCGAGACCGGGGTGGTGGTCGCCACCGACCCCAAGGCCGGCACCATCACCGTCCGGCTCAGGGACCGGGAGTGGACGGTGGATGAGGAGCACCGCTCCGCGTTGGACCTCGCCTACGCGCAGCACCTCTACCGGGCCCAGGGCAGGACCGTCGCCGAGGTCCTGGTCTGCGGCGGCGGCTGGCAGACCGACCAGGCCTCAGGCTATGTGGGGGTCACTCGGGCCAGGGAGACCTCGGTGGTGATCACCGACGCCGATAGCCTGGGCACTCCTCCCGGTGACGTGCCCGCCGCCATGCAGGCCCTGGCCGCCCGCTGGGCCGAGGCCCACCCCGCCGTGGCCGCCACCACCCTCCTCGAGCAGACGGAGCAGGCCACGGACACGGTAGCTACGGCTGAGGTCGAGGAGGAACTGGAGGCTGAGCCTGAAGCAGCTCGTGAGCCTCCGGCGTCATCCAGAGGGCTGGAGTCCGGCTGGACCCTGGTGGACGAGCCGGAGCAGGATCGGGGACGCGACGGGTAATGGCAGGGAACAGATCGACTTTCGCCGGACGGTCCGCGGGCGCTGAGTCGTTGGTGCCCCTTGTGAGAAGAGGACGGCCCTACAGGTCTACAGGTATTACTACAGGTATGCGGAAGTGTGAGCCGCGACCAAATCAGCGCAGGCGCGCGACCAAATCAGCGCGCTCTGGGAGCGTCCGCCGGCGACCAAATCAGCGCAGGCGCGCGACCAAATCAGCGCGCCCCAACGACGTGGGGCAGGAGGCGGGCCTCCCACCAGATCTTGGGCCGCTCGCCCCGGCGCACCCCCACATGTGGGTTAGAATTCCCGGATAGGACACGGCGCCTGGCGCCTAGCGCCGGACGCACAGGGGGCAGCCGCGTGCAGCGCATCCGTCGGCTATGACCGAGGAGGACTTCCAGACAGCCTGGGGCGCGGCCCTCGAGGCGATTCCGGCGCCTGTCCGCCACGGTGTGCTGGAGGAGGCACTGCTGGCATGGGTGTCCGACCGTGAACTGAAGGTAGCTCTGCGGTCCCAGGTCGCTGTCGAGATCGCGAGGGTGCACGAGCAGGAGCTCAGCGACGGCCTGGGGCACCAACTCGGCCGCCGCGTCGACATAGGGTTCGTCTGCGATGCCCAAGCCTTCCGCCCGCTCGCCCGCGCCGACGAGGACATGGCCATCGCACAGGAGGCAGCGGCCGCAGAGATCGAGCAGGCGCGGGAGGTGGGCGAGCTCGCGTACTACGCGCGCATCCTCGCCCAGGCGACGATCCCGCATCGGCGGCTTCCCAGTGGGGTCACCGAGTACGTGAGGCGGAACGGCCAATTGGAGCTGACCGTCCTGGCCCCGTCGAGGACCGGGATCCCCTACGGCTCGATCCCGCGCCTGCTCCTGGCCTGGGTCACCACCGAGGCTGTCAGGACCCGGGAGCCGCGCCTGGTCCTAGGCACCTCCATGGCCAAGTTCATGCAGCGCCTCGATCTCTGCAGGACCGGCGGGCCGCGGGGGGACATCACCCGGCTCCGCAACCAGGCTAAGGCCCTCTTCTCGTCCACCATCTCGGCGACGTTCGCAGGCGACGACAGGTGGGTGGACGAGGGCTTCAGGGTCGCCTCGCGCACGGATCTCTGGTGGGATCCACGCAACCCTGACCAGGACACGCTGTGGGAGAGCAGCGTCACCCTGACCCGAGAGTTCTTCGGGGAGATCACCAGGCGTCCGGTGCCGGTCGACATGGACGCCCTGCGGTCCATTAAGGACAGCCCCATGGCCATCGACGCCTACGTCTGGATGGCCCACCGCATGTCCTATCTGAAGAAGGACACCCTGATCCCCTGGCAGCTGCTCGAGCTGCAGTTTGGGGCCGGCTACGCCAGGACGCGCGACTTCCGTCGCAAGTTCGCCCTTCGGCTGCGCGAGGTGGGGTCCGTGTATCCGGCCGCCAGGTGGGAGCTCTCGGGCCGAGGACTGCGCCTCCACCCCTCCTCCACCCCGGTCCGGAAGCTGCGGGTCCTCGGGTAGCTGCGGCTGGTAGGTGGTTGGATTGGTTGCTAACTAGCTACGGCACGAGCTTGCTATCTAGCGAGCAAACGACTAAGCTGATGCAGTGATCATCACGGTCGCGTCCAATAAGGGGGGCGTCGGCAAGACGTCCCTCGCCATAGAGCTCGCCTACTCCCTCGGTGGGGTTCTGGTCGATTTCGACTGGGACTACGGCAGCGCGACCAGGGCCTGCGGCGTGGATCCCGCGGCCCGCCGCCGGTCGTCCCTCGTGGACGCGCTCGTGGAGGAGGGGAGGGTGCCGAGCACACTCAGGTTGCCGGGACGTCCGGAGCTCGTGCCCGCCCACCCGCTGAGTGTCGAGATCGACGCGGTGGACGCTTCTGTGGCGGAGAAGCTCCGATTCTGGGCGGACGCCTGGGCTCGCGACGTAGTGGTCGACACCCATCCCGGGGCGGCTTCGCTCACCTATGCGGCGATGGCCGCCGCCGACCTCGTCGTCGTCCCGGTGGTGCTCGCGGCGCGAGAACTGGACGCGCTCGAGGGCCTGCTAGAAGAGGCCGCGGAGTTCCGCATTCTCCTGGTGCCGAATCGGGTCGGACGCTGGCCGGATCCCGTTGCGATCAATAGGCTGGAGCAGCTTGCTGTTGCACATGGGGTTCCCGTGGCCGCGCCGATCTCCGACCATCGATGGTGGCCCAGGCGCCGGCGGCGCACCGCGGTGGGGGCCGCCGTCTCCGCCGGCCGGGCCGTGGCCAGCGCCCAGGCCGAGCTCCGGAAGCTGACTGACGTTGTTCGCAAGGAGGTGGCCGCGTGAACGGCATCGACGATCTCAGGAGTCGGCGCCAGCCTGCAGGGGCCCAGCCACGCCGGATGCCGGCTCCCCTCCGGCCTCGGGCAGTGGCCCAGGAGGAGGCTGCAGCTCCGGGAGGGGGCGGGACGGAGATGACCCCAGCACCGGGATCCAGGCCGGTGGATGCTGATCCCTTGGTGGCCCTGGGCGTGCGCGTCCCCCGAAGCCTCGATGACCGGCTTGCGGTCCTGGGAGTCCAGCTTCGGATGCGGGGGGTGCGCCTCACCAAGGCCGAGCTGGTCGCGCACGCCCTCAGGCAGCTCCCCGACGCAGTGTCCGATGACTTCGCGGCCGCGGTCAGGCGCTGACATGGCTATAGCCGCCCGCCCGGAGCCGTCCTCAGTGGCCGTGCAGGTGCGGATGCAGCGGCAGCCGTCGCGCGACACCGCCGCCGAGCTGGCCTTTCGGCGGGTGCTGCACCAGCGCGGTCTCCGGTACCGGCTCCAGCGCCGCCCCATACCTGGGGTCAGGCGGACAGCTGACCTGGTGTTCGATCGGGCCAAGGTCGCTGTCTACGTGGACGGGTGCTTCTGGCACGGGTGCCCGGACCACTATGCCCGGCCGCACGCGAACGCCGCCTACTGGGTGCCGAAGATCGAGGGGAACCGCCGCCGCGATGCGGACACCGATGCCCGACTGGAGTCGGCAGGTTGGGCGGTGTTCAGGATCTGGGAGCACGAGGATCCCGAGGCGGCTGCCGACCGGCTCGAGGCACTGCTGGGGAAGCGCCTGGCGGTGCGGCGATGAGGGATCGCGACGGACTGGAGCTCACATTGGCGAGGAGGGCGTCCCCGCACCACCAGCCATGGCTCCTCACCGAAGCCGAGCGGGAGTCGTACCGGCAGATATCGCGGGCCTCGCGCCTGGCCAAGCTGGACGCGCTCAGCGGGCGGGGGAGGGCCCCGTTGCACGACATCAACGTCCCGCGGCTCGACCCCGGGAGCCTCATGCCTCAGCTGCCCCGCCACGGGTTGAGGGCCCTGTCACTGTTCAGCGGCGGAGGCGGCCTCGACCTGGGATTCGAGCGCGCTGGCTACGCCCACGTCGCCTCATTGGACATCCTCGAGGAAGCCGGGGAGACCCTCCGCCGGAACCGGCCAGGGTGGGTGGTCAAGAGCGGCGAGGAAGGGGACGTGACCCGGGTGGACTGGCGCGCCTGGCGCGGCCTCGTGGACGTGATCCACGGGGGCCCTCCCTGCCAGCCGTTCAGCGTCGCCGGGCGCCAGCGCGGTCCGAGAGACGAGCGGGACATGTTCCCTGCTTTCGTGAGGGCGGTGCTGGGCGTGGAGCCGCGCGCCTTCGTCGCCGAGAACGTCGCCGCGGTGGGCGGCCGGAAGTTCCGGCCGTACCTTGAGGAGACTGTACTGCGGCCCCTCGGAGCTAAGTACCTGGTGCATGAGCTCGAGCTGCGCGCCGAGATGTTCGGAGTGCCGCAGCAGCGGCGGAGGTTCGTGCTGGTCGGGTTCCGCCGCGAGGAGGACGATCGGCGATGGTTGCGACCGGCGTCGACGCACGCGCCTCACGATCGGGAGCTCCCGCTCGGGCAGCCGCGCCGCTGTCCCGGGGTCCGGTGGTCGCTGGGCCTTCCTGACATCGGCCATGACGCCCTGGCGCCCACGATCAGGAGCAGCCTGACCGGCCCGAGGCATACGACGTCCATCCTCAGCAGCGTCTCCTCGCGCACTGCATGGGAGCGGCTGGGGATCTGGCCCAACGGTGTGGCACCGGATCGGGAGCGGGCCAGGGCCTTCGTCGCCGCCAACGGCCACTTCCGGCTGTCGGTGCAGGACGTCGCGCTCATCCAGGGCTTCCCTGCCGACTGGGCCTTCGCCGGGGCGGTGTACATGGCGCTGGGCCAGATCGGGAACGCCGTGCCGCCGCCCATAGCCTATGCGCTGGCCGGGTCGGTCGCCTCCGCCATCGCCTGAAGCTCGCGCCGCACCAGCTCCTCGAGACGCTGGGCCCGGCGGTCCGCGTCCCCGGGGACAACCTGGTCGGCCGGGACAAGCTGGTGCAGCCGCCGCTCGGGTATGTGCGGGTTGTTCCGCGTAGCTCCTCTGTCGAGGAGGTAGCGCGCCCGCTCCCGAAGCAGGACGAGCATCCGGTCCGGGCTGTAGCCCTCTTGGAGGTCCATCAACGCCCGATAGACCGGCATTCCCATCTTGCGAGGCTCTGCGGACATGCCGGAACTGAGCAGGAGAGCGCGAAGCTCGGGGAGCATGTGCTCGCCCGCCTCGAGCTTCTGCTGCTTCAGGAGGCGCTTGGCGTCCTGCAGCGTGTAGTGGGGCTTTTTGCCGGCGACGGCGGCGAGCAGCTCCCCATCGGCGAGCTCGGGGAGGAGCCGGACGAGGTCCCAGTCCGGCACGGCGTATGCCTCCTGCTCGGCGATCCACGGCTCAAGCTGCCGCGGAGAGGCATAGAGGTAGTACCTGGCGGTCGGCGGGTTGCGGGAGCCGCGCACGTAGAAACCGAACAGCCAGTGGCGCCGGCGCCACTTCTCGATGTGTTCGCGGCCCACATCCCGAGCGGTGCTGACGCTTCCGCCGCGACGCTGGTGCTCGGCCTCGCTGGTGTCACTCGACTTGATCTCGAACGGCACAGGGCCAACGTTCGGGATGGGCAGCACGGCGTCGATCCCGGGACGGCCCTCGCCTCCGGGGGCGAGACCGAACCTGTCCCGCATCTGGTCCTCTCGCTCCGCGGCCTGCTGGGCCCGGAGGTCGCGCGGCTGCTCAGCCACCGCCTGCTCTCGGCATTCCACTCATTGTCGGCGACGGGGGAGCGTCTAGGGAGGACGGCACCGCCGACCGGGCAATTGGGAGGACCCCAGCGCCCGGCCGGCGTGTGCTCGCCAGGTCAGTCAGGCGGCCTCGTCGGTCAAGGGCAGGGCGCCGGCGCGTGCCCACGAGACTATGTGGCTGGCCAGCCGGAGAATGTCGCCGCCGCGAGCCTTGGGCGCGCTCGCTCCTTCCTCCACGATGCCGGTGTCGAGCCAGAGGCTCGAGCTGACCGGGACGCCCATGTAGGGCCTCAGCTTGGTGAAGAACGCGGTGATCTCCTCGTCCGACCGGGCTCCTGGCGTCTCTCCGCCGCGCTGCCCGGGGCGAGGATCCGACAGTTCGTGGTATGCGCCCGCGAGCACCCGGAGCATGGTGGCCGACCCCAGCAGGCTGCGACCGCGCAGGTCCCCGGGCGCCAGACTTCCCGCCTGTACTGCCTCCAGGTCCGGGAAGGCCCGGGTGAGGACGGCCAGGAACGCTGTCGTCTTCGCCACCAGCTCCCCCTCGTCGAGCTCCTCCTCCTGCTTCCGGCTGACTCGGTGGCCGAGGCCCACTGCCACCGCTCGAATGATGTCCGTCACGTGCTTGGCGGTCAGGAACTGACTCTCGCGCTTGACCTGGTCGACCTCCTCCTCGATGCGGCCGGCGAGGAGGGGGTGATCGGTGATCAGCTTCAGCATCGATCGGTTGACCACCTTCCTGCTGTCGAAGAGCGCCTGCAGCGTCTTGGTGATGCCTTTCGCGTTCTCGGCGATGTCGTCGAACATCTGCTTGTAGCCGCGCTCCTCGTCTTCGAGGACCACTTGGATGGCGAGCCGCTCATGGGAGAACCGTTCCCTCTGGGCCTGGAGCTTCTTGACCGTCCCCTCTAGCTGTCGCAGCACAGCCGCGTTCTCTCCATGGCGCTTGGCGGCGGAGACCAGATCGCGGGCCTTCCGGAGCTCCTCGGTGATCTCTTCGAGCGCCATGTGGATGCCGAGGATCCGGTGCTGTCCGTCGAGGATGCCCAGATCTGACCGCGCCACTCTGGGCAGGCTGAGGGTGCCGTACTGTGAGCCGGCAATCTCCAGTTGCTGCTCGAACTCGAGGATGTCGCCTGGAGCCCGGAGCATGAGGGCAGGCGACACCCAATCGGACCGCTCACGGACGTATTGCCCGAACTCGTGGGCATGCTTCGCATCCACGCGCCGATTTCCAGGGGTGGGGTTCGCCGGATCGGGGCGCGGCAGGGTGGAGGGTACGGCGGCCAGCGGGAGGTCGAGCGAATAGACCTTGCGGGAACCCTGTCCGAATCTCGCGGCGAAGTAGCGGTCGTGGGTGTCGTAGCCGGTGAGGGTCGCGGGGTCGATCTGAAGGGCCACGGGATCTCCTTTGAGCTAAAACTTGTTGCGGCCATATACCGCTTGTGGTGCTACAATAGCACATACGCAGACCACATAAGAATTAGGAGCACGAAGTGGCCATCCCCCCCCCGCGATCTCCGCCCGGCCGACCCTGACGCCTTGCCCGACAGCAGCGACCCCACGGGGCCGTGCCCTAGATGCGGTCGGCCCTCGAACTTCACCCGCCTGGGGTCGGTTCCGGTCACCTTCAGAGAGGACGTCTACGCCGTTGAGCGAGACGGCCGCTACGGCCGCATCGAACTCGAACAGGTCACCGTGCTCGAGTGCGCCTACTGCCGCCAGGGGACCGTTGTCGTGGAGCGCAAGGGAATCTCCGCCGGGCCCATCTCGTGGACAGGGGTGCACTGGTGGCCGCCGAGCTCGGTCGCTGCTCTGACTACAGCGAGCCCAGCGGCAATTTCGGAGGCTCTCGCCGAAGGACTGCGTGCACTCTCGGCGCACGCCCCTCGGGCGGCGGTCGTGATGTTCAGGGGCACCCTGGACGCCATCGTGAGGGACCGAGGCTCGGCCGCTGCGCAGGCGGCTCTGAGGAACCGCAGCCTCAAGGAGGCACTTCAGACGATGGCGGGCGAGAACGCACTTACTCCGGCGCTAGGGGACTGGGCGGCTGAAATCCGCGATGCAGGGAATGCCGCTGCTCACGTGGATCCGCTCGATCAGGTGACGCAGGAGGAGGCTGCCAGCCTGGCGAAGCTGGCCATGGCGGTAGTCGAGTACCTGTACGAGCTGCCCGCTCGGGTGAGTCGGTCGCGGACGTCTGCATCCACACTCTGAGAGGTCAGTGCCGCTGGGTCCGAGCTTTCACGGTTCCTCACAGCCTCACGTACCAGGAGGCGTTCTCCTGGAAGAAAGTGGCGGGGCGGATGTGAGCATGGAGCTGGGGGACAGCCAGGTGGTCGGTCTGGCCCCGACTCGGACCCGTCCCGGTCCTGCCCTCGCCCCGCTCGTGCTTGCTGCCGTTGGCAGTGGCCGGAGCGTCGCGAGCGCTGTGCTCCGACCCAATCGGGGCTCGATCTGGCAGGATGCCGTGGCATCGGGCCACGCAACCAACAGGAGGCGAATGACGTGCAAGTCAAGGTAGCCATGGACGACGTGACCATCACCCTCGGGAACAACGGCGTCACCCTCACCATTGCTGACAACTCCGGGAAGCACCTCGGTCACCTGCGCATTGGGCAGGCAACGGTGGAGTGGCGGACGGGGCGCACACGAGCCGGAAACGGCAAGAAGCTGCAGCTAACGAAGTTGATCGAGCTCCTCGAAACAGCTGGGTGAGCCTCGACCTGGGGGGCAAGGCCACACCAGGGTTGTCAGCGTTGCGCTGGACGGGCGAGCAGCTGGTCGGTCAATTCCACGGTCGCTAGGTACCACCAGAAGAGCCAGTCGAGGAATGCCGGGTCGTAGTCGGCCCGCTGGTCGGCTCTTTGGTGCCGGATCCCAAAGCGGTTGGCGATCCCGAAGAGCGCTCGCTCGTCCTCGCTGAGGAGCTCACTCCTCAGCAAGGATCGGCGTTCCTCCAAGACGCCAGCGAGGGACACCACGGCCGAGCGGCGGCTCTGCACGCTGGCCTCCCGGCTTCTGAAAAGGCTCACCGCGTGGCCGACAGGGTCGTCTGCTCCGCGAATAGCCATGGTCTCCAAGAGTTCGACCCGGGCCTGGTCGGAGGGCACAGACACCAGCCGTCCCTCGTCCTCTCCGGAGCTGGCGAGGCGGTATGGGATCGTCGACGCCTCCAGGAGCCGGTTAACACGCCAGCGGTAGAGCAGGCGCCCTGGCTGGCGAGCGAAGTCACTGTAGTGCCATTCGGCCCCATAGTCGTGCCACCAGCGGCGTCGGGGGCGAGCGACGAGGTCGTGGAGGACCTCGATCAGCCCGAAGAAGGAGTCCTCGTCCCAGTTCGGTCGGCTCTCGGAGAGCGGCCACAGCTTGCCGATACCGAGATGACTTTCGAGAATGGCCGAGGCATCCACCTCTTCGGAGGAGAGGTCGTCCACGCAGCCGCGAGGAAAGGTCTGATCGAAGTATCCCCTCTCCTCCAGGGCGGCGACTACCTGGACGAAGCCATCCATGGCCGGTGCAGCCCCCGTTCGCTCCGCGCCAGGGAGGGCCTGCTGGCGCTTGGGCCAATAGGGGCGCCGAGCAACCTCCTCGCGCAACTCGTCCGCGTGCTTCAGCAGCTCCGCGAGAAAGCTATATCGCGGGGACCGGCGGAACTCCTGGAGTGGCTCCTGCCCTGCGAAGGCCTCTTCCAGCAGCAGCTCGGCCTCTTCGGCCCAGTTCACTGTTTGGAGCACTCCGGCGCCGGGCCCCCTCAATCGCCCGTTGGCCAATAGCCGGGTCCCCTCTTCGACGAATAGCTCCCTGGGCCACGAGAGCCTCCAATCTGCGCCATCGAACATGTCCGCGCTTAGCATTTATTAATTGCCACTCCTGCCATTGTCCCCGCCAGCGACAGGCGGCCAGTTTCCGTTCACACTCCCCTTGCCTCACAGGCTCGATGGCGTGATCCGCACCGAGCTACGAGCGCATCTGGACGACCTGACCTCGCAGTGGGCCAAATAGTCACAGCCCGACGTACCTGGCAGCGTTCTCCTGGAACAGCGTGGCGGGGCGGACGTAGGCGTGGAGCTGGGCGAGGGAGCGGTGGCCGGTCTGGAGCTGGATGGCCCAGGTGGGTGCCCCGGCCCTGGCGGCCGAGGTCACGAACCCGGACCGGAGGCTGTGGGCCCCCACCCTCGTGGGGTCCCCACCGCTGGCGCGGACGGCGCGCTGGACGGCGCGCGCCACCGCCCGCTCGGAGCAGCGCAGCGGCAGGATCCGGCCAGCCCGGTCTACGGTGCGGAACAGGGGCCCTGCCGAGATGGCGGCCGACTCCACCCAGGCCTGGACGGCCCGCACCGGGCAGGTCTCCCCGTGGAGGCCCCAGGGGATGCCTACCAGCCGGCCCCGGCCCTCCTGGTCGGTCTTGGAGCGGCGCAGGCGGATCCGCAGGCCCTCGGGGACCAGCTGCAGGTCCTCGACGTCCAGGCTGGCAAGCTCGGAGCGCCGGAAGCCGCCGGCGAAGCCGAGCAGCAGCATCGCCCGATCGCGAATCCCCCGAGCGGTGCCCTCGGGGATGGCGGAGAGGGCTTCCCGCAGGGCTGGGGTCTCGAGCGCTGTCTTGCCGCTCGCAGCCGCTCCGTGGGTCCGGCGGACGCCGGCGACCACCGCCCGGACCCCGGCCGTTCTGGTGGGCGATGAATGTCCCGCCGCCTGGTGGGCGACGGAGATGGCCGCCATCGCCTGGGCGACCGTGCTGGGCCGGCGCCCCAGCTGGGCCAGGCGGGCGGCGTAGGCGGCCACCAGGGCCGGGCTGGCCGGGAGGGGCTGGGTCCCCGGTGGCGCCTCCGGGCCTGCGCACCACTCAGTGAAGAGCCGCCACGCGGTTCGGTAGGCGCGGCGGGTGGCGGGGCTGCGGGAGGCCTCGGCGTAGTCGCGGGCGGCGCTGCCCGCCCCACCCAGCGCCAGCTCCGCGGGCTCGGGGCGGCGCGCCACCGCTGCGGCCTGCTGGGCGGCCTGGACGATCCCCCGCGCGAGGGGATCCAAGGCCGCCTCCGACAGTCGCCGGGTTCTCCTGGGCACCCCCGGATGGTAGCTCAGGGAGTGTCCGATAAGTGAAGATTATCGGACACTGGAGGGGACGCCAGGGAATTGCGGTAGCCATGCGGCCAAAATAGCGCTTATCTGCTACTATATAGATCCTTATACACACGGCAGCTTGGGACAATCGGAGGGACTCAGTCATGGGCAGCGCGACCGGCACACTCGGCGACTTCACCCAGCTAGGCCAGGACGTGGACTCCAACTCGGGCGTCCTGACTGTGACGATGGAGCGCCTGCGCGATGAGTACGGGGCCGGGCGGCTGGGGATTCATGTGCGTACGGGAATCAGCCAGGCACTCCACAGTGCGGGCCTCGACCACTACCCGATCACCGGAGGGGACGGGCACCCGCTTGAGGGCGATCAGCTAGCCCGAGTGCGGGTCTACCGGCAGGGCAGCCCGATTGCGGAAGTCATTGACGCCGTTCTCCACCCGAGCGAGGGCCATGACGCGGAACTCCGCGAGCTCGTCGGGGGCGACGACGCCGGCCAGATCCTCAAGCAGGTGCGGGAGCTGGTGTGCGCGTAGGGCACAAGCCCGGATTAGACCGACGGCCCCGGGAGCGGCGCTGGTGGGGACTTGCGGAGCCGCAGACCCCGGCCGTGGCGAAGCTCCTTTGACGCACGGCGAGGTGTGAGACTCGACATGGCCGAAGAGCACCAAGCGGAACGCGCCGACCGGATCCTCGCCTATGTCGCAGAGCACGAGGCTGAAGGGGTTGTGCTGACAGTTGGCACCCTCGCGGAAGCAACGGGGATCGATCCCCAGCACATCGTCGTTGAGGTCGAGCGGCTCATCGAGGGGGGCTACATCGCCGGCACACTCCAGAAGTTGGCGACCGGCGGCGACCGGCGGCCCTGGTTTCTTACCCACCCACGTCTGACCGAGCGTGGCGTCCTGAGGGCCGGCCGTCACCCACTGGGGCCGCCCCCTGCAGTGCAGCAACGCGTTCTCCAGGTCATCTACGACAGCTTCCGCCAGGTCGGGAGCTGGCCCAGCGCAGAGTACGTCGACCGCGTGCTAGATCACGAGGGCATCGACCTTGTGCAGGTGCTACCCGATATCCCCGAGAGCCTCCTGGTACACCCGCAGGTCGCGGGGGGAGGCGTGCCCCGTGGGACCCTCATCGTCACACTGCAAGGGCTGACCTTGTGTGCCGACGCCGAGGCGGACCTGGAGCAGTTCCTCTGTGCGCTGAAGCTCTGTGTCGACCGAGAGCGCACGGTGCCCGCGCTGGCGCCCAACGAGCCTGCCGCGGTGATGGTGACAGCGGCCGATGTTCTCGCAGAGTGCCAGCAGGGGGACCGGTCGTGGGAGCCAGGGGCCAGTACGCGGGTGTTGCGGCTGCTGCAGACGCTGCCTTCCATCTGGAGTGGCTCGACCGGCCCTACCGCCGAGGGTTGGTCGCTGACGCTGGCCCGTGGAATCCGCGCCTACCGCGGCGTCGAGACTCTCGAGGACGTCCTACGGGTGCAGGAGCAACAGGCCGCGCCACTGACCACGCCACCAGCCATCGTCCGGCGCGAGCGCGCACGTCTCTTGCCCACCGGGCTCCGCGTCGGTGGAGCGGCTGCTCCTCCTGCGCCCCCTCAAGCCCCGCCCTCCGCCTTCATCCTGATGCCATTCCGAGAGCCGTGGTCCGACGACACGCACGCCTGCATCGAGGCCGCGTGCGCCTCCCTGAAGGCTGAGTGGCCCGAGCTCCAGTGGCGACGAGCCGACCAGATCGCCGAACCTGGTCGGATCACCGACCAGATCATGGAGGCCGTCCGGGCCTCCACAGTCGTCGTGGCCGACATCACTGGCAGCAACCCGAACGTCATGTTCGAGGTCGGGTTCGCACGGGCCCTGGCCAAGCCGCTGGTCCTGCTCAACCAGGACCCCGACAGCTCGCCTTTCGACCTGCACGACTTCCGTCAAATCGCCTACGCGACTGCCACCGCCGCCAAGACCAAGGCCGATCTCATGCGAATGCTGCGCAACGTGCTGCGCGCCGCGGCAACGCGCGCCGGCCAGTAGCCAACTATCAGCACGCTCCAGGGATCCCCGTGCTGCACTCTGCCCCTAGACCTTGACACCCGCAGTGCCGTGCCGTACATCCACCATGCCGGGTCGGCGATCTCCGGCAAGCAGAGTCATGGATCGCCGGAGGCCGCACCATGGCCCGTCCCCGCGCCGCTGCGGCCCCCGCGCCCTCGTCCCTCTCCTGGGACCTCGAGCGCTGCCCCGCCGGCCAGCTCGCCCAGCGGTACGTCGACCTGGAGGCCTTCGTCAGCTGGCTTGGGGCCCAGGACATCCCGGCACCCGCCTGCTGGTACACCCACGGCTGGCTGGTCCACCGGCTGGCGGCCCTGCAGGCCTGGAGGGCCCGCGCCTATGCGCCCGATGCCCACCCGAGGGATGCCGCTGACTGGTGGATGGTGGGCGTGGCCGCCCTGCAGCGGGACTGGGAGCCGTGCCTCGCACATGAGGGCCGCCACCCTCCGCCGGACGCCCCCTGGGACGACCCCGTCCCCATCCCCGAGTTCGGCGCCTTCGTGAGGGCCCTGGTCCGCGAGCGGGCCGAGCATCCCCCGCCGGCGCCACGAGCGCGTCCTGCTCGGACAACCCCGCCATGAGCCAGCTCCAGGGCCGCTGGGGGCCGGTCGCCACCAGGGCCGCCGGCTGGCTGCTGATCCTCGCCTGGGTGGCCCTGCTCGGCTGGTGGGTCCACATCGGCTCCGTCTCCGAGATCATCACCTGGATCGTCCTCACCCTGCTCGGCTGGTGGCTCCCCCCCCGGGCCCGCCGGCTCTGGTGGCGGTACGGCTGGCACTGGCCGTTGCCCCCGGCTCCTCCTCCCGGCCCCCCTCCCTCCTTCCGGATCTGCTGCGGCAGGGCCGACGGGGGCTGGATCA
>DAHWNZ010000057.1:0-17380 GCA_027339635.1 Candidatus Dormiibacterota bacterium
ACGACATACTTGGCGTTCGGCCAGGGGCCGATCTGGCAAAGGTGCGCCGCCTGCCCGGCACGCCCATACCGCCCAAACAAAGTGCCGGGCAAGTCAGCGGGCTGGGGCGGAAGGATTCGAACCTTCGAATGGGGGATCCAAAGTCCCCTGCCTTACCACTTGGCGACGCCCCACCGAAGCAATCAGCTTACCTGCAGGGGACCCTCGCGGAGGCGCGGGCCATCACCGCTTCGGTGGTCTCCGGAGATGCCCTCACGGAAGCGGTCGATGGCCGCCAGGCAGCCGTCCGGGTTGGTCAGCGGGAGGCGGCTGTCACCGAACATCAGCTCGGATAGCACCAGGTTGGACTGACCTCGAGCGAGATTGCGAAGGAGCTCCAGGTCGAGGGTCCCGTCATGGGCCGGCACAACCAGCTCAACCGGACAGCGGACGCCCTGAAGCCAGCTGACCCCTTGGGCGGAGAGGACGGACTCCTCTAAGGTCGCACGATGGGCGTCGGCGGCCAGCGCATCTACCCTGTCCTGAGCAACAGGTCCCGGCAGGTCAGGGCGCAGAGGGCCAGCGAGGAGCCGTGACGCCCGCCCGAAACGGCTGTCGCGCCCAGGCAGCCTCCGGCTCACAGCTCGGTCGAGGCGCCTGCCGGACGCCGCGCGACCAAGCCAGCGCCGTGCCGACTCGGGGTCGCTGTAAAGAGGAGGTCCGATCATCACCAGAGCCCGCACTCGGGCGGGGTGCAGGCTCGCGAGCCGCAGGCCGATCAGCCCCCCGAGGCCGTGTCCGACCACCAGCAGGGCCTGTGACGTGCCGAGCTCCTCCAGCATGGCGAGCAATGCGGCGACGTGATCGTCTGCCGAGTAACCCCCGGGACTCGCCGGCGAGCGGCCGAACCCGAGCAGGTCGGGCACCAGCAGCGGGCCCGGGTCCGCCAGTTCATCGAAGGCCGAGCCGAAGTAACTGGATGATCCCTCCAGGGAGTGGAGAAGCAGCACCGGCTGGTCCCCTGAGCCCATGGTCTGGACACTGAGGTAGGCGTCCCGGACGAAGCGTTCGGGAGCGGACCAATTGAGGTCGCGCCGCCGCCAAAGCAGGCGTGCGGATCTGGCCGCCAACCCCCCGCCTCCGAGAGCGGCCGCCGCCAGGGCGGCCTGCTTGGTCTTGTTCCTTGTCATGCTGTCCTTCCCAGTCGGGCGCGGGGCTGGAGCTGCCCTACCGCCGCTTTGCAAATTGATGATAGGCGCCCCCAGGGTGGTGCCAAGCATTGAATCTGGGGCGGCGGTCATCCACGGGCAGGCCTAAGCCCCGGCGGTTCGAGCGGCGAGGGCCAGAAACGGTGCCAGGGACTCTGGGTTTTGGACCGCCTCGATACTCATCGTCGCCCCAGCCGCCTCCCCTTGGAGGATTCGTTTGATGGGAACCTCCAGCTTCTTGCCGCTCAGCGTCTTGGGGATCTCGGGAACCTGAATGACCAGGTCGGGCACATGCCGCGGAGAGACCTGCCGCCGCACCGTGGCCCTGACCTCGGCCACAAGAGCGTCGTCGAGCTCAGCGCCCTCCTCCAACACCACGAAGAGTGGCATGTAGGAGGTCCCATCGGGCCTGGTCACCTCTACCACCAGCGAGTCCTTGACCGCTGCCATGTCCTCGACCGCTCGGTAGATCTCGGCGGTACCCATGCGCACCCCGTGGCGGTTGATGGTCGAGTCGGAGCGCCCGTAGATGACGGCACCTCCGTCGCTGCGAACCTTGATCCAGTCACCGTGCCGCCAGACTCCCGGATAGTGCTCGAAATAGCTGGCCCGGTACCGCTCCATTTCCCGATCACCCCAAAGAAACAGCGGCATCGAGGGCATGGGCCTGGTGATCACCAGCTCCCCCACCTCCTCGATGACGGACAAACCCTGCTGGTCAAAGGCCTCGACCCCGGCTCCCAGGGCGCGGCACTGAATCACACCGGCCCGGACGGGCAGCCAGGGGCAGCCCACAAGAAAAGCGGTGCAGAGATCGGTGCCACCGCTCAACGACGAGAGCCACACGTCATCCTTGACCGCCTCGTAGACCCAGCCGAAGCCCTGCGGCGACAGTGGCGAGCCGGTAGACCCCACGAACTGAAGCGACCCCAGGTCCAGTTCACCGGCGGGCCTAACGCCTGCCTTCATCGAGGCCGCGATGTGCCCAGCAGAGGTGCCAAAGTGGGTGAGCCTCTCATCCGCAATGAGGCGCCACAGCCGTCCCGGATCAGGCCACCCGGGTGCGCCGTCGTAGAGGACCACAGCCGCTCCGACGAGAAGTCCACCGACCAGGTAATTCCACATCATCCAGCCGGTCGTTGTGAACCAGAAAAAGCGGCTGCCTTCCCCGAGGTCGGCGTGCAGGCCGAGGACCTTGAGATGCTCCAGCAAAATGCCACCCTGACTGTGGACGATGGGCTTGGGCAGGCCGGTCGTGCCAGAGGAGTACACGATCCAGAGAGGATGGCTGAACGGCACCCGGGTGAACTCAAGATCGGACTCCGAGCGCATCACCTGAGACCAGCTAGTGGCGTTGGGCAACCACCCATCCCCATCGAAGGCCCTGGCCACCATGACCACTCTGTGTACAGAAGGAAGGCCGGCCAGAAGGCGGGCACCAACTTCCCGGCGGTCGTAGGTCCGCCCGGCGTACCGGTAGCCGTCGACCACGACCAGCACCTTCGGCTCTATCTGCTGAAACCGGTCGAGCACCGCCCTCTCGCCGAAGTCCGGAGAACAGCTCGACCATATCGCGCCCACGGCGGCCGTGCCCAGCAGGGCGACGACCGCTTCCTCAATGTTGGGCAGGTAAGCCGCGACCCGGTCCCCCACCCCGACACCCGCCGCCCTGAGGAACGCGGCAAACGCCGCCACCTGGCGGCGCAGCTCCGCTCCCGTGGTGGCCCTCCTGGTGCCATCCTCCGCAATCGAGACAATAACGTCCCGGGCGGGGGCCACATGCCCAAGGGCATACTCGGCATAGTTGAGGCTCTGGCCGGGAAACCACCTTGCCCCCGGCATCTCTTGGGTCTCCAGAACCACTTCCGGGCCCACCGCCTCGCCCACCTCGAAGTAATTCCAGACGCCGGCCCAGAAGTGCTCGAGATCGTCGATCGACCAGCGCCAGAGGGCTTCGTAGTCGGGGGCTTCCACCTGGTGTAGATCGCGCACCGCCTGGGCGAAGGAGGCCAGCCGACTGCCAGCCACTCTCTCCTTGCTGGGCCGCCAGAGGATTTCCCCCTCGGCCCTCACAGGCTGCGACAGGCTCATGGACAGCGCCGATGATAGGCCGGCATGCCGCCCGAGCGCGCCTGAGACTTCACCGCCGCCCGCCTGCTATCGCCAGCCCCACGCCGAGCCCGGCCGTGACAAGCCCGCTGATCCCGACCGCGGTCTCGGCCCGCTGGGACGTGCTGAGAACACGCCTCCTGACCCCGCTGGCGGCGACGGCCCAGATGCCATCTCCGACCAGGACCAGAATCACCCACACCAGTCCCAGGGCCAGGATCTGAAAGGCGACGCCGCCATGTGATGAAACCACGAATTGAGGCAGGATGGCACTAAAGAATACGGCCGTCTTGGGGTTGGTGGCCCCGACCACCAGGCCCTCCCGCAGAGCCCTCGGGTCGCCACCGGCATGCTCGAATGCCGCGGGCACCAGCAGGCGATGGCGCCCAATGAAAGTCCGCACCCCGACGAACACCAGGTAAGCAGCCCCCACCAGCCTGAGTGCGAGGAACGCCGCCGCGGAGGCCTGGACGATGGCCCCCACCCCCATGGCAACCCCCACCACTTGGAGATACTGCCCGGCGGTGTTGCCCACCACAGTCAGGAGAGCGCCCCTTCTCCCCAACGCGATCGCCCTGCTAACGATGAACAGCACACTGGGACCGGGGATCGCTATCAGCAGCACTGCCGCGATCGCGAACGCCAGCAGGTTGACTCCGTTCACGCGACGCCCTTCCTGGCGCAATCCACATGCCACGGTCCCCGCTGGAACCTCAATGGACCAATCCTGCTTTCATTCCCAGATCCATCGTTGCCGCAATGGCCCCACGCGAGGGCCCGACCGTGGCGACCCCAGTCACCGGTCCAGTGTAGAACCGCCATCCGGCACTTGGCCCACCCGCTCCGATTCCGGGTGCTCGACGGTGTCCCTGGTCCGAACCTCCTTGACAAGGTTTCAGAACCACATGATGCGCCCCGGTGGAGCCAGGGGCCGGATCCGGGGCCACATGCTAGCCGGAGCCACCCCGCAGGTTCCCTAGTCGAAGGTGACCACCCTGCCGTCCTTGGTCACCACCAGCTCGAGCCGCAGACGCCGCGAGCCCAGGCCGGGCAGACCGGACTCAGCCTCCGCCTGCATCGTGACGTGGATCGTACCCGCCCTGTCCACCCAGACCCGGCACTGCTGGTCGGCGAGTACTCCGAAGTCAGAGCGGTCGGTGGAACGCTGGCAGAACTGGGGGAGCGCATTGGAGAGCCCAGCCGCATAGCGGAAGGGAGACGGCCCACCGGGGTCGTTGACCATCCAGACGGCCTTCGTGTCCCAGCAGACCTGCGCCAGCATCACCAGCGAAGGGCCAACGCCCTGATCGAGCTGGGACACGGCCGCGAAGGCGCCGCAGGTGGCCCCCGAAAAGTCGTCCTGAGGATCGGGAATCGTCACCTTGGACGCCACGGCTACGGGCAGAGACTGAAATCCGACCAGCCAGGCCACGGCGCACGCCGACAGAAGAATGCTGAAGGCACCCGTCAGCGCTCCCACAGGGACGCCCGTCGCGGGGGATCCTGTGCGACCGCCCCCGGGTGGCGCGAGCCACGCCACGACCGCGGTCGGCAGGGCCACCAGCATCAGGATCGCAGCCACTATGGCCCTAGCCCCCAGAGGGCTGGGGACACCCCAGTCAATTGTGGTGCCGCCCTGCCCGGCCCCGACGACCAGCATCGGAATCAGCAGGAGGACACCGAGCGAGAAGAGCCTGAAGGCCCGACGGTAAGCGAGTCCGCGCAAGTCCATTGTCCGTTGGTCGCCGGCGCGGCCGAACGGTGTGGCGAGCCACATTGTGCGGTGCCCCAGGACAATGAAGAGGAACAAACCGACTGCGACCACCGCCGTTCCCCAACCGTCCAGGGATACCGGGACGGGGGATGCCAGGACCCCCCACACAAGTGCCAGCAGAACCACCAAGAGGCGGCTTGTGAGGTGGCCTTCCCAGCCCCACGCCGGGGTTCCCGGGGATTCGGCTCTCATGGAAACTGGACCAGACGGCCAGTCCGCGAGACCGCCACCGTCAGCGGGAAGTCGCGCCAAATGAACGGAATCGCGGGTGACTCCAGCCGGGTCGTGTACCTGAAGTACAGCGTGCCGTCTGTCAACAGTTGCCTGTGGCACGACACCGTCGTGGCCACAAGGCCCGAGGTCATGGCGGCCTCGCAGTCGCTCTGGTTCATTCCCCAGTCCTCAAAGGCCCTGGATCCTGTCCAGCACACCTGAGCAGAGATCGGCAGCGTGGCCTGCAGGACCAGTCCGACGGTTTCGGTGGCGCCCAAGTACGAACACCGCTGGCTCTGGTTGCCCGCAGGACGGACCGTGGTGCTGATCTGAGGTGGAACAACCAGCAGCGCCAACCCCGAAATGACCGGGAGAAGGAGCTCCGCTGCGACCGCGGTGAAGATGATGCGCCTGAGCCAGGTGGCCCGCAGTGATCGCGGTGCGGGCTCGACGACCGGGTCGGGCTGCATCCAGGCGAGCACCATCGCCGGCAGGAAGAACAACAGCTCAGCCAGTACTGCCCACACCCCAAAGCTCTGAGCCATCCATTCTCTGATCGTGTAGGAGGCGACATACGCGCCCGCAAGGCCCAGGACAACAATCGCCAAGAGCCGGTAGGCGACAACGTGCGCCCGGTTGCGCATCTTCTCTTGCCACTCATCGACCTCCCGGTCGGGAGCGGCGCTCACCCGCTGGGTCGCCCTGCCCAGAAGAATGTTGCAGCAGATGAGGGCCAGCAGGGGCAGGACGTACCAGGTGGCAAGCTGATTGGGCATGGCTGCGAGCAGACCGCACACGCCGGCCATCGAGAGGATCAGGGCCCGGCGGATGGACCGCCGGCTCAACAGCCGCCCTGGCTCAACGGGGAGCCACCTGAGAAGTACCAGCGAGACCGCGCTGACCAGCAGGTAGAGAAAAAAGCCGGTCAACTGCCCCAGGGCGGCTACCAGGGCCAGGCCCAGGGATATGAAGATCACAAGCAGGGCGCCGACCAGAAATTCCGGAGTGCGCAGGTCCCGCCAGGAAATCCCCCGCGTCACGGTTGCCCCGACCTCGTCTCGGCTCGTGGCCTGCTCTCTTGGTTCGCACTGAACAGTTGCGAACTCATGGGCGGCAGCGGCTCTCGGGAGAAGATCGCCTCGATCGGCAGGCCGAAGACCTCGGCCATCCTGAACGCCAGATCCAGACTCGGGCTGTACTCGCCGCGCTCGATGTAGCCAATCGTCTGGTAGTTGACTCCGAGCGCCTGGGCCAGGTCGTGCCGACTCATTCCGTGCTCGGCCCTCAATACCGCGACCCGATTGTGAAGTGGTTCCGGCCTCACGGGTGCGGGACTCGACATCCTGCGTCCATCGCCATACAGGTCATGCCGCGGATGATAGTAGCCCTACAACATTCTGTCAACGGGGGTCACGGAGCTCAGAGGGAAGTTCACCGCCCTTGAGGGATGGGTGGCGGCACTTCGCCGCCAAAATCTCAGGAACACCCACCCCCTCAAAAGGAGACGGCGAAGCCATATGGAGGCACCTGGGACCCTGGGTGCGGGCGGGTGAGGGCATCCCCCACCCGCCCGCACCTATCAGCCGACCAGGCTCGCGATCTTCTTGGCCAGCTTGTCCTCGATCTCGACGTTCCAAGCCATCTCGGCCACGTCGACCACCAAGAACAGGTCAGAGAGCAGCAGGGTCTCGACGGCGGCGACGCCCAGGCGCTCCAGCCACTTGCCCACGCCTGTCCTGACCGTGAAGTCATCGGGTCCCCCCGAGATCATGATGGTGAGGGCCCTGTCCGCGTCGATGACCCCCGCCATGAAGCCTCCCTTCTTGGCCTGGATCACATACCCGTGGGAGCTGGCCGGCGAGGTCTGGACCTTGAACCCCTCCCCGCTCAGGTAGGATTCGATTTCGGACTGTAGCTGGCCCAGATCTGTGTGCTTGCCCTGGAACTGCTGGATCTTCTCTCCGATCATGGTGCCTCCTGGCTTGGCTGTGGCAGCCGTGTTCGAGAAACCCAAGCGACCGGCCAGATTCCACGTCCGCGGCCTATCAATTCGAGTCTATCCAGCACCTCCGAACACCGCCGCTGGGAGGTCATCCTTGGCCGGCGAACGACCCGCACCGCAAGCCGCCATAGTTGGCAGATGTCCAAACGGTTCCAGGTCCTGTGGTGGAGCCTGCTCGGCCAACGTCTCTTGGAACTTCGCCGGTCCCGCGAAAATGCCAAGGGCCAGCCCGGTGCAGCGGCCGACCCCAGGGGGTTCCCGGCGATGGTCCTGGTCCACGTGGCCCTGTTTCTGGCTCCGCCCCTGGAGGTTGCCCGCACGCGGGCCCAGCCCCGCTGCCGACTGGCCTGGGAGGGGACCGTCGTCGCATCCAACCTGCTCCGGATCTGGAGCATCAGGTCTCTGGGCCACCAGTGGAATGTGCGCGGCGTCGTGGCCCAGGACTTTGAGGTCGTGAGCCGCGGTCCATATCGTTGGATCCGCCACCCCAACTACTTGGCGGTCGGCCTGGAGGTCTTCGCCCTGCCCATGGCAGCCGGTGCCTGGCGGAGCGCCGTGGTCCTGTCTGCGGCCAATGCGGTGGTCCTGCAGCGTCGCATCCGGGCTGAGGAGAGGCTACTTTTCACCAATCCCGGCTACTCAGCGACGTTCGCCTCAAAGGGACGCTTCATACCTAGCCTCCGGCGAGAGCCAGCATCTCCAGGGTGAGCCCGGGCCCAAAAGCCAGGGCAAGCCCACGGCCATGCTGGTCCGCCAGAGCGGACAAGACGAACAGGATTGAGGCCGATGAGAGGTTGCCGAACTCGCGGAACACCCGCCGAGATTCACTGAGGGAATCAGGACCGAGGCCAAGCGCCCGTTCCACGGCCTCGAAGATCCTCGGACCCCCGGCGTGGACCGCGTAGAAGTCCACTGGCGAATCGCAGAACTCTGACACCGTCTTGGCGATCCCACGCCCCAGCACGGCGGGCAGGTGGCGGCTCAGGATGGGCTGGAAGCCCGAGTCGACCAGCCTGAAGCCCAGCAGACTCTCCGTATCCGGGAGAAGCATGGCCCGGGACCCCGTGATGCCGAGTCCCGGTGCGCCCGCGGTGAGAACGGCGGCGGCCGCCCCGTCGCCAAACACCAGCGATGCGGTGAGGTTGTCCAGAGACTGGTCCTCAGGGTCGAAGGTTAGGGAACACAGCTCCACACAGACCACCAGGACGACGGCGTCCGGAGTCCCCAGGAGGCAGCGGTGGGCCAGGGACAACGCTGCCGCGCCGCCGGAGCATCCCAACTCAGTGAGGGGGATCCGGACCACATCGGCCCGCAGGCCCATGCGCTGGCCCAGGGCCACCTCCAGCGAGGGCACCATGTAACCGGTGCAGGAGACAGAGATGACGATGTCCACGTCGCCTGGTTCGGTGCTGGCCGCAGCCAGGGCTCTGGTTGCGGCCAGCTCCCCCAGAAGCGGCGCCTCCACCTCGTATTGGCGCATGCGGCTCCCGAGCGATCGGGGCTGAAACAGCTGGTCCCAGGGGGTGACCAGGAAACGGTCGACGAGCTCCATGTTCACCGAGGAGAGCCGCGGCCAATGGTCGCTCATCACCCGTTTGCCCTCCTCCGCCGACAACTTGTGGCGAGGCACGGCCAGTCCGAGACCTGTGATGCTGCTCACCATAAGGACGCTCCGAGCAATGCGGCCCAGTCCCGCGGGCCGAGATGGCTGAGCCCGGCAAGCCCCTGATTCACGGTCATAAGCCTCTGCAGGGCGAGTGGCCTGCGCTGAAGGCCGCGAACCGCCCGATCCCCCAGTCCCTGGGAGCTACTGAGGGCCAGGGCCAGACGCGACACGAGTCGGCGCCGGCGCCACTGGACAGCCCAGAAGCGCCGATAGCGGCTGGCAGCAGAAGGGGGATCGGCAGCGAGGAACCCGCTGAGAGCCACCGCCTGCTGCAGCCCGGCGGTCATGGCGTCCCCGGTCAGCGGATCCAGGAACCCGGCGGCGTCACCCGCCAGGAAGACTCGGCCATCAGCGACCAGGCGTGGTCGCACGCCGAAGGGGCCCGCTCCCTTGAGCTTGTCGAGCATGGGGGCCGACCCCATGTCCGGGCGGCTGCACCGGAGCCAGTGCCTATAGGCATCTAGCACCGTCTGGCTCCCAGTTCGAAAGGCGCCCCTCGCTCCCAGAACAGCGAAGAGCGCCTCACCCTCGCCCGTCGGTGCCAGGTAGGTCTCCACCTCGCCGAGGAGAGTCACCTCGATGTCCTCCAGGAGAGCAGTGGTTGCGATGTGGCCGGTCATGGCGTATCTTGCGCCACCCGGGGAGGGCTGCCGCCAGCCCATGAGGGCGGAGATCGTGGAGCGCAAGCCGTCGGCGCCGATCACGCAGAGGGTGGTCAGCGGCCCCAGCGACGTCCCAAGCTCGACCCGGTCAGGATGCACGCGCATCGCGCTGACAGCGACACCCATGCGAACCCGCGCCTGACTTGCCAGGAGGGCGTCCAACCGCAGGCGCCTTGTGCCGTAGCCACACCCCTCGGCGAAATCGCTACTGACCGACTCGCCCCCTGGCAAGCGGTAGCGCACCCCGCGAATCCTGGGGGACCCCGCGCCAGCGAGGTCCACCCCGACACGGCGGAGCACCTCTGCCCCTGCCGGCATGAGGCCCTCTCCGCACACCTTGTCCCTCGGGAAGTGGGCTCGGTCCAGCACCAGGGAATCCGGAATGAGAAGCCCAAGGGTGGAGCCGACCGGGCCGCCGCCCACCACCACCACCGGAGCATCCACCTTGGATCCCCCTAATGACACAGGTGACCCGACCCGCTCGCCATCACCGCCTCGACCTCTGTTCGCGGCTCAGCTCCCGCCAGCGCGCCCTTTCCTGCGCTCTGGCGACCGGGTCGCCCTGGCGGGCCGCGGCAGCCGCCTGCTCGCGCTCCAGCTTCCGCCAGCGCTCCAACCGATCGCCGGTGATAGCCCCCCTCGCGATCGCGTCCGTCACCGCGCATCCTGGCTCCACCCGATGACTGCAGTTGCGAAAGCGACAGCGCTGGAAGAGTTCTTCCAGATCCTGAAACGCCTGTTGGAGGCCGTCTGCCTTCAGCCACAGCCCCAGGCTGCGCATGCCAGGCGTGTCCAGCAGGATTCCCCTTCCGGACATCACCACCAGTTCGCGGTGAGTTGTAGTGTGCCTCCCCTTACCGTCCGCTCGGACGCGGCCGGTCTCCATGATTTCCGTGCCGGTCAGGCAATTGACCAACGTGGATTTCCCGGCTCCAGACGGGCCGACCAGCCCGATGGTTCGCCCGGGACGCAGCCACCTGCGCTCGACCTCTGCCACTCCCGCCCTGGTGAGCGCGCTGACGGATACGACGACGGCCCCACCAGCGACCTCTCCCGCCATTCTCTGCAGTGCCTCGAGTTCGGGCTCGGAGCGGCAGTCGGCTTTGGTCAGCACCACCACCGGCTCGGCTCCGCTGTCCCACCCGAGCGTCAGATACCGATGCAGGGAACCCACGTTCAGGTCCCGGTCCAGGGCCTGGACCAGAAAGGCCACATCCACATTGGTGGCCACAACTTGGGCCTCAGGCTGGGGTCCAGCCCCATTCCTGGTGAATGCCGTACGGCGCTGAAGAATGGCAACCACCTGCTGGCGATCCGCGGCCAACGGCCCGGGGCCGATCAGGACCCAATCCCCGGTCGCAACCTGCAGGCCCTTGTACGAGACCCGCAGCTCCCCGGGGTCGAGCACCGTGCAGATGGCCCGGTCCACCCGTGACACCCTGGCTGGCCTGACCCCTGAGCCTGGCAGCGACTCAAGTTCGGCGGTCCTATCCTCATCCCAGCCTAGCTCGGCCAGGGCTTCCAGTTGATTCCGATCGACGACGGTCAAGCGATTCCTCCCGAGAAGGGGCGCCCGCCCGTCGCGATCAACTCACTGTGTCGATGCGATACCGGGCGGGCCCACGGTGAACTCCGTGACTGTGGAAGTGGTCATTGCGTGATTCGCATCGCTTCTCAATGAAACACACCTCCATCAACCGACCTTGCCCTCGTCACGGCCAACGATAGCCGCCCCTGGCCCTGCGCGCAAGGCATAGCGGGGATCCAAGCCCTGCCCCGGATGAGACGGTGCCCCCTTGGCCGGATGGCCAGGATGGGATAATCACGAGCCGTTGGACCGTTTGGATACAAGACCCTTGATCGTGCTGTGCCAGGGCTAGGCGACAGCGAAGTCCCCGAACTCACAGGGGACCATCTGCAACTCCGGCCCCTGGATGAGGGCGACGCCGCGGCACTGCTGGACACCGTGGATGATGAGGTCTGGCGCTGGAAGTTGGCTCAAAGGCCCCACTCGGTCGCCGAGATGCGCCAGGTGATCTCGGAGCGCCTGCTGGCAGACCCAAACCATCGAGCGGCGTTCCTGGCGAGGCGCCTCAACGATGGGCTTGTGCTCGGCAGCACCTCCCTGTACGACTATGACGCCTACGACCGCAGGGTCGAGATGGGCTGGACCTGGCTGCGCCGCGCCAGTTGGGGACAGGGATACAACGAGGAGATGAAGTACCTGCTGCTGCAGTACTGCTTTGGAGAACTGGGAGTTGTACGAGTGGCGTGGCGGTTGGACGCCCTCAACGAGCACTCCAAGCGGGCCCTCGAGCGAATGGGCTTTCGTTACGAGGGCCGGCTCCGGAGCCACCTCCGGCGGCCGGATGGCAGTCGTCGCGACTCCCTCTACTACAGCCTCCTGTCCGATGAGTGGCCCGAGGCGCGTGAGCGCCTCTTGGCCTTGATCACCGCGCGGTCCTCAACCAAACCGCCCGGCTGAGCTGGCTTCGAGCAGTCACCCCCAGGTCACCCTGAGCACCTGCAGCAACCACTCCACAGGATCCGGACTGCCGGTCAAGGTCAGCTGATCAAGGGAATTTCGGTTCCATACCAAAAGGTAGAGGTGATGGGCTGGGCCGCTCACTATCGTTGGCGCCACGACCTCTGCCCCCACCTCAACCTGGAGGCCATCCGGGGTCCCCGCAAAGCGCCAGCGATCGTCGGTGTCCTCGGCCAGCAGCACCGCGGCGGTGGTGGGGTCGTGGCGCAACCGCTTGCGGCTGCGAACAGCGAAGCGAGCAAGAACTCCCCGATCCCGTCGGCCGCAAAGTCCCCCGGGAATGGCCGAGGGGAACCAAGGGCGAGCTCGCCATCCACCCGGTGGATAGCGGTTTCGTGCGCCTGACGACGCGCCCAGAAGATCAGGGGAGACGGCGCCGGCAGGAAGGTCCAGCATCTGAGATCAGCCGGGGAGCGCCGCAAGCCGCTGCTCAGAGCGGCCGCACCCTCCAACAGCCATGGCCCGAGTTCCCGGCGGGACGGACCGGAGCGAAGCATCTCCTTCTCCGAGGCTGCCGGCAACATCGCCTCCAGACCTTGGGAAATGTAGGTTGTGGCCCAGCGGTGGACCGCACCCAGATGGCGCAAGAGATCCTCGAGCCGCCATCCAGGGCAGCTGGGGACCGGCAGGCTCCAAGTCGACTCTCCGTAGAGGCCGGACAGGATCGCCGCATCCTCCTCGATCCTGTCCGCGTACCGGGCGACCGCCAAGCTCGCTGTTGGCACCACGCCATGATCGCAGGCAGTGGCCAGGCCGAGCGTCCGGCTCAGGCGCTAAGCCGGGCAATTACGCGGGTCCCAGGGCAGGCCCGGCGCCTACGAGAGCGTGTCAGGCGGCTCTTGTGGCGATGGTCACATCCGGTGCCTGGCGAAGGCTGTTGTGCACAGTGCAGCGGGCAGCGACCGCCAGCAGGCCCTCGCGCTGCTCCACTGTGAGCTCACCCTGCCCCTCGATCAGCAGCCTTATCGCACCGACACGATGGGGCCGAGCCGCCAGTTCCATCTCCGAGGTGACGGCGAGTCGGTCGACAGGCAGCCCCCGGCGCGAGAGGAACCTGCGCACGTAGAACGCCACGCAGGAGGCGAGGCTCGCCACGAACAGCTCAGTTGGAGTGGGAGCGGTGTCACCGCCACCATCTTCCACCGGTTGGTCGACTGTGAGATCGTGTTGCCTGATCTTGATCGTGAACCTGTCGCCACGGTCATACTGCACTCGAACCTGGTTGCTCAAGGCGCCCTCCCCAGCCACTTTCAGACTGCCTCCGCCGCCTTCTCCGTCTGCGCAATTTCCAGGCGCACCTGTTCCATGTCCAAGCCGCGCACGGCCTCGATCAACTTGGCCAGAGCAGGCGCAGGCCTGGCTCCCGGCTCCGAGAAAACCAGAATCCCGTCCCTGAAGATCATCAGGGTGGGTATCGACCTGATGCCCAAGGCCCCTGCCAACTCCGGCTCCGCCTCGGTGTCAACCTTGGCGAAAACGATGTCCGGGTTCGTCTCGGAGGCGGCCTCGAAGATGGGACCGAAGGCGCGGCACGGACCGCACCAAGCTGCCCAGAAATCCACCAGCACGATGCCCGCTCCCTTGACCGTTTCGTTGAAGGCGTCGCCGCCCAGCTTGACCGTTGCCATCTCAACCTCACAAATAGATGTACCCATGGGGGTATTGCTCCATTTGAGTATACACCCCCCTGGGTATGTTCCGATACGGTCGAGGGAGCCGTTGGAGGCGCCAATCCCCGCCCAAGCTCTGGCACGGACTGCGCATCAGATGGAGGTCCTGCCCCGATCCTCTTGGCTAGAACTGCACGCCACGAACCAGGCCCAGCCGGGGCTGGTCTGGGCCAGAGTTGGCGCTAGTCGCCCGACCGGGACAGGCGATAGCGGAGAAAGAGGTGGCTCTGGTTCCGGCGCACGGAGACAAGCGTCAGCTGGCGCCCGGGCGATCCCAGCAGGTCAACCGGTCCTCCGAAGCCTCGCCGCTCACCCGACGGCCCTTGCCCCACCACGTTCGGAGACACGGTGAGGAAGATCTCGTCCACCACCCTGGATTGCAGCATCTCTCCCATGGAACGAGGCCCGGCCTCGGACAGGATTGTGGCCGCCCCGCGGGAGTGCATCTGATCCAACAGCCAAACCCACTCGACTGATGGTCCGGGGAAGCCCAGTAGCTCCACCCCCGGGCGGAACCGTGAGCGCAGTCCACTCACTCTCTGTTCTGGCACCACCAGCAGGGCCCCCGAGTCGAACCCGGGGTGGGCGGGGTCAACATCGCCTGACTCCGACACCACGACCAGGGTAGGGGTGGGGGCCCGCCCCAGGTCAGACCGGAGAGCTTGGAACTCTCCCTGGTATGCCGGATAGGCCCGTTCCGCAGTCCACCTGGTGCCCGGGCTGGCCCGGAGGGTCTCTGCGCCTACCAAGACCGCGTCGGCGCAGGCCCTTAGCAACCCCATCACGAACCGGTCCGCCCTGTTACCCCGGTTCAGCTGACTCCCGACATGCTGCACGCCGGGTATCTTCACGACTCCATCCAGGCTGCTGACGAAGTTGGCATAGAGGACGCGACCGGGGAACCCAAGGTGGCCCGCGTAATCCCTGGCGAGCGCCTCGGGCAGCTGGTAGCGGGGCAGGGCCTCCTCCTCGAAGAGCAGACTCAGCACCTCAAGCCCAACCGTATACCGGGATGCAGGCCCCACTGACCGGCCAGGAATCCGCGCCCAGCAGGAACGAGATCACCCGGGCGATCGCCTCCGGTGCGACAGCCTTGGCCATCACAGCGGCCGGCATCGAGGAACGGTTGGCGTCTGTGTCGATGATCGATGGCAGGATCGCATTCACTCGCACCCGCGATGGCCTGAGCTCGTCCGCCAAAACCTCGGACAACCTGACCACGGCCGCCTTGGCCACCGCGTAAGCGGCTGCGCCCGCGCCGCCCTGCACCGCGGCACGCGATGCCACGTTGACAATCGCACCCCCACCTGCCTCCGCCATCCGCGATGCCGCAGCCCGGCACGACCACCACGCGGAGTCCAGGTTGAGAGCCAGCGCTCGCCGGTAGTCTTCGTCGGACGTATGGGCTACGCTCCCGACGATATAACCCCCGACGAGGTTCACCAGGCCGGTCGGGGTCCCAAGGGCATCGATCTGCGTCCACAGGTCCTCTACCGAGCTAGGGTTGGTGAGATCGGACCCCAGGCGCACGGTACCGTTGCCAGGCGCGCCGCTCGCGCCCTCCCCCCGTTCCCAGTGCGGGCGTCCGACGGCGATCACCCGGTCACCCCGTGAGGTCAGGTCCGCGGTCACCGCCTGGCCGAGGCCGCCCCCGGCCCCGCACACCACCACCAGGCCGCTCATACCAGACGAGCGCTGTCCACGCTGCGCAGGAACTCGCTGCGGAGAGCGGCGTCAGCCTCGTAGGCGCCCCGCCAATACGAAGTGTTGGTCCTGGTGGTCTCGTTGCGCACCCCTCGCATTCTGGTGCACAGGTGACTGGCCGACAGGTGCACGGCCACTCCGTGCGGGCGGACCTGGTCGACCATCCAGTCGGCCACCTCCTGGCCAAGACGCTCCTGAACGGTGAAGCGACGGGAGTACACGTCCACCAGACGCGTCAGCTTGGAGAGTCCGACTATGTGCTCATGGGCGATATAGCCGACGTGGGCGAATCCGTAGAACGGCAGGGAGTGGTGCTCGCACAAGGAGTAGAACGGGATTGGGCCCTCGATGACCTGGCTGATGCGGCAGTCCGGGCCACCCTGGCACTCACTGGGGAAAATGGTGAGAAGCTTGGGGTCCCCGTCGTATCCGGAGCTGGCGTCGACCAACGCCTGAATGAAGCGCCGGGGAGTGTCCCGGGTGGCTGGGGTGGTGAGGTCCATACCCAGCGCACCGAAGATCTCTGCCGCATAGCGCTCGAAGCGACTCCTGGTTTCGGCAGAGAGCGCTCGCCGGCTGTCCCCGCGCCAACTCTGGTCCCCCTCGGCTGAGGAGCCAACGGGCCGCGCTTCATCAATGTCGCTCACTAGTGCCTCCTTGAGGTCTGCCCCGAGATGGTCTGTTGCCGCTGGGACCTGCACCGGCCCCGACTCCTTTCCCTCGGTACTCCAGTCGATTTTAGGTGGCCCCATTGGCCCACCCCATGCGCGACCTCGCAAGCCACGGCCGTGCCATCGCCCGGCCCGCGGGCCACAGCGCTGCAGGGGTGACAAGGCGAGATGGCGGGATCCGCCGTGGGTCCTCTCCTGTGCCCTGCAAGACTGCCACAGCAGCCGCTCCAGTTGCCGAACCATCCTGGCCGCCAGGCACTCGAGGCGGGCTAGGGGACGGGCTGGCACACCCCGACCTCGCCTGCAGCCCCCGGCCACGGGTACAATCGCGCCTCAAACAGATTAGGAGGAACTCTGTGGAGACCAAGATCGTGGGGACAACCATGCCGGTGCTGCAGGCCACCCTACAGCCCGGAGAGATCCTGCTGGCCGAGGGTGGCGAGCTCTCCTGGATGACGGACTCGATCGCGATGCGAACATCGGCGTCCGCCGGGGGTGGCGGCATGTTTGGCGCACTGCGACGCGCCGCCGGAGGCTCGACGGTGTTTCTGACCGAGTACGTGGCCCAGAACTCCCCAGGCGAAGTGGCATTCGCGACCAAACTGCCGGGCCAGATTGTGCCGGTTGACCTCAGCCCCGAGGGTTTCCTGCTCCAGAGGCACGGCTTTGTCTGCGCCACCGGACAGGTGTCCATCTCGGTCGGCTTTCAGCGCCGGCTCGGTTCCGGCCTGTTCGGGGGTGAGGGCTTCATTCTGCAGAAGATTTCGGGGGCGGGTCAGGCCTTCGTGGAGCTCTCCGGGGAGCTGGTGGAGCGGCGCCTCCAACCCGGCGAACGCCTCTTTGTCCATCCTGCCCACGTTGGTCTCTTCCCGGCGACGATGCCGTTCAACATCCGTACCATCCCGGGTATCGCCAACAAGCTGTTCGGTGGGGACGGCGTGTTCCTGGTCGAGCTCACGGGCCCGGGCACGGTGCTCCTGCAGTCCCTGACCCTGCCCAAGCTGGCAGCTGAAATTGCCCACTACCTGCCCGGTCAGACCCGGTAGGGCAAGGCGGAGGCGGTCATGCGTCCTCAGTGGCCACGGCTCGGCATCCCTGACCGACCAGAGGCAACTCTCCTCCCCCGTGGCAACGGTGCTCCGGGCCGCGGCACTGGCTAACGGAAGTCGCCCTCACC
>DAHWNZ010000058.1:0-17048 GCA_027339635.1 Candidatus Dormiibacterota bacterium
TCCAAGCCCACCCCTGCCCAGAGCCAATTGTTTGAGGCCCTGCAGATCCCTTCCCCACTTCGCGTCCGGGCCGCCTCGAGTTCAAGCCAGCCCGAAGCCGCGTAGGCACACGCCGGCTCCCGGCGGCGCCTCCTCCCGTGAACTCAAGCTGATCTCACCGAAGCGTCCCTTTCCGCAGAGGTCACTGTCGAACTCGGGTCAGCGTTTGGTCGTAGCGGCGATTTCCCAATACTCTGTCGCGGCC
This sequence comes from Candidatus Dormiibacterota bacterium, assembly GCA_027339635.1. GTDB lineage: Bacteria > Chloroflexota > Dormibacteria > Aeolococcales > Bog-877 > AG-12. Next base: position 245 of record DAHWNZ010000058.1, read on the forward strand.
AGCGGACGAAGTGCGCGCCGCCTGGCTGCCGTGTAGGTGCGGGCAATCAGGTAACATAGGGCGCCGACGGGATCTGAAAGAGCCTCCGCAAAGGCCGCTGCCGCGCGGCCAGGAGTGTCCACATGATTGGTGTTGGCGGCAAAGGAGCGTAGCGCAGTAACCGCGAAGTCGCGCAAGCTAGACGCAGGAACCTTAAGAACCACCGCATCGAACGCATTGCGCACCTTCCAGGAGCTGCCCGACAGTGCCTCCGTCAGTTGGACATCGTCGGCGATCGAGCCCTCTGCAATCTTGTACCTGAATGAACTATAGAAGGCCTTTCGCGAGCCCCAGAACACGCCGTCCGCACGCAGCGCATTGGACGGCCGTCGACAAGCGAGTCGGTAAACCACGTTGAGTTGCCAAGTTGACGCGCGGCCGGCTAGCCCTCTGCCTCTCCAAGCGGGTAGACTGGTTCCGATCGCGATATCGCACCGCATCTCGCCCTGGAGGTGCTGAAGAAGCTTTTTGAGGCTGTCGGCGGGTACCACTACATCTGCATTAACGCAAATGAGAAGATCTGACGTCGCTCGTTCGAGAATCTCGTTCAGAGCTTCCTTTAGTGACCGTCGTTTGTCGCTGTGGTAGATCGCCATGCGAGGCGATGCTCGGTCAGCCCATGCCTTGACCGCCTGGAGGGTAGCGTCGGAGTCCGAGCTGTCGCTGAGAATGAAGAACGCATTCTGCCGGCCGAGAGTTGAAAGAGCGCTCCACAAGGAGTTCAGAGTTGCCGTGATGGCAGCACCTTCGTTATAGCTGGTGATGCCGACTGTTAGCGTGTCTTGATCTGTCAGGTTTTGGTTTTGCACAGCGGACAGTTATGCGAGTTGGGCCAATGTGCGCCATGAGACTGAGTAGGCGACGAAGGCATCGCGCGACGTTCCGAAGGTGAGAGGCGCACGGGAAGCGTCTCCGGGGACTGGACTGAGCCAAAACGGCGAAGTCTGCACTCTACTTTCCAGGTGGTGGAAGCCATCCGGCCGCCGCGAAGAACGGAAGTTGAGACTTGCGCCAACTGTCCATGGTAAAGCAGGCGGCTGCCTTCAGGCGCGCGTTTGTAGCGAGGGTATGCCGGAGGTGCGGATCAGCAGCTAGGTGTAGGATGGCGGATGCGATACTCGCTGGATCTGGACGTGTGACAGCGGCCGACCACCCAGCGTCAAGTGTGTCGCTAAGGCCGCCGACATTCGTGGCGACGACTGGCTTCTCGAATGCCATCGCCTCGGCTGCGGCAAGGGATGCACCCTCGTGTGCGAAGGTAGGAATTAGGACTATGTCGGCGGCCGCGTATAGCGCGGCCATCGTATCCCGCGGGCAGCTGCGCAGGTGGATAAGGGAGCTGGCTTTTCCTCCGGGCAAGCGCCTAGCCGCGGCGTCTGCCGCGACCAATCGAGCAGACCGCCAAGTGTTGTCCAAGTGGCCGAGGAACTGCCCGGTAACGATGAAGACAACTGCATGCTTGCGAGCCACCATGGTGAAAATTTGCGGAAGCCAAGACTCTCCGCGCACAAGAGAGAGGTTGCGGGGAACTAGAACAACGGATCCGGCGGCAGCATGGGTCGCCGCAATTACAGCTTCCAAGTCTCCTGGTAGCCGTGCCGCTGCTAGAGCCTCGGGCGCTGGTCGTGAAATATCACAGAAGGGCGCCGTCACGAAAATCCGCCCCCGAGACGCTGGCCACAACGCCTGGGTAACCCGAAGGAAGGACGTGTCCATGGCAGAGACCGCGGAGCAGCGATGCAATCCGGAGAAGCTCTTGGCAATCTGCCAAGCGCGCCAGGCAGGAAGGTATCCGCGCGCGGCGGCTCCGCCTGGATACCAAGGCCTACCATGGGTTTCGTAGGGAATGTCCCAGTACACGCCGTGCTGCGTAGCCGACACTCGGTCCCGCGGAAGCCCGGCCGGCACGTGTTCAAGGTACTTGAAGTACAGATGAGTCCACCCTTCCGCAATGGCTCGATGGGCGAGGCGACTCCACAGGCGGTGGCGACCGACTGGTCGAGTCCGAACCTCAACCCCACCCACCGCGTACGTCGCTCCCCGGCCGCCCGGCTGGAATATGCAGCACTCAATCCCAGCCTCGGTCATCGCAAGTGCCAAGTGAAGTAGGTGGCGCTCTGCACCGCCTTGAAACATTGTTGAACCACTGGCGAAGAGGTCCGCGACTAGGGCAACCCGAACGGACTGCCATCGGCCGCCTTGGGACGGGGTCAACGACGTGCCCACCGTGAACGAAGCAGTGACATGCAGACTGCACCCGCCTCGCCGAACTTCAGTGCGAGCAGACCAGCTCCCAGGGACCATCCCTGACGGCCGATTACCCAAGGGCGCCGCACGTAGGGCCTATCTAGCATGGCAATGCTCCCAAACCCGTATCGCGCGATGTAGGCCTGAAGGCCGCCGGCATAGTACGCCTTCTTCCGGCACAATTCCAGGTAGCCTGGTCTACCTTCGTCATGATCGATGAAGGCTTGGATGCGAGCGATGGCTCCTACGTGCCTCGCTCGCTGCGTCAGGTCCCAGTCCTCCCCCCCCGGAGGCATGGACCCGTCGAAACCGCCAATGCTTTCGAAGACCTCCCGACGAAAGAATCTGGCCGCCTCTATACTGTCTGAACCCAAGTAGAATGACCGCTCGAATGCTCGTACCGCCGCCCAGAACCCCTCGCCGATGGACCGCTCCGCAACAACAACTCCGACTGGATGGTGTCCCGTAGGATCCAACAACACCTCGGCGACTTGGGAGATCACGTCGGGCGAAAGCACCATATCAGCGTCAATGAAGCCAACTATTGGAGTGGACGCTAGTCGGGCACCTGCATTACGCTGAGCCGACCGCTCGGGCCCGCTGACCACTACCCTGTCAGCGAGTTCCCGGGCAATTGCAAGTGTGCCATCAGCAGAGTGGTTGTCTACGACGACGACCATGCACTGCTCGCTTTGCGCTCGCAACGAGGCCAAGCAGGCTCCGATAGTTCGTCCCGAGTTTCGTGTAGGAACGATCACAGTGACATTCGGCGACAGAGGCTGGCTAAACGCTGGCCGATCCGGGCCCGCCTGATCTCGCGACGAGCTGGGGGTGCCCGGCCCAAGAACGGCGCTCATGCGCGCGGCGTCCTGAACGAGCCTTGCGGCATAGAGGCCTGCAACCAGATGGTGTTTGAGTCAAGTCGACGATGACGGCTGACCCGCTCCTCTGCTCCATGCAGTACCGTAGGTGACCGGTACGGCCGGCGAAGAATATGCTTGTACAGATAAAGTAACGCAACGTCCGCCGACTCCCATATGTCTCCAGAATAGCACACGGTCAGAGCCTCGAACCCGGCTTCACGCGCGAGATGCTCGACGGTGCGACGACAGTAATGACGGTGCCCGACGAGGAGCCATGCCGGGTCCGCGAGGGCCGCAATACCGGCTGCAGGCGTCGACAGGATGAGCCGACCACCGGGTTTGAGAATGTGGGTCAGCGCACCTAGGGTCGCCACTTCAGCCCTGCGTGGGACGTGCTCTAACGTTTCTAGGAGGAAGACAACGTCCATCAGCGGAATCTCGATGGCAGCAAGTTCAGTGAGTGCAGCGACTGGGACCAAGGTCGCGGTAGGCACCGTCTTCCGGGCTTCCGCGAGCCATGGACCAACGATGTCGAAGCCGGTTATCGACGCCGCGCCAGCTTGCAAACACTCGCGTAGGAAGGCGCCTGTCCAGCAACCGACATCTGCCACGGCCAGCCCTCTGAGCGAGCCAGCAAGTGCAAGAGCGTGGCGGAATCGTGGTGGCTGCGCGGCAGGCGGGCTAGGCGGAGGCGCGTACACCAGGGTACCCGACCGGCGCGCAATACGCCGTAAGAGTTCAGAGGTCACGTTGAGGTACGTCTCGGTGACTCACGGCGTCCGGATGCCTGTCGGCGGCGCCGACCCCACGCAATGATGCCTACCAACCCTGCCAGTAGGGTGGTGAGCACGGCGAGGGCACCCTCATCCGGGGCCTCGTCGCGGATAGGACGGTAACTTGCCTTCATGAGACGCACCACGCTCCCATGAAAGATCCAGCCATTGGTTAGCCCGTCGATCTCCACGTGGCGACCCCCAGTTGGCGCGATCCACCCAGGTGCGAACCCGGTCGCGAAGGCGTGGAGCGTGCTACGATCATCGAGTTCAGTGGGCGTCGCGAGGACGTCTAACTTGGGAGCTTGCGCGAGCGAGTGTACAACGATATCGGCGTAATCGTCGCGGGACAGCTGCCCGGGAACGTACGTGAATGCATACAACACGAGCGACAGTCTTTTAGTACTGCTGGAAGGTGAGACGACGGAATCATAGACCTTCCAGCCGCGACTGTCGGGGAGGCTCGCCGCTGACGCGCACTGGTTGGCAGGCTGCTCCCAGAAGCACAGGGCAGGGGGCGCTCCCGATTGGGAGCGAACATCCATTTTTATGACCAAGCTGCCGCCGTGCCAAGCCAAAGTTTGGGACTGACAGGCGGCGTCAATGTTTGCCGAGAGCTGCAGCGCGGGCGTACCAGCTGGGCCGCCATGGAGTAGGACCGCAGCGCGGAGGAAGGCGGGCTTCACGACGGGTCGGAAGTCGGCGCAATTTCCGACGCGGCCCCACGTCCCATGTGTGAAGGTCCCGTCGTGGACCACGGAGGGCCCAATTGGTAGGCTAATCTCGAGGCGGGCACCAAGTCTGGTTCGACGGGTCCTATATGCCGGCCTGTCCTCGCTGGTGGTTCCGGGGGTACGGGGAGGCGCGAGAGCGGCCACCCGATAGGTCCAGCCACTCCGCACGCTGAGATCCGTGATGAGCCTCCGGCCTTGAATTTGCCAGGTGGCGATTGGCGGCGGCTGGATAACAGCTTCGTGGCCCACGAGTTGGGGCGACGTCACCAGAGCAGTTCTGGGGGGTAGCAAGGACAGCACACGGAGGTCCGGGGAAGAAGTGTTCACGGTGGCGAAACCAGCTGGCGCCTTCACTCCTCCGATCAGGGCGAACACTGAGAGCGGCCCATCTCGGTGGACCTGTCGCATGAGCGGGTCACGGCGGAATTGACGGCTGAGTAGACCCGGCGAGATGATCGACCGCCCCGGGAAGTTCGCCACGACATCTCCGCGCACCAAGACGATGGGAGTGTCCATCGCGTCGAGCAAGCGCGCTCCCTCAGTCCAAGCCCCCTGGGCAATGGCTTCGGCCTCCAGGTGGGTCGCCGAGAGCAACTCATGCGAGACCAAGTCATACGACTGGGGAGTGGGGTCCACCACATGCCGACCGATTAGGTCGGTGATGAACCCTTCCGCTCCGTAGTACCAGGTGTAGGGCATGGCGTAAAAGTCATCCGGTGGCATGACTAGGACTGCTCCGGGCGGCGAGCTCGATGAGTTCAGCCAGTTCGCCATTAGGTTCCAAGATCGCGGCACTGTCACGTGGGAGGAGGGGAATGGCGGTCGTGGCCCAGGGACGATGGCGCCGGTCCAGAGAGGATATGTCCCGGCTGCGGTCAACACGACCGCTCCGCAGGCCATGCCCAACCAAATCGAGGGGATTCTGATCTCCGGAAGTGCGCGAACCTGCCCACGCGACCGGACCGACGGCGACCGAAATCGACGGGCGCCGTCTAGAAGAACGCCCGCCATAAGACCATACCCCAGTGCCGCTGCCATGAGAAAGCGCCCCGGTTCGCGGAGCAGCCAGCCGTAGGGCAAGTGATAGAGAAGATTGAAAATCAGGTTCCCCGGAGGATTTGTGCCTGTGCTCAGAAACACGACCGTCAGTGTTCCGAGGGCAATAGCACCAGTCGCCCGCAGCTTTCGGCCATTGAGGCACGTTGGCGGCATCGCGAGCGCTAGAAACGCGAGCGAAGGGACACCTAAACGCACGAGCACGAGCGGGAACTGACTGAAGCCGCTGGCATATGGGAAGTAGATTGGGTACTTCCAACCCCATGCGGTGTTGAGCCAAAGTGCATTGGTGACGGTCGACCGGCCCTCGGTCCACGTCCATGCCGAGAGGGGTGAAAGCGTGACCACAGATGCCTCCCGAAGTGCGAGAAGTGCTGGGACAAGCCAATAGCTGGAGGCCGCGATCATGAGCAGCACCCCGCCAAGGACCACTGGAACACTACGGCGCGCAGCCGCCCGTCCGTACCGAGCCCAGGCGAGCGGCACACTGACCATCACGGCGAATATCAGCATCCCGACGAGAGGAGGGTTTGCGTACACGTAGCCCACCAGCGGACCAGATAGCCCTAACCCAACGGCTCCTAACCAGCGGGGAAGGGATCCCTTGGCGCTGGCAACAACCAGGGCGGGCAGCGCGGCCAGCAGAGCCATGGTAAGCAAGTAGACGTCGGCTACACCACCTATGCTCATGAGGTAGGGGTTGAATACGAAGAGCAGCCCTGCTGCCACTCCCGCAAGTGGGGAGAGGTTCAGGGCACGGGCCAGCGATGATGCCGCCAGCGCGATCCCCATCGCGAGTCCAGTCAACCAAACCCGTTGGGCGACGGCGCCGGAACCTCCGAGCGAATGCGTAGTCCACACCACCACTGCCCACGGGAGCCGCTGCTGAGCCTCATTGATGCTGCCGAGGTTTGAACCCGTCCATGCCATCCCGGCGAACATCCGGCCAATCCAGGCCGTCCCAACGGGAGGCGTGATGTCTCCGCCAGCTATCACGGTCCCGGACACGAACCAGGTCTGCACCAGGGCGCCGACTGTGAGCGCCGTGCCGATTTGAGCCCACCGCCAGCCACGTCGGCTGGCACTGCCCATCGCCTGCTCAGGCTCCCAAGTATCGGGGGCTGTCGTCGGTCTGAGTTGCTGGACGCGCCTCCCGACGTGGACTCTGTAGGCGGAAGGGCGATCTGCCAACGAACATAGGGCTCCCCGCGTGAACAGCGCCAGAAGCGCGGCAACGGAAAGGCACACCACGGCGAGATCGGCCAGCGTGCCCTGGGCCGCAGATGTCCTCAGCAACTCGGCTGCTGCTACCCCGAGCACACCGAGGATGGCCAGCACGATCCTGAGCTCCGTCCGGCCAGGGACCCAACTCCGCCACCTAGGGGCAGCCGGGGTGAGCTGCGTAGGACCGAGGTTACCTGCTCGTGGTGGATCAGACAACTCGCCCTTGGCCATCAAGCTTTGAAGGCCTGCCCAAGGTGCGACTGCAGAAACCACGCCAAGCCAAAGTTCGGGAACCGATGGTCAGGCTCTCTGCGAGCCAGCCGGAAGCCAGCCTTCTCCAGCTGGCTCGCAAGCACCTCGAAGCTTCGCTGCGGCACTGGGTGGTATTCCATGACTACCGCCAGCACACTCGTCCATGCCGAGGCCGGTGTCCTTTCGACGATGTCGTACTCGGAACCTTCGCAGTCGAGCTTAACGACCACTGAACCTTCGGTTCCAGCTAGCAGCTCTTCCATGGTCACGGCCGAGACCCTTTGGAGCTGTTCATTTGGCCCGTGCGGTAGTGGCTGCACTGCCACCTGACTTTCACATGAGCCAGGCGTCGGCTCTCGAAGGAAGACTGCTGTGTCGGCGGAGCTCACGACCGCAGCGGGCACTATGGTCGCCCGCACATGGTTGCGAGATAGATTGCGCGCGAGATACCGACGGGAAGTGGGCGAGGGTTCAGCGCATACGAACGCCGCTTCGGGCCAGGCGCGCGCGAAGCGCAGCGTGGCCGACCCCACATGAGCCCCGACATCCACCACCGAAACGGGCAGCGGCAGCAGTCGAGTCAAACCGTCTATGTGGTAAGCATCGCCGACCAGCACCTCAAATACAGGCCAAGCGGAACCCGCGTCGCGCAGGGAGGTCATCCGAGTGCCATCCCGGCATCTGAACTCCAACTCTTTGGCCGGTGGCCCGGTCGGAGCACCAGACGCCATCTTGCCTAAACCATATGTGAGTAACACCTGTGGCCAGTTGCTACAGGCGGACGCGGTTCGATACGCCAGGGATGCTTTGGCCCACAGGCGGCTGACCAAGCGGTCCGACGCGGCCGACGGTCGGCCCATCTAGCAGGCCACTCCAAGTTGCGCTGCCAAGGGTGGTGCTGCCAGTAGCCCCGTCAAGAACTGCTTCCAGCGGCATCTGTAGGCACGGTCGAATCGGCCGGGCTGCGGCCCCTCCGGGAGCGACCGGGCACACGTCATCCCAGGTTGCTCCCTTCGTAGTGACGCTTTCGGCGTCAGCGCTCGTGGCGCGCGAAGCGGGAGAAGACCTGTGCTGGCCGAGCCGTTTGGTTCGGGCACCGGTCGCAGTTCGGAGGTCGCTGCCAGATGCGAAGGGATGCAACTCCTTGATGGCCAGCGACAGGAGACTGGGGCAACGTCGGGCGCCGAGCTGATGACTTCGCGGATCCGAGCCGGAGAGTCAACCTGTACTGGGATGGTCGCCCAGAGAAGGGTGGAGCAGAGCCCTCGGTCTCGCCCAACCATGGGGTGGAGGAGGCCTTCCCCGTCCGGCCAGTGGGGCGCGGTGGGCGACGCGGCGGGGCCTTCAGAGGTGCGATGCGCATTCGAAAACGCGAAACAGCAATATGCGGTTCGATCATTCGGGGCCGAGGCGACTCCAAACCCATGCGCTTTAACTTCGACTACCTGTTCAACCACGTCTGGTGCGTCTCCTCACTGAGGACCGATCTCACGATGGCGACAGCGCCCGTACCGCTGAGCTTCGAACACCACAGACCGAGAGCTCGTGGGCACCTCGTCGGCCCGCATCGGTTGCGGCGCTGCCAGGGCTGCACTTCCACGTCTGACGTGGGACGCCCCTCCGTCGGGCAACTCCCCGATTGCGCCAGTACTCCAAGAAAGGTAGTCCAGCAGTTCGCTGGCGCATCTGTCCCAGGAGAAAGCAAGAGCGCGCTCCCTGGCACTTCGGGAGAGGCGCCTCCACAAGAGAGGGGACGACAGCACCTCATCGGCTGCACGCGCCAGGGCTGTAGGGTTGGGTGCCACCAGCACGCCGGTATCACCGTCGACCACAGCGTCGCGGAGCCCCGGGATGTCGTAGGCGATGACCGGGACTCCATACGCTGCCGCCTCCATCGCCACGATTCCCCACCCTTCGCGAGTGCCGGGAACGAGCAACAGGTCGGCTTGCGCCAGCAGCATCCGCTTTTCGTAATCGGGGAGTGAGCCGCGTACACGCACTCCAGGAGACTGGCGGGCCGCCAGTTGCTGGTGGAGGTAGCCGGTTCCGACCATCTCCAAGCTCGCCGCCGGGATCTGTTCGCGGAGGAGGGCATGTCCTGAAATCGCGTCCTCCGGCCGCTTGGTGCGGACCATCCGACCAATCCAGAGCAGGCGTGGCGCGTCAGACGGGCGATCCCGAAGATCCAGCTCCGTAGGCGCATCGCAGCCCGGCGGGACCACACCTTGCGCCCGCACACCGAACCGTTGGAGGGCGCTTGCGGTCGACGGTGAGATGGCAACCACGGATGCATCCCTCAAACTTCGAACCCACCGGGGCTCCAGGAGGTACCGGCCCAGCACCGCCAGAGGAAGGGGAAACTCCTGGCCCCAGACCTCCTCGGCGGTCTGGTAATAGAGCGCCACTGCTCTTCGGCCCACGACCCGATGAGCGGCAAAGGGCCGGGTGCTCACCGTCTCCAGGACGGCGTCGTAGGTGGCCCCCTGGGTCCCAAGGTAGGCCCGGGCCCGACGAAAGACGGTCAGTCGGGACCCGCTGCCGATATACCTGATCTCACTAGGTATCCCCGGACCGGTGCGCCCCCGGTCCCCGGGGCCGCTCGGCCCGAAAATCGTCACTCCGTGGCCCGATTGGACCCACCGGGACGCGACCTCGACGAGGTACCTCTCGGCCCCCCCTGCAGTGGGGTCCTGAGGGTGCTTCCAGGTAAGGGCCAGGATGTTCATCGCTCGCCGGATACCGCTGCTTCCTGCAGGTCGGGCAAAGCCCCCGCACCTTTCGACCGATCGCTATCACTCCGCTTCGTAGGCAGGCGCCTGCCCACCGCCATGAAGGACGCGCCCCCAAGTAGGAGCGCGAGGCCCGGTCCCAGGGCGAGGGCGAGAAGTTCGCGGGCTACGGAAAGGTCCCAGACGAACTCAAGAGAGAGCGCCAGAGCCAAGGCCACCACGATACCTGCCACATGCTCCTTGGCCGCCACAGCGGACCAGGCAGTGAAGGTGGCGCAAGTGGTGATTGTGGCTGAGAGGGCCAGCGCGGCGATGAGAGGCCGGGACTCTCCGAACCCGGCTCCATAGACGCGGGCGATCAGGCCCGGCCCGATTCCCGTGAGCACGGCCGCGCCGAGGAGAGCGATGCTGGCGGTCGCCAGCTCCCCGAAGATCACGGCCGTGCGAGCCCGGTGACGGGCTATCGTCGGGAAGAACGCGGTCACGATCGGTGCCGTGCCCCAGATCAGGGCGCCCACCACCAGCTGGGTGGCGGCGAAGTCTCCCGCTGCCGCGGGGCTCAGCACATGACGCGCGAACAGCACTGGCAGTCCCCAGACCGCCCAAAGCGCGCCGGCGATGAGAGAACCAGTCAGGCCGGTGCGTCCTGCTGGGCCGGGATCTGCCCGGACCGCAGGCGCGGATGTTACCGCCGTCCCATGGCCGAGGATGAACATGAGCACTGCCAGGCCGCCGGCGAAAGTGGCGGCGCCTTGGGCCAGGGATGCAACCAGGCTCAGGAGCACAGCCCCTTGCCCGTGGCCCACCAGAAAGCCCAGGGCCAGCCGGAGCAGGGCAGAGCCCACTCCCAAGGCTGCAATCACCCGGAAGTGGCGCAGGCCGACCAGCAGCCCGCTAACCGCGGCCCCGAGGACGCCAAGGGCCGCCAAGGCCGCTATGAGCAGCACGGGAAGCACAGAGTGGAGGTGGAGAAAGCCGGCCAGTGGCCAGGAAAGGACCGCTAGCACCAGGGCACCTGCGGCCCAGGGCAGCACCGAGCGGAGGGCCGGCCAGAGCAGTTGTGCCGGGGGCCTGGTGGTCACTGCTGCGTGGCGCGCTATCCCGAACTGGAATCCTGTGGCCAGCAACCCCACCACGGTGACCACGGTGAGGAGCGGTCCGATGGCCCCGTAGTCGGAGACTCCACCCTCCCGGGCCACCACGACATTGAAGATCAGGTTCAGCGCTCCAGTGATCCCGCCCGCGGCGACTAGGAGCACGCCCGCCCGAGCGGCACGGCGTATTTCGCCCGTGGGGGCGGTGTGCTCCTTCACCTCAGTCACCGGCGAGGGGCGCAGGAAGCTCCTCGAGCAGCAGGCTGAGGCCCCGGGCCTCCTCCCCGTCGTACCAGTGAAGGACGTGCAGCCGGTAGAAGATCGCCGCCGTGTCCCAGAGGACAGAGAAGACCGCCTTCGGATTGGTCGTGCTCTGGAACTTGTAGTCGATCTGCACGGGCGCCTCGATGATCCGCCCGAAGCCGAAGTGGTGTGCCAGCACCAGAAGCTCGAGGTCGAAGGCGAAGCGCTTCACCAGGGCGGCGTCCACCACCCGCTCGGCCACCTCGCGGCGGAACATCTTCAGCCCGGTCTGGGTATCCCGTACCTTGACCCGGAAGAGGAGCCGGACGAGCAGCTGGTAGGCGAGGGACTGAACTCGTCGGGGCCAGGGATAGTGCACCTGGCTCATCGGGTGGCGCTTGCTGCCCACCACGACGTCAGCTGAGTAGAGCTCGAGCAGGCGAGCCATGCGGCCGATCTCCTCCGGGGCGATCTCCATGTCCGAGTCGATGAAGGTCACGAGGCGCCCCCGCGCCTGGGAGATCCCATACCGCAGGGCGAAGCCCTTGCCGCGGTTGCGCGAATACCCCATGACCGCCACGTTGAAAGACCGGCACCCCCGGGCAGCAGCGTAGGTCTTGGGATCCCCGTCCACTACCACCAGCACCTCGAACGAGACGCCGGTCTTCTCCAAGGCCGCGTTCAGCCGCTCGAGGTTTTCCACGACCGTTCCCGCCTCGTGGTAGGTGGGCACGATGACGCTCAACTCCGGCATGGCCGCCGGTCCCTCCCCCCGCTGGGCGGGGGAGACAACGTCGGGGGCCAATTCAGCCAAACTGGAGCCCTCCCTGCGGACGGCCCAGCCCGGCGACGGAGCTGCCTTGAAGACGCTCCTTCACGCTTGGCCCCGCCGCCCCGCTGCTGCGCCCTCGGGGTCCCATGGACTCCGAGGGGCGGTCCCGCGAGGGCGCCGTGGGGGCGCAGCCCGGCCCCGTGCCGCGCCTCTGGCATCGCCAGCCAAGCGAAACCGCACGGCACCACTGCCCTGCTCCGCACAGGACCCTGATTCAGCACCGACGAGAGGCGGCCTTCCGCCCCAGCGCATCTCGACTCCTCCCCGGAACCTGACCCTGTCGAACTCGCGCCATGCGCCCGCCCATGGGGGGTGAATCCTGAGTATCAACTTGGCTGCGAAGTGAGTCAAGGGGGCCGACCCCGAACTTACGAAAAAATCACCGAGCTGGACGCCGGGCCGTCCGGGCTCGACCAGCCCGGGCCAACACCCTCGAGGGTCAGGACCTCAGCAGCACCAGCCCGGGGAGCCGCCCGTAGTGGGGAGTAAAGCCACAGGCCAAGAGCGCGCTGGCTGCCTGCTGGCCGCCTGGAGCCGGTTCGACCAGAACCCAGTCGATGCCGAGCCTGCGCACGCCGCGCGCCAGAGCGCAGGCCGGGGCCAGAGGGTGGAGCGCTATCTGGCTCAGGTCCCCTGGGGCCGTCGCCTCGGTCACGGCACCGGGGATCTGGAGGTCGTTGGGGGAGATGAGGTTGCCGGAGAAGATCACCGTCGCCGGGTTGGCGGTTAGCTCATTTCCGGTGAACGGGAGCTCCTCGTACAGGGTCCAGGGAAGCACGAGAACCGGGGAGCTGGCCGGGACGTGGTCCTTCATGTACGCGGCCATCTGAATCCACCCCGTGGGATACCTGGCCGGCCTAACCGTGGCCGGGAGCTCCCGGAGCATTCCGGCTCCGGCGGGGAGCAAAGTGGCCGCGACCAGCATCGCCGCCAGCGCTCCACCCCACCCGGCTGGCTGCCGCGCCCGCCAGACCTGGTCGACCACCATAGCCCCCAGGACCACCACGGCGAGGAGCCAGAGCTCGCTCCACTTCTCCGGCTCGCGATAGGCGCCTACCAGAGGCACTCGCTGCATCAGCCAGAGGAAGGCCTGCTGCCCAGGCCCGGTGGCGGTGCTCCCCGCCACCAGCAGCCCCAAGACCCCGCAGCCCAAAAGCCAGGCCCACTCCCGCCGGATCCGGGCCCCGACCAGCGCCAGCGCGGTGAGGATCGCGGCCGCCACAGGCCACCAGGGCGCGCCGGAGTTGAGCATGGGGATCCGCCCCAGCCGTTCAGCCCAGAAGCCATACAGCCCCACAAGGTTCAACCAGAGGCCGTACCGGGGGCTGGGGGTGGAGCGAAACTCGACCAGATCGGCGCGCGAGAAGTGCTGCACGGAATAGTAGGTGCCGTTCTGGTGGCCGAGAAGGAACGCTGGTACGGCGTACGACAGCGCCGCGATCAGGACCACGAAGCTCCCCAGTCCCCAGACCAGGGCTCGAGGATCGCGCCAAGCCCGGCGCCACAGGAGGCTGGCGGCAGCCAGGACAAGGAGAACCCCGATCGTGTGCTGGTCCAGTACCACAGCCAGCCAGCCAGCCCCCGCCGTGAGGGCCAGCCGGCCGACAGACGGCCTCCGCAACAGCTCCTCCCAGGCGGCGAGCCAGAGGAAGAGGGCTCCCGCCCCGGCGGCCACCCCCCACTGTCCCTCGACCACCCGGTCGTACACGAATGGATTCAGCGCGCCCAGCAGTCCCGCGGGCACCTGGGCCACCCAGGTCAGGCGGCGCAGGAGGACCATGGGCCCGAGGCCACAGAGGAAGATCCCCAGGCCGACATAGATTCGGCCCGACCAGTAGCCTCCCAGGAGGTGGGCCAGCAGGGTGAGTGGCGCCCCCACTCCGGACAGGGAGAGGGGCATGTGGGGACCAAAGACCGCGTCGATCTGGAGTACGTAGCCGGGGCCGAACAGAGAGTGCAGGCACCAAAGTGTCAGCGCCAGGGGCAGGAGCACCGCCCTGGTCCAGGCCGCGAGACCACCAACATCGCGGTGACCGGCCTCGCCAGGTGCCGCCTCGGCCGTACCCCGGTCCATAATCATCGGCTCAGGCACGCCACCGGGCATTCGCCTCGCCTAACCAGGTGACCCGCTCAAGCGGCCCTACGCTGATGGTCGCGAGTAAAAGGGTCTCAGGGTGGTCCGACGGGCAAGAGCAGGGCCGTAGCGTTCAGCCCCGCGGCCCGAAGGTCGGTGTCCAGCATCTCTCGGATCAATTCATCGAAGGTTCGTCGCGGTTGCCAGTGGAGGAGGCGCCTTGCCTTGGTGGCGTCGGCGACCAGGTCCGGAGCCTCCGCTGGTCGGTTGAAGACTGGGTCAATTTCGACAAAATCGTGCCAGTCCATGCCGACCATCCCGAATGCGACGTCCAACAAATCCCGGACAGATCGGCTCTCGCCGGTCCCGATCACGTAATCGTCGGGAGCATCCTGCTGCAGCATGAGCCACATCGCCTCCACGTAGTCTTCCGCGTGGCCCCAATCGCGTCGGGCATCGAGATTACCCAAGCGCAGCTTGGCGCCGTGCTTAAGGGCCGCGGCGACACCCCGAGTGACCTTCCTTGTGACGAAGTTCTCCCCCCGCCGAGGGGATTCGTGATTGAAGAGGATCCCATTGCAGGCAAACATCGAGTGAGCCTCGCGGTAGTTTGTGGTGATCCAATGGGCGTACACCTTGGCAACGGCGTACGGGCTGCGGGGATGGAACGGGCTGAACTCGTTCTGGGGCGGCGGGGAGCTGCCGAACATCTCAGAGGTACCGGCCTGGTAGAAACGGGTGCCGATTCCGGCGGTGCGGATTGCCTCCAGCAGGCGGGTGGTTCCAAGGCCGTCCACCTCCCCGGTGTACTCCGGCTGATCGAAGGAGATGTGGACGTGGCTCTGAGCGGCCAGGTTGTAGACCTCGTCCGGCCTGATCGACTTGATCAGACGGTTCAAGTTCCCAGAGTCAGTGAGGTCACCGTAGTGCAGCGTCAGAGGTGGGTGCCCGTCGCCATCCCTGCGCGGAGCGTGCAGGTGCTCGATGCGGGATCGGTTGAGGCTGGAGGTGCGGCGCACCACGCCGTGGACGTCATACCCGTGGCCTATGAGGAACTCCGCAAGGTACGACCCGTCCTGCCCGGTAACTCCGGTGATCAGCGCAGTCTTGGGCACGCTTCGGTCCCCTCCAGAGCACTAGCCGGATCCCAATTTGGGGCTGTGCCCACCTGGGCATGATAGCGGTGGCTCCGAGCCATCTGTACGCCGCACCAAGTGCCGCGAGTCCTGCGCTCCAGGTGAAGGGGGGCCGGTGCCTGACCTGCGGCGAGAGAGTTGAACTGTGGAACTCTGCGGGGCTGGTTGCGCGCAATGTCAGGCGTGGCAGTAGGACTCTGCTCGGACTGGGGCCAAATTCGTTTCCCACCGGAGGATCAAGGCAGCCAGGTGCGTGCGCGAAGCATGCACGGGGGGCTGAAGTGCCTTCGAAGCCAGGCGGACGAGAAGGACCCCTCTGACCGCGGTGGTTCGTCCGAGGCTGGCTCGGTGTGCAGCTCCAATCTTCCCAGCTTCGCTCGGCTCTCCTCTCCAGCTCTCGACTCCGGCCGCGCGTACCAGAACTTGACCTGGGATGGGAACACGGACCAGCACCCATTCGGACTTCACGGCCCCAGACCCGGCTTTCCCCCCTGCTATCTTGCCGGGGTGAGCCGGGTCCTGATCGTGGCCAACGACGTGGTGGCCGTCAGGATGGCGGGGCCGGGGATCCGCTGCTTCGAGCTGGGGCGGAGCCTGGCCGCGGACGGCCACCAGGTGACCCTGGTGGGGGTGGGCTCCACCGACCTCGCCAGCCCGGGGATCACCGTCTCGCAGGAGCTGGGGCCGGTGGCCCTGGAGCGGCTGGCGCGCTCCCATGACCTTGTGCTGATTGAGGGGCTGGCGCTGGTGCGCTACCCGGTGCTTCGGGAGCTGGACGCACCGCTGGTGGTGGACCTGTACGACCCCTTCCCCATTGCCCTCTTGGGCCAGGAGGAGCACCTGGGGATGGCCGAGAGGGAGCGCGAGGACCTCCAGGTCCGCGAGGCGGTCGCGGACATGCTCCGCCTGGGGGACTACTTCATCTGCGCCAGCGAGATGCAGCGGGACCTGTGGCTCGGCTCGCTGCTGGCCGCCGGGCGGCTCAACCCCCGCAACTGGTCCCGGGACCCGACCTTCCGCCAGCTGATCGACGTGGTGCCCTTCGGGCTTCCGGAGGCGCCACCCCCGGCCCGAGACAGTGGCCTCCGCCTTCCCCTGCCCGGGGTGGAACAGGACGACCTGGTGCTCCTCTGGGGGGGCGGGATCTACAACTGGTTCGACCCCTTGACCCTGATCCAGGCGGTGGCCCGGGTCGAGGACCTCTCCCCCCAGGTGAAGCTCGTCTTCATGTCCACCAGCCATCCCAACTCCGGGATCCCGCCCAAGATGTGGATCACCAAGAGGGCCATGGAGCTCTCGGATCAGCTCGGCCTCACCGGGCGGCGGGTGTTCTTCAACTCTGAGTGGGTGCCGTATGAGGAGCGGGGCAGGTGGCTGGCCTGCGCCGACTGCGGGGTGTCCACTCACTTCGAGAACGCGGAGACCCACTTCGCCTTCCGCACCCGGCTCCTCGACTACCTCTGGGCCGGGCTGCCCATCATCTGCACCGAGGGGGACCACTTCGCCCA
>DAHWNZ010000059.1:0-16277 GCA_027339635.1 Candidatus Dormiibacterota bacterium
GGTGCCCTTCTTGCGATCCCGGCTGTAGCCGCTCTTGGCCAGCGGGCAGTGCCTGCCCTCCACATACGACGAGCTGAGGTCGTACAGCACCAGCTCGCCATCTCCCAGGTGGCGCTTGGCCAGCCTGCGCTCGATGGCGGGCTGCCGCTCCAGCAGCCAATCGAGGGACGCATACACCTCCTCGACAGTGGCATCTTCCACCGCGAAGGTCGAGCTCAAGGTGGACTGTCCCCAGCTGCGGGTGGTGGCCAGCTTGGAGTGGGGCTCGACCACTCGAGCACAGATCAATGCCAGCACCAGATCTCGTTGCCGGGACTTGGCCCGGTCGAGCAGCTCGGCAACCCCCAGATTGCGCATGGTCTGGGCGACGGCGAGCACATGCCCATGGGGGCGGCTGCGGCGGATGTGCAGCTCCTGGCCGGCCAGGAACTTCTCTCCGGCCAGGCTGCGGCGCACCAGCTCGACGGTCTCTTCCGGGAGGTGGGAGAGGTTGGCCAAGGTGTGGTTCTTGACCTTGCCATCCTCACGGTAGGAGCGGCGGAGCAGAGGGTACCGGTAGACCCGGCCCTTGTATTGACGACGGATCCACGCGACATGGACAGCCTCAGCTCGGCGCGTCACGAGAGCATTGTGCCACAACCCGCGTCTATTGTCAAGAGCCTTCTTGTCTACACTTGTAACCACCCGAAGTCGCAACAACCCCCATCAGCACAGCGTAAACCCGCGCGAAACCCCCTCTCAGCGCCCCAAAGTTCCGCTTACCCACTGATTCAGGTCCGGGTACCATGGTGCTCCCTGCCAATCGACGGGCGTGCGAACGGTTAGCCGCACGCCACCAAAGGTCCCTGATGGAACGGCCTTACATGTCAATAGGGCCGAGACCGGTGACCGCAAGAAGTACGGCCCGCTGCCGAAACTCATTGACCCTGCTCCACCGACCTCAGACGCTCCCACGATCAGGGTCGCCGGGACTGATTCGATAGAGCAGTCGATAGAGGCCGGACCTTGCCCGGTAATCACGACTCTGGCCCGGACCTCAACCCAACCAGCCTTCACCTGAAGGGGAGCATTCAGGGCGCTGACCGAGGCTTCCGTCACCCACTTACTCGGGGTCGGGGGCGCAAACTCCTGCTGGACAAGCACCATGGCTTCTGACAAGAGCGCGGCTAGGGCCAGACCGATAACAATGAACCACCTCCGTAGCGCCACGCCGCTCAGGACAGCCCGCCGTGATCCCCTAGAGCGGCTGGTCGGGGCGGTGAAGTTATTCATGCTCGACCACCACGTCCACCCCGCTGTAGCCCGGCGGCTCGCCTGATGCCCCGGCCGACTGGGATCGACTAGCTCGGTCCATGACCCATGACACCGCCGCCACCGAAAGCAGCGCCAGGCACACCGGGACTGCGACTAGGACGCCGACTCCGAACCCGACCGCATAGCCCTTCACGCTCCCTCGGAAGCCAAACACGGCAACCAAGACCATCACTGCGGGCGCTATCACTGCCGTGGGGATCACGACCAGCAACAGCGCCGACCTGCCCTTGCTCACTGCGCGCATGTTACTTCCCGGCACTTCCAGTTGGATCTTTGAGATCCGGAAATCGGTAGATAGCAGGTTGGCATTAGGCCTCGCTACACGCGGAATGGTATTTCCCGGAGGGGGGCAGTGAGAGAGGCCGACCCACCACGACCGGCAGGGGTCGCGTCTACGCGACCTTCGGACTCTCCGATCTCCTCAGCCTGGTCGTCCGCTCGAATCCGACCCTGGCCCCCAGACACGTATACGAGGAGACGGTGTCCCGGTGGCGACGGCAGTGGCCGAGCCTTCGGATCCTCCCCTGGCCGGAGGTGAGCAGCGGCGACCAGTTTGCTCAGGCTTCAGCTCGGGTGGGGGCTCCAGCTCCAAAGGCGTAGGCCCAGCGAGGGGGCACGGGATTCGGTTGGCAGGGAGCGACCGGGTGTGCCCGGGCCGCCTACTGACCGGGTAACCGGCGGCTCGGGAGAAGCCATTTGTGGCAGAGAACACCCGTGCGATGCTGGATGAATGGATATCACAAGCGGCGCCACGCAGATCACCTTGGCACGTCGGACGACTGGCGGCAGGACCCTTGCCTCCTCGGCGATGAGGATCCGGTGGGCAGGGGGTGCGAGTCACGACCGCAAGGGTGTTGCCGTCGAGGAGGCGGTCCGGCTCTTCTGCGACTGCCACTCCAGCCCGGCCACCGCCCGCTCATACCGCACGGCGCTGGCTCGCCTCGCCGACTTCTGCCATGCCCGGGAGGTGACAGCCTGCACTGAGTTGACCCCGTCGCTGTTGGCCGAGTACCAGGGCACTCTGGGGGATCTGGCGCCTTCGACCAGGTGGCACCGGCTGTCGGTCGTGCGGGCCTTCCTCCGCTGGGCGTCGAGTGCCGGCTGGTGCGATCTCTCCTGCTCCGATGTGATCCGTCCTGTCCGGCAGCGCCGCCCGGCGCGGCTCGCCCCCTGGTCGGTGGAGGAGTGCCGCCGGCTGCTGGCGGCCGGGCAGAGCTGGCGGGACCGGGCTCTGGTGGCGGTGCTCGTAGCCAGCGGGGCTCGGATAGGGGAGGTGGTGGCTGCCGCGGCCGGGGACTTCGATGGGGAATGCCTCGTCCTCACGGGCAAGACCGGACCCCGCTCGGTGCCGCTGGGTCCGTCCGCGTGCTCGGCCCTCACCTGGTACCTGCGCCACCGCCCGACTCACGACCCCACCGCCCCCCTGTTCCTGGGCCGCCAGGGGAGGCTCTCGGACCGCCAGGCGCGGGACGTCGTGCACCTCGTCTGCCGCCGGGCCAGGCTCTCACCCCGGGGCCCGCATGCCTTCCGCCACGCTGCCGCCAGCAGGTGGTTGCGGGCGGGGATCCCACTGGCGGTGGTGTCGGCAGCCCTCGGGCACGCCCGGACCTCCACCACCGTCGACAACTACGGGCTGGCCTTGGCGGCAGACCTCGCGTGCGGGCTCTCCGCGGATCCGCTCTGGGGTGAGGACGGCGCTCGAACCGCGGGCAGGCCGGTGGGCGCGGAGGGGATGGCATGAGCGAGGAGTTTGACCTCGATGAGCATGGCTCCGAGGAGTTCGACCCAGAGGAGATGGCCCCCGAGGAAGAGCCCGACCGAGGCAGGCAGCCCTGGCACGCCTTCCTGCCGAAGTCCCTGGCAGACCGTGCTCGTGAGGCAGTGGCGGAGTGCTCTGAGCAGGTGCGGGAGATGGTGGACTCCACCATCACGGCCCGGACGCAGAGCCCCGAGGACTCGGTCGCCCTGGACCGGTGGCTGGGATGGGTGGCGGCTCTTCCCTGGGGTCGGGCGGAAGTGGACGAGCCGGTCGACATGGAGGAGGCGGCCATGGTCCTCGACGCCGTCCATCAGGGCGACGGGCCCGTGAAGCAGTGCCTGCTGGACCGCATCGTCGGCAGCTGGATGCTGGAGCTCGCCCACAGCGGGCACAGTGGGCACCGGCTTCGGCCGCTGCTGTTGGTGGGCCCACCCGGGACTGGCAAGAGCTCGCTGGCGCGGGCGGTCGCGGAGGCGATCCACCGGCCGTGTGCCTTCGTGAGCGTGCCCACCGCGGTGCACGATGGCATCTACCTGGTGGGCTGCTCCCGCGCCTATCGGGATGCCGAGCCCGGTGTGATCATGAAGGCGATCCGCGCCGCCGGGACCACCCGGCTCGTGGTCATCCTCGACGAGCTGGACAAGGTGATGTCGGGGTCCAGCAACGACAGCCACTCGGCCGCGCCGAGCCTGCTCGAGCTACTCGATGGGCACGCCACCTGGACCGACCGGTTCCTGGAGCTCCCCTTCGACCTCTCCGAGGTGCTGTTCATCGCCACCGCCAACGAGCTCGCGACGATCCAGGAGCCGGTGCTGGATCGCTGTGACGTGGTGCGGATCCCGGGGCTGAGCATGCAGGACCGGCTGGACGCCGCGCGCTTCCACGTCTGGCCGCGGCTGCTGGAGTCGTACGGTCTGTTCAAGGCCCTCCTGCCCTTCGACGACGACGCTCTCCGATGTGTCGTCTCCGAGCACGCGGGACGCGACGAGGCCGGGCTGCGTGGGATCGAGAGCCGGCTGGAGGCATGCCTGCTCCGGGCGCTCCGACTGGGGTTCGATGGGACCTGGCCTGTGCCCATCACCCGGGAGCTGATCCGCGAGGCACTCGGCCCGCTGGCGAATGGGACCGGAGGCAAGCCCATGGGCTTCGCCCGCCCCACGCCATCGAACCCTGCCTCTTCTCCCAGCAGAAAAATCCCTGGACCTGGGCTTCGGGGCCGAGGAGACTGAGGTGGGCAGGGGAGATGGGATCGGCGAGGGGTTCGCCTTCCTGATCCTGGTGGCCGGTGTCGTCGCCATCCTGGTGCTGGTCGCCTGGTGGGTGTTCTGCATCGTGTCCATATTCGGCGCTTTGCTGGGCTGGGTGTGGGGAATGTGGAAAGGCGACGAGCCGGGGGAGGCGGAGCGCGCCTGGAGACGCCCGTGCGCGCCGCTCTGGCACTATCCCTTCATCGGAGCCGGGTCCGTGATCGCCTCGATGGCCGGTGCGGTCGCGATGCATGAGATCGTCCGAGGCGCCGATCCGGCTCTTCCGCTCCTGGTTCTCGTCTGCGTCCTGGCCCGGTCTCTCTCGATGGCGTGGTTCCCGAGGCCACGAGCCCGCCTCGTCGGGCTCCGGGTCTTCCCTTGGGTCGCCGTGACGGGCCCGCTGTCGAGTGCGCTCGGCATGCTGGCCGTCTGGGTCTTGGTCCTGGGCGGCCAGACGATGGGGCACGCTCGCGACCACTGGCTGGCCATGACCAGCGTGCCTGGCGCGATCGCGATAAGCCTGGTGGCGACTGGGATAGGGCGGCTGGGCCGGACGCTGGTACCCCGCTCGGCCAGCTTCCGGCTGGACATTCTTGCACTCCTCGCCCCGGAGGCGGTTGCCATCGGGCAGGACCTGGCGCTTTGGGGGAACCCGCACCAGCTGGGCCGGGTTGAGCCATGTGCCGCACAGGACCCCTCCGAGGGTCCCGTCCGGTCCCGTTGCCTCCACGGTGACCGGTTCATCCCGCCGATGGGACCCGCCCAAGCCCCGTGGGCCGCGTTCCGTCCGTCCGTCAGGCTCAACTGGAGGCGGCTGCTCGGCCTGCCGGTGGGGCCCGCCGTCGGAGCCGGCGCGGGCATGCTGGTGGCGGTGGTCTACCGGTCTGGTCCGCCGCTGGCCCCAGCGGTGGGTCTTCTGGCGGCGGTCTGGGTGTGGCTGACCGTGGTCGTCGGGCCACTGCTCTGCACCCTCCTATATATCGATGGGGATTGGGTGGGGGAGAGGGGACTCTGGCGCAGGTGCGGTTGGGCCCGAGCCGATCTGGGCCTGGTGGTGCGAACGGCTGGTGGGATCTTCCTCGAGGCGAGGGACACCTACCGCGCCTCCCGATCCGGTGGGTCCGGGTCGGTCCGCCTGCGGCTGCGGTGGAGCCGGGAGCAACTGGCGACGCTTGCCGGCGAGATGCCGGCGGTGAACTACGGGATTTGGCGGGACGGTGCCGACGGAGACCGGACCTGGGGTGATCTCGCGTCGGACCCTGCGCCGCTGCCGCACCTTCCCGATCCGAGGGACATCCAAGCGGCCTGAACTCGTGGGCACTGTGTGCCGGGGCAACTGTGGGTGTGCTAGCGCTCGGCTCGGCGGAGGACAGCTCCGGGCGCCCGCCCTTCGCATGGGGACACCCGCATGACCCAGCGGTGGCGGGAGTCCGTAAGGGCAGAGGGCAACTGGCCCCACCTGGGGCCCTGTTCATGAGGGGACGCGGGAAGGCTGGCGGAGTCGGAGCAGGCCGATGCGGGGTGAGGGCGGCCGGTCGGTCCGGGCGGCGCCGCTGGACGCGCTCCGGCCCCTTGACAGGCTGGCCCGGGCCGGCGTCCGGGCAGAGATCTACACGTCGGCTCCGGTGCCGGAGCCAAGGTCAAAGACGATCTCGCCCGGGTACAGGCCGGCGACTGCTGTCGGTATCCTGCAGCCGAGTGAGGCCGCGGCCGCTCCCTCGGCGATGTCGGCGGTGTAGAGATCGGCGCCGAAGACGACTTGGCCGCGCTCGTCGGTGGTGGTGACGGGCGAGGCCTCACAGCACGAGGCTGCGCTCACCCTGGTGGCTTGTCCCGGAAGCGGGAGGACAACGAACCGGGCGCTCCCTCGGTCAATCCTGCTGACCGAGGAAGTTTCGTGTCGAAGCCAAGGCTGGCGAAGCCCGGCAGGCGCTTGCTGTGCATTCGGGCCAGCACGGGGACTGCCAGGTCGACGTAATCGTGAACCTCGACCGTGGCCTTGTCGTCCGTCGGGCGCAGCACGCGGCCGACGTACTGGACGATCCGCCCCTTGAAGGCGATCGGGAACGCCAGGAACAAGGTGTCGAGCGGCGGGCAGTCAAAGCCCTCACCCAGGAAACTGCCGGTGGCGACGAGGAGGAGACCGCCTGCCGGAGGAGGAGCTCCCAGTTCCTTCATCACCGCCGCCTGGGCCCTCTTGCCCATCCCTCCTCGGAGCACCAAGGGCGAGTGCCCGAGCCTTCGGAGTTCGGCAACGAGCCGTTCGAGGTGATCGGTCCATTGTGTGAGCACCAGGCAGTTCCGCCCCCGGGTGAGGGCGGAGGCGATGTCCCCGCATATCGCCTCGATCCGCTCCCCATCCTCGACCAGGGCTCGGAACAGTTGCTGAATGCCCAGGTCGGGCGCGCCTGGAGCCTCGAACCCGGTTCGGTGGACCACGAACTCTAGCTTGTGAGCCCCGGCGTCCGTTCCCTGATTCATGCGGTGACGGACCGGTCCACAGTACATGGTGATGAGTCCTTGCAAGCCGTCACGCCGGTACGGAGTGGCGGTCAGGCCCAGCCATCGCTGTACCGGGATCTGGCGGACGCACCGTTCGAAGGTGACCGCAGGCACATGGTGGCATTCGTCGACGACGACGAATCCGTAGCCGGCGGTGATTTCGCCGGCGTCCTCGCGGCGGGCGAGGCTCTGCATCATGGCGATGTCGACGACGCGGGTGGCCCGATTGCGTACACCGTGGAGTTGACCGATCTGACCCGGGGGGAGACCGAGGTGGGTGGCTAGGCGCTCGCGCCATTGCTCCACCAACGGCTTGCGGTCGACGATCACCAATGTGGGCCTGTCGTGGCGCGCGATGAGTCCACAGGCGATGACGGTCTTGCCGGAGCCGGGTGGTGCGACCAACACCCCTTGCCCGTGACTGGCCAGGGCATCACATGCCTGTTGCTGCGCCGAAGTCAGGTCCGCCTGGAGACGCAGGCCGACCGGTTCCGGGTCAGCACACTCTTGGTGGACGACGAGCTGGCTGCCGGCCTCGGCCACGATCGAGGTGGCCTGTTCCCGAACGCCTCGGGGGAGCAGCAGACCGTCAATGGTCTCGCCGTAGCAACGGATGAGCCGCGGGGTGTTCCAGGTGGAGAAGCGAAGCCTCTCCTTCTCGTAGTACTCCGGGTTGTGCAGCGAGGCCAGGTGCTTGAGGGCCGCCAGCAGAGCCGGCGGCACGCCGCTTCGATCCACGACCAGCATCGCGCCCGAGCGCGCGTGAATTGTCGCGGGCGGCTTCTGCGACGCCGTAGATCGAGGCCTCAGATAGGCGGCGCCCTCCGGTCCGGCACCAACCATCTGCATCGAGTCGACCATCGAGGCCAGTGCCCCTGGCGTCAATCGCGGCAGCCGGCATAGGTGCGCCCACTGGTCCTCTACCGGCTTGAGGGTCGTGGGATCCAGGAACACGGTGGTTCCCTGCTTCCGGCACTTGCCCTGGAGTGGAAGGGCGATGAGATTGCCGAACGAGCCTCTGGGCATGAAGTCCTGGGTCGGGAACAATCGGTCGTAGCTGGCCAGGTCGATCTCGCCTCGTTCAGCCATCGCCTCCCGGAGCAGATGCACCCCGAGCAGGCGCGCCGAAGCCGCCGGCACCGGACCGCTGAAGAAGATCCAAACGTGGGCGCCATCCCCGGAGCGGGACCGCTCGAGTGCTGCGGAAATGCCTGCGGCCCGGGCAGCGTCCAGGTAAGCCAGGGCGTCGAGTGCCCATCCTGTTCCGTCGAAGTCACACGCCAGGAGGTGGCAGTCGTCCCCTGCCAGCAGGGGGTACAGCCCGGCGTGGATGTGCCCAGACAGATGGTCAGCGATGACCTCCTCGGACAGTGGCAGGTACTCGCGCCCTGGCTTGCGAGCATTGGCCCAACCACCCCTGACCGCCGGTGCCCAGCCCGACGTTCCGCTGCGGCCGTTCTCCCATCGGAGCGCATACACGTCCTCTCGCCCGGCGAACAGTGATCGGAACAGCGAAACCTTGGTCGGGCCGGTCGATCGCTGGTCCACAGGCGGCAGTCCGGCCTCGTTGCCCGGCTTCGGCTGCGGGAACAGCTCGGCTCTCCGCGGCCCGGCCGAGGCACTGTCGCGGTCGTCGAGGCTCAGCAGACCGCGGAGGCGCCTGTTCTCAGCTTCCAGCTCCTCCACTTGACGGCGAAGCTCGGTGATCGAGGGCGCAGCTGACTCGTTCATCACCGGGTCTTGATGATCCTCAGGAAAGGAGGTCCCCACATCGCCGTCAGGCCGCCTCGGGACCAAGGGCGACTGCGCGCAGCTCCGTGCCGAGTGTCGCCGCGATGTCGCACAGCCGTGCCAAGCTGGCTGGCGGGTAGCCTCAAACCATTGTGGCCCTGCTGCTCGGCCATGCTCAGCTCCTCGGCGAGACGACGCTGTGTCCAACGCCTGGCGATGCGGGCCTTGACCAGGGCCATCGCGAGCCCCGGCAGCGAACCTGCCTCGAAACTCTTGACCGCCCCCGACCGGAGAAGCCCGTACTCCCTCATTTCGGCGTCAGGATGGGCTGCCTGCGAGGGCAGGGCTGCAATGTCCAGTTCATGCCGCCTCCTGTCGGGGCCGGGGATGGCGAGCTGTCCGGCCAGGTTTGCGATGGCTTCCTCGACAACCGTCCAAGTTCGCCTTGGTCGCCTGGTATTGCACTTCATTGGCGATCATCTTGATAGCCTCCTGGCTCCTCAGGTACGGCTGTGGAAACTGTGGAAGGACGGTCCAGGTGGGAGCGGACATGCCTGGAAGCGTCGGCCGGCGATCTTGCGCTATCGTTCATTCGGACGCGGATCCATAGCTTCCTCCCTGGTCGGCACCATTGGCCCCCACGAGATCCGCCGAGGCGGTGCCGCCGCTCCCTCCGATCCTGGTTCTCCTTGGCTCCCACCCCAGTCCCTCTGTTCGCCGTGACGGGATCTCGGCAAGCAGGCTATGCGGGCCGTCTGGGTCCTCGCCCCGAACGGTCAGATCTTGAAGGAGTCCCACACTGGCGGGCGGGCGCTGCCCCGAAGCCGCTGATGTCAAATCCCGAAGTGGTACCATCCTGGTATGAGTAAGCAAATCGCGGTTCGGCTGCCCGACGACCTCGTCGAGTTCATTGACCAGCTCGTTGACCACGGCCAAGCCACGAGCAGGGCGGTCGTTGTTGCGCGCGCAGTTGACCGGGAGCGGCGGCGGCAGATTGCGGCGCGGGACGCGGCCATCCTGTCCCAGGCCAGACGCGACCCTGATCTCGACAGGCTTGCCGAGTACGCATCCCGTACCCCGTTGGATGACCTCGCCTGATGCGGCCGATTCATGTCGCTCACCTCGACAAGGCCCGGCCTGTCCTGATCTTGACCCGCGAGGTGGTTCGTCCCTACCTCAGCCGGGTGACTGTCGCACCCATCACCAGCACCATCCGGGGCCTATCGACGGAGGTGCCGGTCGGCTTGGCAAACGGCCTGGATCACGACAGTGTGGTCAGCTGCGACAATATCGTCACTGTGCCAAGGTCGGCACTGGGCAGCCAGATCGGCTCCTTGCTTCCCGCACAGGAGCCCGAACTTGCCACCGCCATCCGCGCCGCTTTCGATCTCGACTAACGCTCACGCGTGATCTCCGGCTGGTGACGCCAACCTACACCCGTCTCGGCAAGGTCTACAGCACCACCACGGTTCCCGACTTCTCCCAAAATGTGCCACGGGCCAGCGGCCATCGCTGGGCTGGTGGGGCAAATGGCTCAGCCGAGACGATGGCGGCCTCAAGCTCGGGTGGGTGCCCCTCCGTCACGGCGGCCGGAAGCGGGAGGGGGGCATAGGTCGCTGGGAGGTGGGCTGTCGTAGCAACTTGGTCAACCGGCACCGCGTGTCTTGGTTTGGCCTCCGCGGTGGCAGCCAGCGTGCGCTGGGGCTCATCCCCGGCTGATCGGGCAACCACCTCCATGGCAACCGTTGGCTGATCGCGGGCTGGCCCAATACCGAGCTGCCACCGTGTTGGTCCAGTGGGCCGTGCAGGTGACCCAGCTGCCCATCCTCATCGGAGTCGCCGTAGCTCGAGCTTGGAGGCAGCGGTCCGGCCGCTGGTAAGTTGACAGCTACCGGTGACAGCTACCTGGGGAGACATCGGTAGACGCTGGTGGACACTACGTTCTGAAGCGAGATCATCAGGCCACTTCAGTGGACGATGCTAGACACCGCATGGGCGGGCTGCAAAGCCGCGATCCCGGGTTCGATTCCCGGAGTCGCCTCCAGCAGATTTGAGATCAAGTCGGGCCACCTGGCGGGTCATGCGGTTGGTCGGTAAGGGGGCTTGACCCCTAAGTTGGCCCCAACCGAAGACCATCGCAGTCAGAAGACGTTGGCGGTGGGCTGGGGTGGGAGCCGGGACCCTTCGCTCTTCTTCGACCATGGCCCGCCTGCAGCCGTCAATCCGTCCTTCGTCCGCGTTGCCGACTGTGAGGTTCCACGATGGTCACGTCCCGCCATTTACACCAACACGCGGGACGTGCCCGGGCGTTCCACGAACCGTTGTGGCAGGAAGCTGCACCGCCCGGTCCGAGGCAGCCTCTGCGGGCCGGCCAACGTTCTGTTTCGTCACTGGCTCAGCTGCGGTCGCTGGGACAGTGGAGTCCGCTCAAGTACCTGCCAGTTGGCGCCCTGGTCCGTGCTGCTCGCGACCACCAGCTGGGTCCCATCCACCACCGCGACCGACCAGTGGCTGCGCACGGCACTTATCTCACCGTCGTAGCCTGCGTCAAAGGTCGCGTTCTGCCATTCCAGGAATGGGAGCCGTCGGCACATCCACCTGCGACCCACGGCGTTCGTTTCGCAGAGACCGGGAGCCGAAGCCTGAGTCGACGGTGTGGGGTCGCGGACCGTCCCTATCACCAGGGTCCGGCCACGTGCCACAGTGACCACTTGACCATCGGTGGCACCGGTCTGCTCGACGCCACCTGCTGGTACCTGGCCAGTGGGCACCGGGACGTAGCCGCCGCCCTCCTCCTGGGTCCATCTGGCGCCTCCGTCGACACTTCCGTAGATCTCGACGGCCGGATTGCCCATGAGAGTCCCGTCGGCATAGATGGCGACCAGATGGCCGCCCCCTAATGTCGCCAGCGACGCTTTCCAATGTCGGTACACAGCATGCTTAAATCGAAGTTGGACCTTCCAGGTTCGACCTCCGTTCGATGTCACAGCTATGCCGGAGGGGCCAGCGAGCCAACCCAGCGTCTCATTCACGAAGTGGACATCTGAGGCGGGGAGTGGAGTTTCGATCCGCGTCAGCCGCATGCTGGGTTCGCTGATCCGGTGGAGGCCGGTGCTGGTCACGGCGTAGGCGGTGTCGGGAGATGGAGCCTGGACGCTGCACACGGGCGGTCCAGGGCTCAACGTCCAAGAAATGCCCAGGTTTCTCGACACGAGCAGCCCTGAGGTGGTGGCTGCCACCGTCGTGTGCTTCGAGGTCCAGGCGAGCTGGTGGATGAAGAGGTGGTCAGTCACGAAGACCGTCTGCCAGGTTCGGCCTCCGTTCGCTGTGCGCTGAATGGCCGCCCAGGAGATACCGTTGGCTGACTCGTGATTGAACGCGACCACCCCGAGCTCGCCGCTTGCGAAGGCCACGCTGACCTCTTGTTGCGAAGTCTCACCGAGCGAACACCCGTTGTCGGCGGATGACGAACCGGTCCGCGAAGTGGGCACAGGACTCGTTGGTGGGGGGGCCGCCGTGGTGGTCGGTGCCGGTGAGCTCCCCGAGGGGGCGCAGGAGCTCAGGACGGGCGCAAGAAGGAGGAGCAAGGTGGGGAGCAGGGTTCGGCGCACCCATGGGTAACGCTCCGTCTGCCACCGATGTTCCGGCGGCCCGGGCTCAGGAGTCAGCGCGCCACCACGCGCTTGGCCCTGATACCGGCGTCTTCAGCACGGCCCCTGGAATCAGAGCCTCGTGGCGATGGCCTGACCGGGCTCGCTCTTGCCGAACTCGACACGGTCGGTGCGGCCGGGCGGGACTGAAGCAGGGAGTTCGCCCCGCGTGCGTGGATGCGGGTGTGTCGCCGGTCCGATCCTGCGCGAAGCTTCGGCTGGACACGGTGATGATGGGCGACGTAGCCTCTGGGCGTGGACCAGACAGGCGCGGCCCCGACTTCGGTTCGCGATCGCACCCAGGCGGAGTGCGCCGTACGAAGGCTGCTCTTCATCAGCGAGGCGGACCCCCGCCCCAGCGATGCCGAGGTCGAGCGGGTCTTCAGTCTCTCCCTGGCTCTGTCGGCGATGCGCTGCATCTTCACCTACATGGTGATGCCCTTCCTGTTGCCCACGATCGGGGCGCTGGCGGGGGCCGGGCCGGTGGTGGGTGTCTTTCTTTCAGCGGTCGCCCTCGTGTTCGACGTACGGGCGATTCGTGCCTTCTGGCGCGCCGACGACCCCCGGCGCTGGTCGATGACGGCGCTCTATCTGTTCGTGATCGTCTTCGTCTTGGTGCTGTTGGCGCTGGATCTCCACAGCATCCATCTCTGATCGTGTTCCCGGCCAGGGGCAGAGCGCCGCGCTCGAGCCGGCGCACTCGCCCATGCCACAGGTCATGGCCGGCTGCTGTTGCCTCGCTGGGAGCGTCGGGACACCGATAGAGTGCGCCGCCTGGTCCGGGATCGGCCCGCGGCAGGTTCGGGAAGACCCCTGCTCCCGGGCCGAACGCCTCCCGCATCGGGGACGCCGGGGCCGACGGCACCCCATGCTGATCCCTGTGCCAGAGGGCCGCTGCCGGCCCGGGCGCGCCGTTGGTACCAGGATTGGTGATCACCTTCCCAGCAACCTGCCGAAGCGCGATGGGGATGCATCCTTGACCGGTCCGGCACCGCGGCCAGGGGTGAGCCGGTTCCGCCTCCCGCGGGTTTGCACAGGGTGGCGGAAGCGGCTCCCAAGGCCCACTGTCCCGGCGCAGCCCCCGGTCCCACTACCTTGATTGTGTGAGCATTCAGCATCGGTTCCGTCCCGGCGCGGTCACCCGGGACTTCGGGTCTGGCGACCTGCTGGTGCTGGGTGCGACCGCCATCTGGAGCGTCAATGTGGTGGCGGTGAAACTGGCGCTGCACCAGAGTGGCCCCCTGACCTATTCGGCGATCCGGTATCTGGTCGGCGGCGTGGCTCTGCTCGGTCTGGCGCGCTGGATTGACGGCCCTCTGCCGAGGCTGTCGCGGGGGCAATGGCGGCTGGTCGCCGTGCTGGCGCTGTTCGGGGTGCTAATCAACCAGTCGAGCTTCACCGGGTCTTTGGCCCTGACCAACGCCGACAACGTCGCCATGATCTCGGGCACCACGCCGCTGTTGGTCGCCCTCTGGGTCGCATATCGCCATCGTCAGCGCTTCCGCGCCCGGGTCTGGGTCGGGCTGGCGATAGGGTTCGCGGGCCTGTTCCTGGTGGTCGGGGCCGGGGCCGCCGGCTGGTCGAGCTGGTTCGGCATCGTGGTCGCCCTCGGCAACCCGATCAGCTGGGCGGTCTACTTGCTGCTGCTGCCCCGCCTGTTGGGCAGACTCCCACCGCTTACACTTGCCGCTCTGATATCCCTGCTGGGGGCGGCCATGCTAGTACCCTTCGGGGCCGCCCAGGCGTTGGCCCAACCTCCTCATCCAACGTTCGGCTGGCTCGGATTGCTCGCCTACAGCGCGCTGGGGGCGGTGGCGCTGACCACCTGGATGTACCTGCCTGGAGTCAGCCGCCTGGGTCCGGCCCGGACCGCCATCTACAGCTACCTCCAGCCGTTCCTGGCCCTGGTGGCGGCCCTGCTGATCGTGGGTGAGCCCATTCTTCCCCTGCAGCTGCTGGGCGGCCTGGTGATGTTGGTGGGAGTCGCGATGGGCCGCCCCCGGGCGCGACCGACCAGGAGCGGTCGCGATGGCGCGCCGGTGGTCGTCACCGCGCCTGCGGTCTCGCCCAACCATGCCAGTTGAGTTCCGGGCGCACATCCCCCTGGCGACCCGAACTTCCAGGGACGGGGGAGCTTCGCGGCGACCGCTCAGGAGTTGGTTGGGCTCAACACCGCGTGCAGACCGCGTAGATCTCGATCCTCGTCTCTCAGCGTTGCGACGACGTTAAGGCCGAGAGTCGACAGGAGCGGATTCAGGTGGCCGAGCTGACGTCCGCCGAGCTCCAGGAGCAGGTGGCCGCCGGGGCGCAGCCAGGTGGGAGCTGCGGCGCAGGCGCCCTCGACCAGCCGAAGCCCATTGGGCCCGCCATCTAGCGCGTCCCTGGGTTCGAACTCCGCCACATCGTGGGGGAGGTAGGCCATTTCCGAGGAGGGCACATAGGGAAGCACAGCGGTGATGACATCGACGCCGTTGCGCCAGCCGGAAGGGGCCGGTCCGAACATGTCCCCTTCGACGACGGTCACTCCATTGCTGCGGGCGCACGCTGCGGCCACCGGGTCACGATCTATCCCAATCACGGCCGCATGCGGGTGCGCCCTCAGCATCACCATCGCCACCGCGCCGCTGCCGGTGCCGAGGTCGATGGCGCGGCCGCGCCGTGGAAGCAGGGCGGCGGCAAGGCGGGCCAGCGGCTCGCTGTGAGCTCGAGGCACATACACCCCGGGTGCTACCTTCACGTCCAGGCCGCAGAAGGACACCGTGCCCGTGATCCACGCCAGCGGCTCGCCCATCTCCCGCCGGCATACCAGTTGCTCCAGGAGTTGCACGTCAGCCCGGGCCTTTCGCAGCAGCTGCTCCGCCTCCACTTCGGGAAACACACACCCAGCCCGTCTGAGTCGTTCCACGACCTGCGCCCGGCTCACGGACGGCTCAGCTCCCAGAGCCGCGGGCCGATTGAGGACTGCCGGCCGGCACCAACCGCATCCGCCCCAGCCCTCTTCCCGGCTGTTACCTGACGCCGAGCTGCAGGGGCGCCGCGCGGGGTCGGCAGGACCCAGCCGGCTGCGGATCGAAGCGCTGCTCCAGTCACCATCTGGCCCCACCACAGGAGCGGCTATCGCCGTCGGCTGCGGTCGAGTTCACCACCTGGGGTGTGGCCCCAGTGGCGGCAGCGACCAAGCAGCCGATGGCTTGGTCCGGGTCAGGCAGGCGGGCGCTGGGCGCCCAGATTGGCGCAGGCCTCGCACACCTGCGGGGGGATGACTCCGGCGCTCATCAGCACCGCGAAGAGACGGCAGCCGATACACAGGCCCACTCCCGCCTCGAGACCGGCGGCCAGCGCCAGCACCCCGAGCATGGTGTACGTGGCCACCTCCAGGTGCCAGCCAAAGTAGAGGAGGGTCGCGAGTACGGTGAGCGTCGCCCCGATCCCTTGAGCAAAGCGCTTCGGAGGCCCGGGGACTAGCCGCGGCGAGGAGGCGATCCGGGGCGCCACCAGGCGGGTCGCGATCTGTCCGAGTGGGCTGAATGTCGGTCCGCTGGCGACCCGCGCCAGAAATCCATAGGCGAGAACCGCGCTCAGCCACGGCAGCTGGCCGATGATCGCGGTGAGAGCCACGACAAGCACTCCCGCCGCCACCACCCGGCTTGCCACTTCATTCACCGGGTTGGGGAAGGTGGGCCAGCGGTAGAACATGCGATAACTCCAAGGCTCGTCGAACCTGTCACCAGACAAACTACCACACTTGTCCGGTGCCGTCGATGGTTGAGCTCAGAGCTCGGGGGGATGTCCCTCCCGCTCGCGCTTCAGCTCGAAAAGGTAGGGTCTCCTCACCATCCGCACCACATCGCGCAGCAGCTCGACCGCTTCATCATCATCGGGCACCTTGGTGATCACGGGTCCGAACACGCCGGGCCCACGGCCCCCGTCGAGGATCAGGGTGGGCACCCCGAAAGCCTCGCAGCTGGCGACCGCCGCTCTATGATCCGCGACGACGGCTTGCCAGAGTTCACGGTCTCCCGCATACCGTGCTCGATCAGACGGCTCCATGCCGGCCGCCTCCATCGCCCGTTC
>DAHWNZ010000005.1:0-80376 GCA_027339635.1 Candidatus Dormiibacterota bacterium
AGCTTCATCTCCCAGGTCATCACTTTGGAGTGCGGCGATGTGATCGCGACGGGCACGCCCGCAGGAGTGGGGTACAAGCGCGTGCCACCGAGATTCCTGCGCCCCGGAGACCTGATCGAGGTGGAGGTGGAAGGAGTTGGCCGGCTCTCAAACCCGGTCGTCAAGGGCTGAGCCCTCGGCGAGCCTCGACCAGGGCGCAACCCAGCTTGCCTTCCTGTGCCCGGGCTGCGCCGACTTGAGGGGACTACCGGGCAATGGATGAGGGACTGTCGCCGGTGGCGGCGACCCTCAGCCTGCTCCAGGCCCACCGGCTGTTGGAGGTCTCGCTGGACCGGCGCTTGGTGGCGGCTACTGGTCTGTCCCTGTCCGAGGCGGAGGTTCTAGTGCGCCTGGGGGCCGCCAGCGGGGGCCGGATGGGAATGCTCCAGCTGGCGCAGGCCACCTGCTTCAGCCGGAGCGGCGTGAGCCGGATCGTAGACAGGCTGGAACGTAAGGATCTGATCCGAAGGAGCATCTCGGCCGAGGACCGGCGCCTCACTTGGGTCGAGGCCACCACCGTCGGCCGCGACCTGATGTGGGAACTGCTGGCAGCCCTGCAGGTTGCGGTCGAGGAGGATTTCGCGCGCTACCTCAGCGATGATGACGTGGTAGCGCTGGCCGACCGCCTGGACAAGCTGGTGGCTGGCATTCGTAGTGCCGAGTCCGCGGGAGATGGTGACCAGAGCGCGCCGGCGCCACGGCTCGGCGGCTGATCCAGGCGGGGGCCGCCCTCCATGGCAGAATCCGGGCAGCCGGGGATGGGATGATGGGCAAAGAAGACGGGCCATTCGGTCCGGTCGCCCATTCGCCAAGGAGGCAGAGCTTGGGTCATCAGCTGAGACGGCGCCGGTTGGGCGCGCACGGTCCGGAGGTGTCAGAGGTCGGCGTGGGCACCAACAACTTCGGCCGCCGCCTGGACAAAGAGGGCGCGGCGGCGGTGGTCAACGCGGCGCTGGATCTCGGCGTGAATCTCTTCGACACCGCCGACATCTACGGTGGCGGGGACAGCGAGCGCTTCTTGGGCGCCGCCCTGCGCGGCCGTCGCGACCACGCGGTCATCGCCACCAAATTTGGGATGCCCATGGAGGGCCTCGAGCCCTCCGACCGCAGAGGATCCCGCGAGTACATCCGGCGGGCAATTGTTGGAAGCCTGTCCCGGTTGGGTGTCGAACATGTCGACCTCTATCAGATGCACGAGCCCGATCCCAACACCCCGATCGCGGAGACGCTGGGCGCTCTCCACGAGCTGGTCGAGGAGGGAAAGGTGAGGTGGTTGGGCGTCTCCAACTTCGCCGCCTGGCAAATTGTCGACGCCCAGTGGACAGCTCGCAGCCAGCGGCTTACCGAGATCACCTCCTCCCAGGATGAGTACAGCCTTCTGAATCGCGAGATCGAGGGCGAGGTTCTGCCCGCCGTCGAGCATCTCGGCCTTGGCCTGCTGCCCTACTTCCCGCTCGCCAGCGGCTTGCTGACCGGGAAGTATCGGCGCGGCCAGCCGCCTCCATCCGGGACCAGGCTGGCCGGGCCGGCGCATGCCAATTGGCTCGCCGACCAGGGGAGGTTCGACAAGGTCGAGGCCCTCGAGGCATTCGCCTCGGCCCATGGTCTGTCCCTGCTCCAGGTAGCCATCGGCAGCCTCCTGGGGCGAAGGGCGGTGAGCTCGGTGATCGCTGGGGCCATGAGCCCAGAGCAGGTCAGGGCGAACGTCGAGGCTACCTCCTTCATTGCCAGCGACGACGACTGGCGCGATCTCGCTGCCATCACCAAGGGGAGCGACCAATGAAAGCGGATTTCTCCTCAGGCCAGGGAGCCTGACCCATGAAGGTCTACATCTCGTGCGACATGGAAGGCGTTGCCGGCGTGGTCGACTGGCAGCAGTGCGGCCCCGGGCCGGAATTTGATCTGGGCAGGAGGTTGCTCCTAGCCGAGGTGAACGCCGCGATTGATGGCGCCATGGCGGCCGGGGCCGACGAGTTCATGGTCAACGACTCTCACGGGGCGATGCAGAACCTGCCCCCGGACGAGCTCCATGGCCAGGCCGAGTACCTCTCGGGGCGGCACAAACCCCTCTACATGATGGAAGGACTGGACCAGACATTCGACGCGATCTTCTTCATCGGCTACCACGGAGCGGTGGACGGACCGGCGTCGACCCTGTCCCACACCTACAATCCGGCAGCGGTCCTGGCGGCGGACATCGGGGGCACCCTGGTTGGCGAGGCCGGCATAAACGCTCTTGTCGCGGCCCACTTCGGGGTGCCGGTGGCGCTGGTCACCGGGGACCAGCACACCGCGACCCAGACTCGGCACTTCTGTCCCGGCGTGCTGGCGGTGGAGGTGAAGCGCTCGATCACCAGGATGGCTGCCCAAAATCTGCATCCGGTGCGATCTCGCCAGCTGATCCAGGAGACGGCCGTCCGCGCCGTTGCGGAGGTGGCTCAGATGCAACCTCCCAGGTTTGGCGCCGGCGCGGAGCTGCGGCTGCGCATGCGCCACGCCGATCTGGCGGAGCTGGCCACGGCGGTCCGGGATGTGCGCCGCGAGGGGGACACCGAGGTGCTTGTGGGAGGCGAAGGTCCGCTCGCGGTCTTTCGAAACTTCGTGGGGGTGCTGCAGATAACCAGGGGGCTCGCACTGGAGCACTGAGCGCGACCTGACCGGAGACGCCGATCACGGTGCGTGAGACCCGAGGACCGGGCTGATGTCCCGTTTCAGGCTGGTGCCCCTTGGTCCATTGCCACCTGCCCCCGACCACGATTCCGACGATGCCCGATACTGCAGGTTGTGAGTGACACCAAAGGGGTGGTTCTGACCGAGTCCGGAGATCCAGCGGCGGAGGACCCGATGGTGGAGGCGACGCTCGTGCTTCGGCCCCGGCTCGGGCTCGACCAGGTCTTGCAGGAGCGGGTCAAGGACGGGCCTCTTCAACCCAGGATCCCGCGCCAGGAGATCGGTCAGCTGCGAGGGGCAAGTCCCCAAGCGATTGCTGCCGCGCGCTCCTGGCTCCAAGGCGTGGGGGCGGCCGAGGTGACCTGCGACTCCAGCGCGAGGATGCTGACGATCTCGGCACCTCTCAGTGTCCTGGCGTCGGCATTCAAGACCACGGTCAAGCTGGCCGGCCCCGCGGGTGACCACCGGCGAACGCTGGCGACTCCAATGACAATTCCCCACGAGCTGTCGGCGCACGTGGTGGCCGTCCTCGGAATAGAGACCGGTCCCTTTGTGCCCCCGCGCCTGCGGCGCTTTCCCCTGCCGGATCCGACTCTGCCCCTGGAGGTTGCCGCTCCGCTCAGCTTCGAGCCGCCAGAGGTCGCGGCCCTCTACCAGTACCCGGCCGCGGATACCTCCGCGGGAACGTGCATCGGCCTTTTGGAGCTGGGCGGAGGCTATCGACAGGCTGATCTCGACTCCTACTTTCAGGGGCTGGGGATTGCGCCACCGACCGTGGTGTCGGTGGCTGTCGCCGGTGGGTCCAACCAGCCGACTGGGAGTGTCGACGGTCCGGACGGAGAGGTCTCACTGGATATCCAGGTGGCCGGCTCGATCGCCCCCATGGCCCGCCTCGCGGCCTACTTCGCCCCCAACACAGACCAGGGGTTCCTGGCGGCGGTGCAGGCCGCGGTCCATGACCGCACCAACGCGCCGGGTGTCCTGTCGATCAGCTGGGGGGGGCCGGAGGCGAACTGGCCCAGCGCGACCATCAACGCCTTCGAACACGCCTTCCAGGACGCCTCCTTGATCGGCATGACAGTCTGCGTGGCCGCCGGCGACAACGGCTCCTCGGACGGCCTCGCGGACGGGCTGGCCCACGTCGACTATCCCGCCGCCAGTCCGTACGTTCTGGCCTGCGGGGGGACGCGGCTCCAGGGGCTGTCGGGGCGGATAACGAGCGAGGTCGTTTGGAACGACCAGCCTCAGGATGGTGCGACCGGTGGCGGGGTCAGTGCGGTGTTTGCGCTACCCCCGTGGCAATCCTCAGCCGGGGTTCCGGCGTCGGTCAACCCCGGACACTTCCGGGGGCGAGGGGTGCCAGACGTGGCGGGAGACGCGGACCCCGAGACGGGATACCGGGTCTTGGTGGACTCCCAACCGGCCGTCTTCGGCGGCACCAGCGCGGTGGCGCCGCTCTGGGCGGCATTGCTGGCAATATGCAACGGCGCCGTGGGCACCGATGTCGGCTACCTGAACCCCCTCCTGTACCAGCAGCTGGCTCCGGCCGGGGTCACCCGGGAGGTGGCACAGGGCGACAACGGTGCCTACTCGGCAGGGCCGGGCTGGAACGCCTGCGCTGGCTGGGGCAGTCCCATCGGCTCGCGCCTTCTGGCCAGCCTCCGCGCCAGGGCGGGCGGCTGACCCATCGCCTCGGGGCCGCGCCCTTGCGAACAGGGGCAAGATGGATCGCAGCTTTGCGCCACAGGAGCTGGGTGTGGCAAGCTCCCCATATGGCCGTTGTTGACACCGAGCCCACCAAGCTGGCGGTGGGATCGGAGATCGCTGTGCTGGCGGACGACCTGCGCAAGTCGTACCGCGAGGTGGAGGCGGTCAAGGGCGTCAACTTCAAGGTCTCTGCCGGCGAAACTTTTGGTTTTCTGGGGCCGAACGGGGCGGGAAAGTCAACCACCATCTCGATGCTGTGCACCATCATCCACCCCACGTCGGGGGTCGCTCGGGTGGCTGGATTCGACGTCGTCAGGGATCAGGCTCAGGTGCGCCGACATATTGGTCTCGTGTTCCAGGACACGACTCTGGACGACTATCTCACCGCTTCCGAAAACCTCAGCTTCCATGCGGAGCTGTACGGAGTGCCGAAGGGGCAGGTCCGGACCCGCCTGCAGCAGGTCATGGAGATGGTCGGCCTCTGGGACCGGCGCGACAGCTTGGTGCGGACCTTCTCCGGTGGCATGAAGCGGCGTTTGGAGATAGCGAGAGGTCTGCTCCATTCGCCGAGGGTGCTCTTTTTGGATGAGCCCACCGTCGGTCTTGACCCCCAGACTCGCTCCCACATTTGGGGCTACATCACCGAGCTGAAGAAGCGGGAGAACGTCACGATCTTTCTCACCACCCACTACATGGACGAGGCCGAGTACTGCGATCGAATCGCCATCATCGACAACGGGGTGATAGTTGCCAGCGATACCCCGGAGGCGCTCAAGGCCAGTGTGGGGCAGGACCGGGTCGAGCTTCACACCGCCGATGATCAGGCGACCATCGCCAATCTCTCGATGAAGTTCGGGTTGGAGGCCAAGCTGAGCGAGGGCTCGGTGGCCTTTTTCGTTGATCAGGGAGAGGAGTTCGTCCCCAGGTTGTTCTCGGAACTGGGGGTGAAGATCCAATCCGTCCGGGTCGCCAGGCCCACCCTGGATGACGTCTTCATGAACTACACAGGACGGACCATTCGCGACGCGGAGGTCACGGGCTCCGAGAAGATGCGCCAGAATCCGTTCGTGCGCGCTAGGGGCCGCTAGCTTGGCCGCCACCACTCAGAACACCATTCCCGCGTTTGTCCCCGTACGGGTGGCCGGGAACGGCGTGGCCGACGACCTGCGCGCCATCCTGGTGGTGTGGAAGAGAGAGCTTATCCGGTTCATCCGCAACCGACTGAGAATTCTGACCTCTCTGGCGCAACCGGTCCTGTTCCTCTACATCCTCGGCACGGGCCTCTCACCTTTGATCAGCCAGACCGCGCATTTCAACTTCCGCACCTTCATGTTTCCGGGGGTGCTGGGCATGACGATCCTCTTCACCTCCATCTTCTCCGCGATGTCGATCGTTTGGGATCGTGAGTTCGGTTTCCTGCGGGAGATGATGGTGGCGCCGGTCCACCGCTGGACTCTGGTCTTGGGCAAGTGTCTCGGCGGGGCCACGGTGGCCAGCATCCAGGGCGCCATAATCCTGGCCCTGGCTGGCACCGTCGGGGTACCCTACAGCCCGGTCATGGTCCTCACCCTGCTCGGTGAGATGATGCTGACGGCCTTTGCCCTCACCGCCTTCGGAGTCATGATCGCGGCCCGGATTTCCCAGGTGGAGTCCTTCCAGATGGTCACCCAGTTCTTCGTTCTCCCCATGTTCTTCCTCTCGGGCGCGATCTTCCCCCTCAGTGACCTGCCGGCATGGCTTGGGGTGCTCAGCAAGATCGATCCCCTCTCCTACGCGGTGGCCCCGTTCCGCGAGGCGGTATTCAGCCAGATCCATCTGCCTGCGGCCCTGACCAAGACCCTGAATCCCGGCATCGCGTGGGGTGCCTGGCAGCTTCCGGTCTGGTTTGAGATTGCCATGATCATGGTCGCCGCCCTGGCCATGGTGGGGGCGGCGATACGTCAGTTCTCCCGCACTGACTAGCGGCTTCTCCCACCTAATATGGGGGTGTGGACGGCGGTTCGGAGAGAGTTTTCGAGGCGGTCAATCTCTTGGCCGATCCAATCTACCGGTACTGCCAGATCACCAAGCAGCTGGGTGACGGGGCGAGCTCGGAGCAGGCTCTTCTCGACCACGAATGGCTGCAGAGGCAGCGCAGGATCCACCAGCTGCAGTCGGCGTGGTGGGTCTTTCACACGGCCGAGCACTCCCGCTTCCAGCACGCGGTCGGGGCGATGCATCTCAGCGGCATGTTCACCGAGCACCTCTACCCCAGCCTGCAGGAGAGCTTTCCCGACCTGCCATCGCGGGCACTGGTGGTCGAGACGATGCGTGTCGCGGGCTTGCTGCACGATGTTGGGCACGGGCCCTTCGGGCACTTCTTCGACACCCAGGTTTTGGCCCAGCACGGCTTGGACCATGAGGACGTCGGCAGGGCCCTGGTGCTGGGCCCACTCCAGGATCTGATCGCTTCGCTGGGGCGGAGCCCTTCCGGCGACTTCGCCGATGGCGAGTGGGTCGACCCGCGCTGGGTGGCCTTCGTGATGGCGCCCGCGCCGCTGGCCGGCTTCAGCCCGCCCGCCTGGCTCTCAGCCCTCAAGCCCATTCTCTGCGGGGCGGTCAGCACCGACAACATGGACTACGTCCCCCGTGATGCCTACATGTGCGGTGTCGCGGTCGGCCCGGTGGCCCTCGCTCGCTTGCGCCACTACCTCTTCATCAAGGACGGTGCCCTGGTGCTGCATCAGCACGGCGCGTCCGCCCTTGAGGTCTTCCTGTCAGCTCGCCTCTACATGTACAACCACGTCTACTTCCATCGCACGGTGCGCCGCATCGACCTGCACCTGCGCCCCATATTCGCGCGCACCTGTGCCGGCCTGATGCCGGCTGGCAGCCCGCTTGACCACCTCGACCGGTATCTGCGGCTGACCGACTGGTCCTTGATGGCGGAGGTGGAGCGCTTGCAGCTGGCGCCGCGCGACTCGGAGGAGGCGGCGCTGGGGCGTGATTGGCTGGCCGTCACCGGGCGGCGCCTGCCCCTCAGGTTGGTCTTCGAGGCCTTTCACGAGATGAACCTCCCCGAGCTCAGGCCCCAGCTCGGCGACAGGACCCTGGTGGAGGCGCGGATCCGCGAGGAGCTGCCCTCCCATTGGGCCAGGGTCAACCTGGAGGTCGACCTCGCCAGCACCGCACCGCGACCCGAGAACCCCGCCCGGGACGGCCAGCAGCTGAGCATCTACGACCCCATCTCTGGTCGTGTCGAGGTGGAGGCGGCTCCCCGCCTGCTGGCCCGCCTGCTGCCCGTGCGCACGGTCTGGTTGCGGGTCTACAGCGACAACGACGAGGCTGCGGTTGCGATCCGCGATGCGGCTCGCGCGGCCGTCAGTGACCTGCTGGGCGACCGCGGCTGAGGGCGGTCGCAGATCCCCGGGCTCGGATACCGCTCATCCGACCCGGACCCGCGGTCCGGCCGGCATCTCCGGTGCGGCAGCGTGCTCAAAGTTAACCTGGCTGATCTGCCCTGCCAGGTTGGCCGCCACCTCCTCGAAGATCCTGGCCTGCGCGGACTCGGGCTGGGCGAGGACCAGAGGCAGGCCGTCGCCCCCGCCTTGGCGCACCACGGTGTCAAGCGGGATCTCGCCCAGAAACGGCAGGCCCCGTGACGCCGCCAGCTGGCGGCCGCCGCCGCGACCGAAGACATCGGTCACCTCACCACAGTGGGGGCAGGCGAAGCCACTCATGTTCTCGACCACTCCGAGGATGGGAACCCTCAACTGCTCGAACATGGCGATGCCGCGCCCGACGTCGGCCAGGGCCACATCCTGGGGGGTG
The DNA here is from genome assembly GCA_027339635.1 of Candidatus Dormiibacterota bacterium. Taxonomy (GTDB): domain Bacteria; phylum Chloroflexota; class Dormibacteria; order Aeolococcales; family Bog-877; genus AG-12. The sequence continues at coordinate 8,227 of DAHWNZ010000005.1, forward strand.
GTCACAATCACAGCACCGGTCAGGGGAATGGACTGGGCCAGGGTGAGCTGGACGTCACCGGTTCCCGGGGGTAGGTCGCAGACCAGATAGTCCAGTTCTCCCCAGTTCACCTCGAACAGGAACTGCCGCAGGGCCCCCGCCAGCATCGGCCCCCTCCAGATGACAGGTTTGTCGGGGTCGATGATGGTCCCGATCGAGACCACCTCCAGGCCGTTCTTGTGGAGGGGAACCATGCGCCCGTCTTGGGCCGATGGGCGTTCACTGAGCCCGAGCATTATGGGCACGTTCGGTCCATAGATGTCGGCATCCAGCAGCCCGACCCTGGCGCCGGTTCGGAGCAGCGAGAAGGCCAGGTTGACGGCCACGGTGGTCTTGCCCACACCACCCTTCCCGGCCGACACGGCGATGATGTTGCGCACCCCCGGTATCTCCTGGCGGCCGGTTACCCCCTTGGTGCGGGAGACGTCGGAGTCCCATTCGAGCTCGACGCGCTCGACACCGTCCACCCGACCGACGACCGCCTGCCGGATCTCTGCTTCGATCCGATCCTTGAGTGGACAGGCAGGGGTGGTCAGGACCACCCGCAGCCGGAGGCAGGGTCCGTCCAGACGGAGATTCTTCAGCATGCCAAGCTGCATCATGGGCCGATGCAACTCGGGATCCTGGACCTTGGCCAGGGCGTCCTCGGCTGCAGCCAATCGCTTGCGGTCGTTCACTGGCGGCCCACTCCTGTCCGATCATAACCCAGGGCATGCGGGGACCAGGGCGCCGCGCGTTGTTGCAATTGGCGCCAACAGCTATCATCGAGTTGGAGATGGACGGGCTTGAGGCGTTGCGGGAACGGGGAAAGCGGCTGACTCCGCAGCGCCGGCTGGTCTTCAGCGCCCTCCTGGAGAGTCCCGGGCACGCCACTGCCGATGAGCTCTGCGCCAGCATCAGCCACAAGGTCCCAGGCTTCCAGAGGACCACCGTCTACCGCACGCTGGACCTGCTGGTCGAGATGGGGTTGGCGCGCCGCGTTCAGCTCGGGCACATCAATGCCTACGAGCCGGTTCAGGTGGGGAACGAGTCGCACCAGCACCTCCTGTGCGACCGCTGTGGAGCGACCTACGATGTCAGCGCACCGGAGGTGCCGCAGTGGGTGGCGCGCTCCTCGGAGAAGATCCACTTCCACGTGGACCGTGTCGACCTGGTCGGACACGGCACCTGCGCCGCATGTCAGCACGGTCCGGCTTCGGATCCCGTCTGAGGATCATCCGCCGGTTGCCAGCTGAGCCCGCCACGGTCCTCCCCCAGAGCGAACTCCAGCCGCTCCAGAAGCATCCGCAGCGCGGCCGCCCGCTCTTCTCCGAGCTCCTCAATCAGAGCCCGCTGCTGGGCCCTGGCCCGCTGGTCCAGGCGGATCGCCAGCTCCGTCCCGGCCGGGGTGGGGAAGACCTCCCTGGCCCGCACGTCTGAGCGGGAGCCCCTGATCTCCAAGAGCCCCAGGCGCTCAAGAGCCAGGGCGAGCCGTCGGCCATTCATTGGATCCGTGCCCAATGCCCTTGCCAACGCCCTCATGGGGACCCCTGGATTCTGCTGGGCGGCTCTGAGCGCGGCCGCCTGGGGCGCCGACAGCCCCAGGTCGGCGATGGATCGCTCCCAGTGAGCCCGCAGCCGGCGGTGCAGACGGCCGACCAGAAAGCCTATGCCCTGGCTCAGCTCAAGGCGGGCTTCGGAGTCCGAGCCGTCAGCCGCCATGGGGCGGGCCGCCACTTCCGCGTCGCCCCCTCGGCTAGGCCCTGCCCGCATCGGCCCCGTTCGTGTCCATCAGCTCGCCCAGGATCGCCACACCGAGCGAGTAGGCGGGCATTCCCCCCGTGATGAGCGCCAGCTCCACCACCCCCATCAGCTCCCGCAAGGTGGCGCCGGCAAGCAAGGCGGAGCGAGCGTGGAGTCGCGCCGGCCCTCCCTGGCCCAGCGCGAGCAGCTGGGCGAACTGCACCGTCTGGCCGACCTTGCGCCCAAGGGGGTTATTCATTATGAGGGCCCGGCGCATGGCCTCGATGGAGGTCACCGCATCGGCTCGTTCCGTTGCCTCGGCCAGCTGGAGCCGACGCTCAATGGCGTCGGGCACCGACCCCGTCAACTCCCGGTAGGAGTTCCTGATGGTCTCCCAGCCGCCGCCCGTTTCCTGCGCCATCAGCGAACCCTCGCCATCGCCCGGCGAACCTCGTCCAGTGCCCCCGGCGGGAAGTCCTGAGCACCGCCCAGGTCCTCTGCAGCCAACTCCGCCTGGGCCGCTTCCTCGAGCACCGTCACCAGAGCGGCGGCCGCCTGGGGGCTCGCTGCGAAAGCCAGGACGCCGTGGTTGCCGAGCAGCACCGCCTGGGTGCCCGGGTGCTGGCGGATCGCCTCGATGATGCCTCCAACCGACCGCTCCGAGCCCCTGGGGGCCCAAGGGACGACCGGCACCGGGACCGCCTGCCCGAACCGCAGCAGGGCCTCATAACGGCAGGGGAGGACCCGGTTGGCCATGGCGAACGCCAGCAGGTTGGGGGAGTGGGTGTGGATGATCCCGCCGACGTCGTCGCGGGCGCGGTACACCTCTGCGTGCATCGCCACGATCTCGGCGTTGGTTGGGTCCAGATCGCCGCTTTGGACCCGGCCATCGAGGTGGACTCGGGCCATGCGCTCTGGGGTCAGGTCCCGCACCATGCCGTCCACAGTCAGAAGCATCTCTTCCGGCGCCACTCGCACCGAGAGGTTGGCATGCCCGGTGTGGGACATTACCTGGTTGCGAAAGAGGGCCTGGGCGGCCTCAACCACCGCGATGCGCATGGCCTGCTCGGAAACATCACTCATCAAAATCTCCCTTGGGGGCGGACGCTCAGCCCCGGTGTTCGCCTGTGTAGCTATACCTACATTATGCCATCAGGCGCCTCGGGGCGCGGTTCGAGTTCGGCGTTAGGCGAAATCCGCAGGCTGGTCCCCGGCATCTCCCCGAGTGGTTGTGGGGGCCTCCGAGACGTCGACGCTGGCCCGGCCCTTGGTAAACCTCCCCTCCGAGCGCGATCAGTCGCGGAGCAGGTTCGCGAAATCGGTCTCGGCGACGGCCCTGGCCAGGTCTCGGCCTCCAAGGTCGATCTCCATTGCCGAGTCGTAGACGAAGCCGTAGACATCCTTGAACCCCGTCGGAGAAAAGCCCCGCATGAGCAGGCCCTCGCCCAGCTCCGGATCCAGCCGCAACTGTTGGCTGAGCTCGCGAGCGGCCAACAGCAGCGCCTCCAATATCCTCACCTCGACCTTGAACTCCTCGATGAGGACCGGATCCCCCGCCTCCTCCTCAAGGCGGGCGAGGCGTCCACGCAGGTCCGCTATCTCCTCCAGATACTCAGCCTGCTCGCTGTCTTCCATCGGCTCTCCCGAGGGCGCAATCGGCCCAGGCGGACTTCCTCAGCTCAGTGGATCAGGTAGTGGGTGGCGATGATAGGTGCGATCAGGATGGCGATGATGTTGACGACCTTGATCATCGGGTTGATGGCGGGCCCCGCCGTGTCCTTGTAAGGGTCCCCGACGGTATCCCCGGTCACGGCGGCGGCGTGGGCATCGGTGCCCTTGCCGCCGTAGTTGCCCTCTTCGATGTACTTCTTGGCATTGTCCCAAGCGCCCCCACCGGACGTCATCTGGAGGGCGACGAAGAGACCCACCACGATGGTCCCGATGAGCATGCCGCCAAGGGCGATGGGGCCGAGGATGAAGCCGACCAAGAGCGGAGCCACTACCGGGATCAGGCCCGGAAGGATCATCTCGCGCTGGGCGGCAGCGGTCACGATGGCGACGCACCTACCGTACAGGGGCCGACCGGTGCCATCCATGATCCCCGGAATCTCGCGGAACTGCCGACGCACCTCGTCGACCACGCCTCCGGCCGCCCGGCCCACCGCCTGCATCGAGAGCGAGGTGAACAGCATGGGAAGGATCCCACCGAACAGCAGGCCGACTATGACGGTAGGGTTGCTCAAGCTGAAGTTGTAGTGGTGCTTGCCCAGAGTCAGGGTGTATCCGGCGAACAGAACCAGCGCCGCCAGCGCCGCCGAACCGATCGCGTAGCCCTTGGTGACCGCCTTGGTGGTGTTGCCGACCGCGTCAAGGGGGTCGGTGACATTGCGGACCGACTCCGGGAGGTCCGCCATCTCGGCGATCCCTCCGGCGTTGTCCGTGATCGGGCCGTAGGCGTCGATGGCGACGACTATCCCCACCATGCTCAGCAGGGCCATGGCCGCGATGGCGATCCCATACAGGCCGGCCAGAGCGTAGGCGCCCAAGATCCCGACACCGATGACGAAGACGGGCGGCGCGGCGGCCTCGAGGCCGATGGCCAGGCCCGCGATGATGTTGGTCGCATGGCCGGTCTGGGATGCCCTGGCGATCCCTCGGACGGGGCTGAACTGAGCGCCCGTGAAGTACTCGGTGATGGCCACGATGAGAACGGTGATCACGACCCCGATCACGCCGGAGTAGAAGAGGTTGATGATCGGGTGCCCCAGGATCCGGGATGAGAGCGTCCCGCTGGAGTTGAGCGCGAGGGTCAATATGGCGAAGCCGACTATGGCGACCAGAGAGGACGCCACCAGGCCCCGGTACAGGGCGCCCATGATCCAGCCGCCCTTGCCGACCCGCACGAAGAGTGTCCCAATCACCGAGGCCACGATGCTGATGGCCCCAAGGAAAAGGGGATACACCGTGAGCCCGAAATTGTGGAACTCGAGCCCGCCCAGCAGCATGGCGGCGATCGCGGTCACCGCGTAGGTCTCGAAGAGGTCCGCCGCCATGCCCGCGCAATCGCCGACGTTGTCGCCGACGTTGTCCGCGATCACGGCCGGATTGCGCGGATCGTCCTCAGGGATCCCCGCCTCGATCTTGCCCACAAGGTCGGCACCCACATCGGCAGCCTTGGTGTAGATGCCACCTCCCAGGCGGGCGAAGACCGAGATCAGGGAGGCGCCGAACGCCAGTCCGACGATCGCTTGAGGCTTGTCCATGATCCAGAACGCGATCGTGACCCCAAGAAGTCCGAAGCCAACCACGAAGAAGCCGGTCACGGCCCCACCGTTGAACGCCACCCGAAGTGCCGGCCCGACCCCTTCGCGGGCTGCCTCCGCGGTCCGGTAGTTGCTCCGCACCGAGACATTCATGCCCACGTAGCCGGCGCTGGCGGAGAGCGCAGCCCCGAAGAGGAACAGCAGGGCGGTCTGCCATCCGAGGGCGCTGCTGATGAAGCCCCCCAGGGCCAGCAGGATCGCCAGCACGATGCCGATCACGCCGATGATGGAGTACTGCCGGTTGAGGTAGGCGGACGCCCCCTCCCGGATCGCCTGCCCGATCTCCTGCATCCGCTCGTTGCCCGGGGAGCGACGCAGGACCCAGCGGGTGAGGATGCCTCCGTAGGCGAGAGCCAGCAATCCAGCGATCAGGACCAGGATCAGGACGGATCGATTCATGAGCGCGAAGACCTCCCAGCCGCGCGGCAAAACTTGAGGAATTGTTGGAGCGAGCAGCAGCTGACGCGCAGCCTGCGCAGACAGCAGAAGCTGCCGGATTATATCTCCCTCACCCCCGGCACTACCATCTTCTCAGATCGAAGTTGGGCGGTGACCACAGAACACAGGAGGCGACGGCGATGCCCCTTGGCAGCTGGATCGTCACGATAGGTGATGAGGTGCTCTCGGGGCACACCCTCGACACCAATTCCAACTGGCTAGCCCAGCGTCTGAGAGAGACGCCCCACCCCGTGGCCCGCATCGTGGTGGTCCCAGACCAGGAGGATCTGATCGCCGAGGTCATCCGGGAGGCGGTGCGTCGGGAGGTCGCACGCATCTTCTGCTGCGGCGGCCTCGGGCCGACTCCCGACGACCTGACCGTGCCGGCCCTCGCCCGGGCGCTCGGAGTCGACCTCATCGAGGACCCAGGGACCATGGAAAGGATCCGAGCCCGGGTCCGACAGATGCACGAACAGGGGCGGATACCGAGCCCGGAGCCCAATCCCGGCAACCGCAAGATGGCCCTGATCCCGAACGGGGCCATGGTGCTCCGCAACCCGGTGGGGATGGCGCCACCGCTCGCGCTCCCGCTGGGACCATCACAGGAGCAGCGGTGGCTACTGGTGCTGCCGGGGGTTCCCAAGGAGCTCAAAGCCATAGTCAGCGAGGAGATACTTCCCGTCTTCTGCGACGGGGAGAGCACGACCAAGTACGCCGAGGCCCACTACCTCGGCGTACCCGAGTCCCAATTCTTTCCCCTGTTGACCAGCTTGGCCCGGGAGCATCCCGGAGTCAGGTTCGGCTCCTACCCCCAGGCCCAGCCGGGCGAGGTGATCATCAGAGCCTGCTCGGCCGAGCAGCGGGCGCTGGAGCGGGCGATGCAGGACCTGCGCGCCCGCTCCCCGAAGCCCCCTAGCTAGCGGGCCACCCGATGGTTCTCGAAGCAGGCGCTGCAGTAGACAGGGCGGTCGTACTTGGGTTCGAACGGTACCTGGGTCAGAGTGCCGCAGTCGGCACAGACCACCTCATGCATCTGCCGCGGCGGACGCGGCCCCGATGACCCGAACCCACCCCCGGAGCCCTGGCGAGAAGCCTTGGCCAGCTGCCGGCAAGGCTGACAGCGGGTGGGCTGATTGACCAAGCCCTTGGACTGATAAAACTGTTGTTCCCCGGCCGTAAAGATGAATTCCGACCCGCACTCCCGGCAGGTCAGGGTGACGTCGACGAGGCTCAATCCGAGCATCCTCCAACACGCTAGCTAGCCAGGACCACTCGGCCGTGCCTTGTATCGCCGCCCGTAACTGTCTGGCGGCCGGTACTATAACAGGCGCGCGGTAAAGATGGAAGATCTACTCCGAAATTTGCTGATCCTCAGAACGTGAAGAGGTCGATCCCCCCCGCCACCGGGAGTTCGATTCCGGTGACATATGAGGCTTCCGGGCTGGCCAGATAGCACACTGCGGCGGCCACGTCCTCGGGGGTACCGGGAGCCCGCATGGCGGTCCTCAGGACCATCCTGTCGACCATTTCTGGTGGCGTGGTGCGGAATGACTCAGTGGCGATGATCCCCGCCACCACAGCGTTGCTGGTGATGCCGTGGCGGGCCCCCTCGAGCGCCAGCGAACGCATGAGGCCGAGGATCCCGGCGGAGGTGGTGCTGATGCTGGCCTGCCCGAATCCACCTCCGACTCCAGTGATCGAGGACATGAAGATAAGCCTGCCGAAATTGCGAGCCCGCATGTGCGGCCATACGGCCTGGCTGCAGTTGTAGGCGCCGGTGAGATTCACCTTGAGGTCGCGCTCCCACAGATCCGGGGACTGGTCCATGATCTGTCCCACATGATCGTGGGCGCCCGCGCTGTTCACCAGGATGTCGATGCGGCCGAACTCGTCCACCACCCGGTCCACGGCTTCCCTGGTCACCTGGAAGTCGGTGACATCGAGCTGCACCGCCAGCGCTCTGCGTCCCATTTCCCGGATCTCCGCAGCCGTCTGCTCGGTGAACACCACCTTGTCCGTCGCCATGACCCGGGCCATTACGATGCCGCTGGCCTCGGCCACCGACTCGAGGTTGGGGTCGGACTCGACCAGGAGGTCCGCCACCACCACGTCGCATCCGGCTCGGGCCAGCGCCAGGGCGTCCGCGCGGCCCAGCCCTCGCGAGGCGCCCGTCACCATCGCCACGCGCCCGGAGAGGTCGAACATCGCCATTCTGATGACCGAGTGTATCGACCTTGACACCGGCTCCCGCTTCTCGCTACGGTCCGCGCGGACGGTTGGTCGTGGGGCGGAGCCGGTCGACAGGATTCTGGGAGCTTGTGCTGAAGATGCGGATGCCGACCCTGGGCTGGGAAGTGCCTGGCCGCAAGATCCTGGTGGCCCTGGCCATCGTATTCGTATCGGGGCCAATGCTCAGCGCCTGCGGACAGAACGGCGAAGCCACCAAGCCAGGGGGCCAGATCCTCCAGGACAGCGCCGCCGCCCTGCGGTCCGCGCACTCCTACCGCCTGCAGGGGGTCGTCCCGGTCAGCGGCGGATCGGGGCGCTTCACCTTCGAGGTGCAGGGCCCCAATGTGGGGTCCGGCGTCTTCACCCTGGGCTCGACCTCCTTCCAACTGGAGGAGGTGAGGGGCACGGACTACGTCAAGAGCAAGACCCTCTGGGAGAGCGCGGATGGGGGCGCTCTGCAGGGGTTGCTCGCCAACAAGTGGGTCTCCATACCGGCCAACAACCCGCTGGCACAGGCCCTCACCTCGGGCCTTGCGGCTCTGACCTCGGCGAAACAGGAGGCCGCCACCATTCTCAAGGGTGAGGCAGGAGCCAGGCGCGGCCGGGTCAGGTCGTTCGCCGGCCAAGGCGTGGTGGAGGTCCTGGAGGGGACGGGTGGCAGCGTGCTGGTGGCCACCAGCGGTACTCCGTTCCCGCTGCGGGTTCAGGGGCAGGGCCCCGACTATGTCGACCTCTCGGACTTCAACCAGGCCTTCGGGATCTCGGCACCGAAAGGCGCGATCAGCCTCACCGATGTGATCGCGGGCCTGGGCGCCGGCTTCGGTCCGGGTGGGAGTCGAAACTGAGAGCTAACCGAGCGGCCGCAGCTCGATCTCGGCCTTGCTGAGCACTCTCTCACCCGCCTCCGATAGAGCTTCCAACTCCACCACGACCCTCTCCTCGTCTGAGCGGACCACCTTAGGGTGCCCTGACACCGTCTGACCCGACGGCAGGGGCGCCGAAAATCGGCAGGTGACTCTGCCCGTCCAAGCGTGTGCCTCGCACCATTGCTCCACCGCCGCGCACGCCACCCCCAGGGTGAGCAGACCGTGGGCGATGGTCGAGGGCAGGCCCACCGACCGAGCGAATTGCTCATTCAGATGGATGGGGTTGTGGTCGCCCGAAGCTTCCGCATAGGCGTCGATTCGGGCCTGGCTAATTCGCTGGTGCAGTGGGGGAGGCCCCTCGCCTTCCTGAGGAGGGAATCGGCTCATGATCGGGTGTTCGGTCACGGCTGCGCCCGCACCAAGAACAGGCTGCGCGAGTGTGCCGCGGGAGACTGATTGCGGTCAAACCCGTCGCAGGTCAGCTCCAGAAACACCATTCCGCGACGCTCCTCAGCCCGGGTGACCTTGCCCACAGGGCGGATGCTCTCGCCGAATTCCATCGGCCGCTCGAACCAGAACTCCTGCTCACCATGCAGGAGGCGGGGCAGGTCCAGGCCGACCTCGGGGTCGGAGAAGAGCAGGGGCACGATCGGCCAGAGGAGGTAGACGGCGGCGAAACAGGCAAGAGGACGTGGCGGGTCCAGCCCGTTGAAGCCCTCGACGACGCTGGCCATGTAGGAGCGATGGCGGGCGCGGTCCAGCTCCTGCCCGTCGGCCTGGTAGATCTTCCCCAGGCAGGAAGGGTTGAATGCCATGCGACTAGACAGCATAGAGCCGGGACCTGGCTTCGTGGGTCCGCAGCCTCCGACTGCCAGGCGATGCTTTGACACCCGTCACCAGGGTCTGCTAGGGTGGCCGCAGCGGTCGCCGCCCGTCTGAGTCGGCGGCGCTAGTTGGTGCCAGCAGGCAGCTTGGGGAGAAGCTACTTGCATCGTCCGGATCTGCGTCTTACCCATGCCGCCGTGGTCCTCGTGGCCGGCGGCGTGCTCGCGGTCGGATTTCTCTCGGGAGCGCCCGCCGGCATCCAGGCGAATGCCGCTTCGGCGGGCTACTGGCCCCCGCCCGCCTCCTTCCAGGCGGGGCAGTACTACGACAAGCCGGCCGCGATTCCGGGCAGCATCCCCGTGCTGCCCGCTCCCCTGGTGGCGGTCCCCCGGGGAGCGACAATGGCGAGCCTGGCCAGTCAGTACCACACCACCGTCGCGGAGCTGTCCTGGGCTAACGAGATCAGCTACGGGCAGGGCCCCGAAAGCGGCAAGCCACTGCTGGTCCCGCCCGCCGGCCCGACGGTCCTGGTCCGGGTGCTGCCAGGCGAGACCCTGACCACGTTCGCTGAGCGCTTTCATGTCCGCCCCGGAGTGGTCCTCAACTACAACAACTTGAACACCACGGGTAGGCTTGTGCCGAACAGCTTTTTGCTGATGCCCAAGGCGGTATCACCCTCCTCCCTGCCGTCGGGGGATTTCGTGCCTTGGGCCCAGGGATTCCCTGAGGTCGTGCCCACCCGGCCGATGGCGCAGGACCCGTTCCCCTGGGGGCAATGCACGTATTGGGTCGCATCGCAGCGCTTCGTCCCCTGGAATGGCAATGCCATCCAGTGGTGGCCCGCCGCACAGCGTTACGGGGTCCCCGAGGGGCAGGTGCCGGTGGTTGGGGCGATCGCCGTGTATGGCGGCACCTACTACGGCCATGTTGCCTTCGTCACCAAGGTTCTCCCGAACGGAACCTGGCAACAGTCCGAGATGAACGTTTACGGGCTGGGGGTGGTGGACACCCGCACCATGACCCCGGGTGAGGACGCTTTCATCGGCTTCATCTACTGAGAAGGCGGGCGCCGGTGACCGGAACCGTCGATGCCGGACCGGGCATCCTCCCCTCTTAAGAGATGCGTCCTGCCCGCAGCCGTACTGATGTCGGTCCTTCCGGCGCTGGAGGTTGGCCAAGGGGTCAGAGGTGTGGCACGAGATGGGGGATCGCATCCCCTCGTCGCGCCGCCCCCGCGCGGCGTGAATTCGTTCCCCCACCCACTGGGACCGCCGCCTTGACAAACCTGACGCTGCCAGCCAGGCTCAGCTCAGGCCGGTCGGCCCACCCTTCCACTTGGTCAGCCCGCCAGGGTTGAGAGACGCCGCGCCATGACCCGGCCCGGTCCCGGTCGCAACCCAGGCGAGGCACGCCAGCGACGAACCGGAGCTGCCCTTTGGCACCCCGCGGAACCATCGGCTCCCTCGCGACGTTGGAAAAGAATGGAATGCCGGTGCCTGTTTCTATGCCATGAGGACCAAGCGCTCACCCTGGAGGCGGCTTAAGCTCATTCTCCCCGTGGTCGTGGTGGTGCTGGTCGCCGCTGCGGTGGGGCAGTACCTACGACCCTTGCCGAGCGTCAGATTGGTGCGCACGGTATCGGCTCAGATCAGGATCCCAGGAACCGCCCCGACGCTGCCCTGGCCCACGACCGGCGAGGCGGCAGTCGCGGTTCAGGGCGTTGGCACACTCGGGACCTCCGGGGGGAACCAGCCCGAGGCGATCGGGTCGGTCGCCAAGGTGATGACCGCGTTGCTCATCTTGAAGGCTCATCCGATCGGGGTCGGAGAGTCCGGGCCCGTAATCACGGTGACCCCCCAGGACGTGGCGACATACCAGGCGGACAACGCCGATGGCCAGTCGGTGGTTCAAGTCGCCGCCGGCGAGCAGCTGACTGAGATGCAGGCCCTGGAGGCGATGCTTATCCCCTCTGGGAACAACATCGCCACCCTCTTGGCGCAGTGGGATGCGGGCAGCGAGGCCGCCTTCGTGACGCAGATGAATCAGGAGGCCGCCAAGCTGGGCCTGACCCACACGCACTATGCCGACGCGAGTGGCCTCTCGGCGGAGACGGTCAGCACCGCCATGGATCAGACCAGGTTGGCCGAGCTGGCAATGGCCAATCCCACCTTCGCCAGCATCGTGGCCCTGCCCCAGGTGACCCTGCCCGTGGCTGGCGTCGCGTACAACGTGAACAGCGAGGTGACCCACGACGGGTTCATCGGTGTCAAGACGGGGTCCACGTCCCAGGCGGGGGGATGCTTCGTCTTCGCGGTCCAGCACAAGGTCGACGGGCGACAGGTCACGGTGATAGGAGCAGTCCTGGGCCAGGGCGGGGTCAGTGAGCTCACGACCGCCTTGAACGAGGGCGTCTCCCTGGCCGACGCCACCTTCGCGGCACTGACCGACTACACCCTCGTGCCTCGGGATGGCGAGATCGCCACTCTCACCGAGCCGTGGTCCAGCGCGGTCCCGGTCGCGTCGCCGCAGTCGATCAGCGTTGTCGGCTGGCCCGGACTGGTGGTCCGCACCAGCCTGGTCTCGGACCGCCTCGGCACTACGGTCGACGCAGGCAGGAAGGTGGGCACGTTCAGCCTCTCATCTGGAGACTTCCGGAAGACGATCGCGCTCACGGCTCCAGTGTCAATTCGCGCCCCTTCGATCCGCTGGCGGCTGACCAGGCTGTGATTCCACTCCGCAGGCGGCACCCGCCGGCGGGAGAAAGCCTGGGGATCAGCCGGCGAACCGGTACCCGATGCCCGGAACCGAGTGGATGTAGGTGGGGTGTTCTGCGCTGGGCTCGATCTTCCGCCTGAGTCGGTAAACGTGCGCGTCCACGGTTCTGGTCTCGATCTCTACCTCATACCCCCACACCCGGCGGAGGAGGTCGGCCCTGCTCATCACCTGCCCAGGTTTGCTGGCCAGTAGCGCGAGGAGGTTGAACTCCGTCAAGGTCAGCTGCACCTCCTTGTCATCGTGGTACACCTGCCGGCGGCGCAGATCGATGCTGAGCCCAGGAAACTCAAATCTCTCCTTGACGGGCTCTCCCGGAATTGACTCGGAGCGGCGCAGATGGGCGCCGATGCGAGCCACCAGCTCCCGGACCTCAAACGGCTTGACCACATAGTCGTCAGCTCCGAGCTCCAGCCCCACCACGACGTCGATCGTGTCGCTCTTGGCGGTCAACATGATGATCGGGATCTTGTGTCCGTCCGCCCTCAACTTGCGGCACACGTCCAGGCCGGACATGCCTGGCAGATTGATGTCGAGGAGCACCAGATCCGGTGCGCTGTGCTGGACCGCTTCCAGCCCCTCCGGCCCGCTGGTTGCCTCCAGCACGTTGTAGTGCTGGGGCTCGCAAGCGAGCCTGATTATGTCGCGCGTAGGTGCGTCATCCTCGACTGTGAGGATGGTCTTGTTCCCTCCACTCATACTCCCTGTGCCTCCAGGTATTCGGTCACCGTATTCAGGAAACTCTTCACCTCTATCGGTTTGGTGATGTAGCCCGAGCAGCCGGCATCTATCGCCTCCCGCTCATCGCCGAGCATAGCGCGGGCGCTGAGCGCGACGATGGGCGTCTTGGAGGTTCGCGGGTCCGCCTTGAGCAGCCGTGTCACCGTCAGGCCGTCGATGCCCGGCAGCTGTATGTCCATGAGAATGAGATCGTAGGGGTGGGCCTTGGCCTTCTGCAGGCCCTCCTGGCCGTCGGTCGCCGTGTCCACCCGGAAGCCGTGCCCGCGCAGGACCAGGGTGGACAGCTCCAGGCTGGAGGGGTTGTCCTCGATCACCAGGATCTTGTTGCGCATCTGGCCATCTGGGCGGAGTCCCCGCAGCGGCAGGGTCACCGTGAAGCTGGCGCCGCGGCCCAGCTGACTGTCGACCTTGATGGTCCCACCGTGCAGGCCGACCAAGCGCTTGACCAGGGCCAGGCCGAGGCCGGTGCCTTCGAACTGGCGGTCGGCAGCCGCCTGAACCTGAAAGAACTCACTGAAGATCTGGTCGTGGTGGTCGGGGTCGATGCCGATGCCGCTGTCCTTGATTTGCAGCACCAACTGCCCGGCCCGCGGCTTGGTGCGGGTCCTGATCACCGCCTGTCCCCCCTCGGGGGTGAACTTGATCGCGTTGGACAGGAGGTTGTAGAGAATCTGCTTGAACTTGCCCTTGTCAGCCCTCAGCAGAGTGGCTTCGTTGTCCAACTCGACCACCAGGTTGACCCCGGCCCGTTCTGACAGGGGCCGCACCACCGTCAGCACCTCCGCCAGGCAGGTGCCCACCTGGAACTCCTCGTACTGCAGCTCCAGCCGGCCAGCCTCGATCTTGCTGAGATCAAGGACGTCATTCACCAGGTTCAGGAGATGGCGTCCGCTGGAGTGGATGTTCTCCAGGCACTCCTGCTCCTGCTGGGGGCTCATCTTGCCGGCCAGATTGTCCTTGAGGATCTCGCTGAACCCGAGGATGGAGTTGAGGGGGGTGCGCAGCTCATGGCTCATGTTGGCCAGGAACTCACTCTTGAGGCGGCTGTTCTCCCGAATCTGGGCGTTGGCCACCTCGAGCTCGTGCTTCTGTAGCGCTATCTCCTGCAACTGCCGCTGGGCAGACGCGTGCAGGGCCGCGTTGTCAACGCTGATGGCGGCCTGATTGGCGATCACCCGGACCAGAGCCTGCTCCAGATCTGTGAAAGGCTTCACCGTCTTGCGGCCCAGGGTCAGCGCGCCCACCACCCTGTTTGGCGACTCCAGGGGCATCACCATGACGCTCTTTGGGGTTGTCCCGGAAGAGAGGGTCTTGAAGCGGGAATCGGTGGTTGCGTCGGCCACCCGAACCGCCTTGCGCTGGGCCACGGACCAGCCCACGATGCCCTCTCCAAGCCCGAACGATGCCACGCTGGCAACCTGCTCCGTGTAGGGGTATGTGACCATAGCCGTCAGGCGGGTCTCCTCCTCGTCCAGGAGGAAGACGGTCTCGGAGTCGCACTCCACCAATTGCGACAGGGCTCTCAGGGTGAAGTCGATGTTGACCTTAAGATCCAGGCTCGACGTGAACAGATTGCCAACCCGCTCCAGCAGGTCGACCATCGCCTTGTCGTCCATTGGCCTCGGATTATAGGTCTCCGCCGAGGCCGGAGCATCGCTCTGGCCCGCTGGCCTCTCGATCTTAGAACCCCTTGCTGCACCTGCGGAGCGCCTTCGCGGCGCTTTGTCGGCGCGGGGCGGTGTGGTCAGCAGCTCCAGCTTCCCGTGATCACGAAGGAGGCGCCGGTGCGGTTCATGAACCGGATGGCGAGTAGCCCTGTGGTGAGGTCCGAATTGAGGCGAAAGTCGCCTCCCACGCCAGCCCAGGTGGAGCTTGGTATCTCACCCGCCTCGGCCGGGGCGGCGTCACGCACCACCTCGGCGGTTGCCCAGTCGGTCTGAATGGGAAGGCTGGCCGGGGTGAAGCTCGGGTAGTACATCCCCGCTCCGTGATACTGCTTCACCAGCACATCCAGGACGTAGTGATGTCCGACCAGGGTGACGATCATCGCGAGGTTGAACCGACCAGCCGAGGACGAATTGAATGCCCCGCAGTTGGGAGCCCCAGGCATGAGATCCGCTGCTGGCACCGCAGCTGCGCTGACATGCCCTGTGAGGGCGCCGCTGACCGTGAGGTTCTGGTAGGTGTTCACCGCCGCAGCAGTCGTCGAGGCGTCATACGCGACGCCGGCGACCGCGCACCGCCAGGAGCCCTTGAGGAACTCTCCTGATGGCCGACCCTGGCCCCTGCCCGCATCGAATGTAAGGTCCAAGGTGCCCGCCCGCCCTCCACCTGCGACGGTGACGCTGCCAGCCTCCGCGCTGCCAAAGCCACTCAACTTGGCGGCTGCGACATTTGTCGCCAGCCCAACGGCAGATTCCACGCGATACTGCCCCGGCCCGTTGTACATCGGGAGGAGCAGGCTCAGGGTGGTCACCCGCCCGGGGAGTGAGAGGTCGACGGTCGCTGCGTAGCCCGACCCCGGGTAAACGCCGCACTGAACGGCGTAGCCGCGGGACGCCGTGGCGCTCATAGTGCCACTCAACGACAGCTGCTCCGCAAGTGCCGCGCCGCCCGGCAGGGCCCCGGCGGGCAACTGGCTCGTCTCACCCGCCGCCGGAGCCGGGGAGGGCTGCGAGGAGTCTTCCCGTCGTCTACGGGCCGCTATGTGGGCGGGGATGCCACCGCAGCCCGTGAGGGCGACCAAGCAAGCGGCACCTGCAATGATGCCGACAGAGAGGCGGTTGAAGGCGCGCACCGTCAATTGGTGGCTGCGCCGCCCAGGGGAGGACGTGGTGGAGTTGAGGGCATGGCCGACCATGACGGTACGCCAATTGACCTGTGGAATTCAAGCCATGGCTCAGTTTTGCCTGCCGCCAGCGAGGCCGAGGGCGGCTCTCTCGGGTGCCAACCCGCCAGCCGCACAGGCAGATGGTCCGTCAGAGCGCGATCCCGGAGGCGCATCTCGTTGACAGCGCCCTGATGCTGGGGCACCGAGCCGTCTCACCTTTGCCCAAACCGTTCCCTGCATGTGCACCCTATCCTCTCGCAGCCGGTCCGAGGGGTACCCCAAAGATGCCGCCAAGTAGGCGTCGCGCTACCATGCCCTGGGAGTGCATGGGTCCAGGTGGGCCCCTCGATCTTCAAAATCGATGGGGGGCGCGACATCGCGTCCTCGGAGGGATCGTTCCCCTCGCCTCCCGCCACTGCAACTTGGTCCGTGGCAGCTACCCAGGGTCCCGTCGTGGTTGAAGCGCTGGTTCCGACGGCCAAGGTGCTGGCCAGGGCAGCTGGACTTGCTGGCACGCCCGCTTGCCAGGTCACACTCAAACCGGGCCTCGCCTCATCCAATCGGCAGTAGAGTCTGAACCGTGGCAGCAGAGCGGCTCCAGCAGGCCGGCGGGTCTCCCAGGCCGCCCGCGGTGGGAGCCTTGCTTCGGCGACCCGACGTGGCTCGACTGGTGGCCGAGCACGGCCATGATCGGGTGGTGCTTGCCCTGCGGGCCGCGGTCAACGAGCTGCGCGCGAGCCCGGACCAGCGCCCCACCCCTGCGGTTGCGGACCGGGTGAGCGAGAGGGCCACGGCACTTCTCGCCCGTGCTCCAGCGCGGCTGCGCCGGGTGATCAACGGCACCGGCATCATCATCCACACCAATCTTGGGCGTGCCCCCCTCAGCCACGCCGCAGCCTACCACGCCGTGGAGATAGCGACCGGCTATTCCAACCTGGAGCTCGACCTGTCCACGGGACGAAGGGGAGATCGACACGGGCTGGTCTCGGAGCTGCTGTGTTCCCTGAGTGGTGCCGAGGCCGCTCTGGTGGTCAACAATGGCGCTGCGGCGGTTCTGCTTGCGCTGATCGCTCTCTGCCAGCGCCGGGACGTGGTGGTCTCCCGTGGGGAGGCCATTGAAATCGGCGGGGGATTTCGAATTCCTGACATTCTGCGCCTGTCAGGAGCCCGGCTGGTCGAGGTCGGCACCACCAACCGGACCAGGGTCGGGGACTATTTGAGCGCCAGCGGACCCCGCACCGCCGCCTGGCTGCGGGTGCATCAGTCCAACTTTCGCATGGATGGGTTCACCGAGCGGGCGACCTTGAGCCAGCTGGCCGAGGCGGCCCACGAGCTCCAGCTACCACTGCTTGAAGATGTCGGCAGTGGTCTCGTCCCCGACAAGACCAACGGTGTCAGAGCCGAGGACAGGCTGAAGGACAGCATCGCGGGAGGCGTCGACCTGCTGTTCTGCAGTGGGGACAAGCTGCTCGGCGCAAGCCAGGCTGGGATCATACTCGGCCGCGAGGTTTTGGTGGACAAGCTCCGGCGCCATCCGATGGCGCGGGCCCTCCGCCCGGACAAATTGCAGCTGGCGGCGCTGGAGGAGACCGTCCTGTGCCTGGGGACGCCCGACAGACTCGACGAGATCCCCGTCTGGAGGATGCTCAGAGCCAGCGAGCAGGAACTGCTCGCCAGGGCCAGCCGATGGGTCCAGGCTCTCGGAAACATGGGGGTGCCAGCCCAGGTGATCCCGCTGGCGGGAGGGGTCGGAGGGGGCACGACGCCGGGTGACCCCCTGCCCTCATACGGGATCATTCTGAGAGTGGCGCGACCGGGGATGGCCCGGCGTCGTCTGCTCGCGGGGGACCCTCCCGTGCTGGCGCTGGAACGC
Source organism: Candidatus Dormiibacterota bacterium (assembly GCA_027339635.1). GTDB lineage: Bacteria > Chloroflexota > Dormibacteria > Aeolococcales > Bog-877 > AG-12. Next base: position 25,885 of record DAHWNZ010000005.1, read on the forward strand.
GAGAACGGGCTGACGATCGACGCCAGATGTGTCCTGGAAGCCGACGAGCCATCCCTGCTGAGGGCGCTGGCGTCGCTGTCGACGAAATAGTGATCGAGCTGACCGTGGGCACCGCCGGGCATGTCGACCACGGCAAGACCGCTCTGGTGAAAGCCCTGACCGGGATCGACTGCGACACGACCGCCCAGGAGCGCGCCCGCAGCATGACCATGCAGCTCGGGTTCGCGTCCTGGACCCTGCCGTCGGGCCGGGAGGTATCCATCGTCGACGTGCCCGGCCACGAACGCTTCATCCGGACCATGGCGTTTGGCGCCCGTTCGATCGATCTGGCGCTGCTGTGCGTGGCCGTCGATGACGGGGTCATGCCCCAGACCAAGGAGCATCTGGCGGTTCTCCGACTCCTGGGTGTGCGCGACGTGGTGGTGCTGCTGACCAAGGCCGACCTGGCTCCTGAACAGGTGCCTGCGCGCGCTGCTCAGACCGTCGATCTGGTGACCTCTTTGGGGCTCAACGCGGGGGCCTGGATAGCGTGCAGCGTGGTATCTGGAGTCGGATTGGACCAGGTGCCCATCGTTGTGGACTCGCAGCTGACGCGGCTGCCCGCACCTCTCGACCGGGGTCTGCCCAGGCTGCTGGTGGATAGGAGTTTCTCCCGTCCCGGTACCGGCACCGTGGTGACAGGCGTTCTCGATGGTGGCGGCCTGCACGTCGGCCAGGCGGTCGAGGTCTTCCCGAGCGCCAGGCCGGGTCGTGTTCATGGCCTCCAGCGCCGAGGAGTCTCGGTCAGGGAAGCGTCCGCCGGTGGGCGGCTGGCGGTTGCCCTACACTCGGTGGCGCTGGCCGACGTCCCCCGAGGCAGTGTTGTGGGCCTGCCTGGTTCAGGTCGCGGGGCCACGGCGGTCGACTGCGTGCTTGATGTGCCTGCGGTGGGCTGCCGGGGTGTGCGCCAGGGGATGCATCTCGAGGTCCTGTGCGGCACCTCCAGCACCGCCGCCAGGCTCTGGCTGGCGGGAGAGGCGGAGCTTGCACCGGGGACCTCGGGCTATGCCCAGCTTCATCTTGAGAGCGCCATCTGGGCACTCCCGGGCGACCTCATGGTCCTGCGCGCGCCCGGCCCAGAGACTGTCCTCGGGGGCGCCATGGTCCTGGATGCCAATCCCAGGCGGCACCGCCGCTGGGGGACCGCGCCCCTCGACGGCTGGACGATTCGGGAGCGGCTGCTGCGCCAGGGAGATGTGCAAGGCTTGGACACTCTCTGCCACTTGGAGGTGACGAACAGCTCGCTGGGGCTTGAGGTGGAGGAGGTTGCTGGGCGGGTCGGCCTCGCTGCCGAACGGGTCAGGACCGCCCTGACGCGTCAGGCCGAAGAGGGGCAATTGGTCCGGGTCTCCGCCCGTTTCATGGCGCGGCAGAGGTGGCAGGGGATCTCGGCCACTGCCACCTCTGCCCTGGAGCAGTACGAACGCGAGCATCCGCTGGATCCCGGGATGCCTCGTCAACGCCTGGTCCAGCTCTTGGGACTTCCCCTTGGCCCAGTGGGAGAGGCGGGGTTGCGCCTATTGCAGGAGGGGGGGGCGCTGCGTCTTCAGGGACCGGTGGCAGCCTCGCCATCAAGACCATCCGGCAATCGGCTGGCCGGTACCGCCGATCGGGTGCTCGCCGGGCTGCGGCACGCCGGGAGGACCCCACCGACCATGAATGAGCTTCGCCAGTGGGGCCTGACCAAGGAACTTCGGTCATACCTGATCCGCTCCGGGGCCGTGGTCGAATTGACTGCGGATCTGCTGTTCGAGGCGGACTCGTTTCGGCAGCTTGAGGCTGACCTCAGCAGCCTCCTGGAGGGCGCTGGTGCTCAGGGACTGACGGTCGCGGAGATACGCGACGGCCTGCACAGCAGCCGGCGCTCGGTTGTGCCACTCTTGGAGAGGTGGGAACGGGAGGGCCGGGCGGAGCGCCACGGCGATCTGCACCGTTTGAAGAGGAGCTTGTGAAATTGGATTCCCCACGACTGACTCAGCTGACGGGCCAGGGGGGCTGCTCCGCCAAGATAGCGCAGGCGGACCTGGCCGCCATCCTGGGTGGCATCGCGACTTTGGCCGGCGACGACCTGCTGGTCTCGGCCGAGGCTATGGATGACGCCGCGGTGTACCGGATCTCCGAGGACCTGGCCCTGGTTGCAACCACCGACTTCTTCCCGCCTCCGCTCGACAATCCCCGCGACTACGGGGCGGTCGCCACCGCGAACGCGCTCTCGGATGTCTACGCGATGGGAGGAAGCCCCCTGCTGCTCTTGAACCTGGTGGGATATGACCTCGCCAACTTGCCAGGGGAGACCCTGCGCCAGATCCTGGAGGGGGGAGCTGAGATCGCCGCCGAAGCCAGGTGCGCCGTGGCGGGCGGGCATTCGATCAGAAGTGCCGAGCCCCTGTTCGGATGTGCCGTGGTCGGCAGAGTCGACCCTCGCCGCATGGTGACAAATGCCGGGGCCAATGTTGGCGACGTGGTATTCCTGACCAAGCCCCTGGGGACCGGGGTGATCCTCAACGCCCATCGGCAGGGAGCTGTTGACGAGTCCACTTTGAGCGGCGCCGTCGCATCCATGCGCCAGTTGAACCGAGGCGCTGCCGAAGCGATGGTGACATCTGGGGCGCATGCCGCCACCGATGTCACGGGATTCGGGTTGATGGGGCACGCGGCCAACCTCGCCCGGGCTTCGGGGGTCCGAATCGCGATCAACGCTTCGGCCCTGCCGCTTCTGCCCGGAGCCAGGGACATGGTGCGGGCCGGCCACGTGCCCGGGGGCACGAGGCGGAACCTGGAACTTGCCCGCAAGGAGAGCGGAATCGGCGGCGGGCTCGACCCCGAGACGGTACTGCTCTCCTGCGACGCGCAGACCAGCGGGGGCCTCCTGGTCACTCTCTCGCAGGAGAGCGCTCAGGAATTCGCAGCACTCAGCCTGGGGGCGACCAGGATCGGGGAGGTCCTGCCCTGGCTTCCCGGGGATCCGCCGGTGGACCTCCTGTGACTCAGCGGCGCGAGACTCCGGCCCGGAGAAGATGCATGGCAGCCAGCGCGCGCCGTCGCATCACTCCATCCGAGAAGGTGCGCCGCCGCCGTGGGGTCTCGCCAAGAAGTTCCCTGGTCCGATCGTCGGTGAGTTGTTGAACCATGCTGGGGTTCATATGAGGATCTCCTCTGTAACTTGTTATTGACAACTAGCCAGTAACAGAATACCATACCTGCTCTAACCAGTCAAATGAATTTTGATAGTTACACCGACCTTGGCGTCGAGGCTGCAGCGCATTTGGCAAATGCTCTGACCAGCGGATTCGCGAGGGGGCGCGCGTCATCCATCCCGGAGAGGGGCGATGAGAGGATGGAACTGGCCCGTTCCACGGAGGCCGCGATCTGGGGACGCACCGGGCCGATGTCGCCCCACGACTCGGAGGGGCTGTACCGGCTGGCGGCTCGGCTGCGTGAGGTCTTCGAGGCCGCCGCGGTTTCCGATTCGGACCGGGTCGCCTCGCTGATCAACTCGCTGTTGCGCGACTACCATGCGGCACCTCAGCTCGCCAGTCACGACGGGGAGCCCTGGCATCTCCACTTCCACAGCCAGGAGAAGGAGGCAGGGCGAGCCCAGGCCCGCGGGGCAACCTGCGCCACCGCGCTGGCGATAGTGGTCGGCACCGGCGGCATGGGCCGCCTGGGCATCTGCTGCGCCAACCGTTGCGACAGGGTGTTCATCGACACCTCTCGCAACGGCTCCAAGCGCTTCTGCAGTCAGACCTGCCTCGGGCGCCAGAAGGTGGCTTCCTTCAGGGCCCGGCACGCGGCCGGTTCGGAGGGCAAGGGCCAGCCAGCCGTCGCGGCGGGCTCAAGACTGGTTGCCGACCCCGCTCAGGAGGAGCTAGGAGCGGACCTCTGACCGTCGACAACGTAGCGCGGATCCGCTGCTGACTGAAACCCGGCGCGATAGATGGCGAGCCGGAGGGCGGCCGAGCCGCCAAGGCTCAGGATGCCCCCCGCGACGGCGGCCGTGCGGCTCCTCCTGCCAAGGGTCAGGGCGACCGCCGCCCCCAGCAGTGAACTGGTGCGCTGCCAGGTGTTGAGTCGCCCGGCCGGCCCCTCGGAATAGGGCTCCCCGAGATGCCCCAGATGGCGCTCCATGGCGAAGAAGGCCGCCTGCTCCAGGGCTGTGCCGGCCACCACCATCAGCCGCGCGGGCTTCGCCTCATGAACCGAGGTGGTGACGCAGAGGGCGCCGCCGGCAGCTGCCACGGAGCTGCCGGAGAAGACGAAGGGCAGCAGGTGACGCGCGGAACGCCACACCGGGTTGGCGGTATCGCCCAGCAGCACTGCCGTGTAGGTCGACAGGATCGGGCCCAGGGACCCGGCTGTGAGGGACGCCGCCCCCCCTGCCGCCTGTGGCAATCCGAGGATGTCCGCGGCCTCCGCAGCGGCCAGGGCGCTGCCGAATCCGGCCAGTGTCCAGCTGCCGAGGCTCATGGGCGAGGTGGGGCGGATCACCCGGAGCATATTGAGAAAGCGGGCGGGGCGGCCGAGGTCGGATATCAGCAGGGCTGGGCTTATCATGGCTCCCGCCAGGGCCAGCCGGCGGGCTCGGCGCTCCAACTTGACTTGCCGGGTCCATCGGGCCGCCATCGCCGCCGATGCCAGAGCGCCGGAGGTGCCCCCGACAAAGAAGTACCAGGGGACCTCCTGGGTCCACGCGGGTCGCTTCACTATGGGCAGCCCGTAGTAGGACCTGGGTTCGGCCGCAGGTACCATGGCCCGCTCCCCGTTCCCCTTACCAGGGCTCAAGGGCGCCCCCTGCCCACGGCGCCGAGTACGCTGCCCAAGAGCATCCCGGCCGCGATCGAGGCCGCGCCCCACATCGTCAGCAGATCGCGGCGGCGATATGAGGGTGCCGGAGGCATCCCGTACACCTCGGGTCGATCCAAGAGCAGGAAGAAGGCTCCGAAGCCACCAACTCCATCGTTCGGGTCGGCGCCGTAAAGCCTCGCCCCGTCACCGCCAGCCTGAGCCTTCACCTCCGCCAGGCGCCCCTCCGCGCGATCTCGCAACTCGTCGAGGGGGCCGAACTGGATCGACTCGGTGGGGCATGCCTTGGCGCAGGCGGGCTTGTCTCCCACCTTGAGGCGGTCGTAGCAGAGCGTGCACTTGAAGGCTCGCCCGTCGTCGGCGCGGCGCTCTATCACCCCGAATGGGCAGGCTGAAACGCAGTAGCCGCAGCCGTTGCAGACGTCGTCCTGGACCACCACGGTGCCGTACTCGGTGCGGAATATGGCTCCTGTGGGGCAGACCTCCAGGCAGGCTGCCCTGGTGCAGTGCTTGCAGACGTCCGAGCTCATAAGCCACTGGAGATTGCTGGGCCCGTCGGGGCGGACCCGCTCCACGAAGGCGACGTGTCTCCAGCTGTTGGCCCCCAGGCGCAGGGTGTTGTCGTAGGAGTTGCCCGACCACGTGGGGTCGACATCGGGAACCCCGTTCCACTCCTTGCACGCCACCTCGCAAGCCTTGCAGCCGATGCAGATCGAGGTGTCTGTGAAAAACCCCATGCGGGTCCCTCCCGGCTGCCACATCGGCAGCGGTGTGGTGACCCGGCGGCCGGAGCTTGCCGTCATGTGAAGCCTCCGCGGGAGCGTCGCCCCGGTCTGATATCGCAGGTAGCCGCCTTGACCTCCTGAATGTGGACGTTGGGATCAAGCACCAAGGGGAACACATCGTTGGCGGAGTCGCCGCGGACCAAGCCCCGGCTGCCCCAGTGATACGGGAGCCCGACCTGGTGGAGCATCCTGCCACCCACCCGCAGGGCCTTCACCCTGGGGGTCACCAGGACGCGCGCCTCGATGCTCGCGCGTCTGGTCACTATGGTGGCCCAGCCTCCCGGCCGCAGGCCCCGCTCCTCGGCCAGCTCGGGACTGACTTCGCAGAACATCTCGGGCTGGAGCTGGCTCAACCGGGCCAGAAACCTGCTCATCCCGCCGGCCGTGTGGTGCTCCGTCAAGCGGTAGGTCGTCATGACGAACGGGAAGGCATCGCTACCCTCCTCTCCGGCGGTCGGATGATACGGGTTGTCAGAGCGCTGGAACACCTGCCGGGCAGGGTTGCGGGCCTGCTCGTACAGCGCGTTGCCGACCGGCGATTCGTGAGGCTCGAAGTGGGTCGGCAGCGGCCCATCCACCAAGCCGCTGGGGGCGAACAACCACCCCCGTCCATCGGCCTGCATGATGAACGGACGATCTCCCGCCAGCGCATTCTCCGCCCTCGCTCCGGCCCCGGGGTGGTAGTCGGGACGCCGGTCCACCGGGAAGTCGGGAGTGTCCGGACCACTCCACCGGCCGGCTTGCTCATCCCACTCGATGTACCGCTTGCGCTCGGACCAGGGGTTGCCCTCTGGGTCCGCGGAGGCGCGGTTGTAGAGGATCCGCCGGTTCATCGGCCAGGCCCATCCCCACTCCAGGGCAACCCAGTTCTGCTCCCAATGGGGTCGACGCCGGGCCGTCTGATTGCTCCCACCCGCGAAAGCTCCGGCATAGATCCAGCAACCGCAGGTGGTGGACCCGTCGCCCTTGACCGCCCCGAGACCGGGGAGCTCCTCGCCGGTGGAGGTGAAGCCGGAGATCTCCCGAAGCACCTCTGCCGCCTCAGGCTCGCCGGTGTCGGTCAATTGGTATTCCCAGGCCAGGTCCAGGATCGCGCGATCGCGGGGATCCGCCGACTGAGCGAGCCTCTCCCTGATACGGCGGCCCAGCCAGTAGGAGAACCAGAGCTCCGAGCGACAGTCACCCCGGGGCTCCACAGCCTTGTCCCGCCACTGCAGCAGCCGCTGGGTGTTGGTGAACGACCCATCCTTCTCCGTGTGAGCTGCGGCCGGCATGAAGAAGACCTCCGTGCCGATGTCCTGCGACCGGACCTCCCCGGAGGCGACCTCGGGAGAGTCGTACCAGAAGCTGGCGGTCTCGATCTCGTAAAGGTCGCGGACGACCAGCCAGTCGAGGTTGCGCAGTCCCTGCCGGTGGAGGCGCCCATGCGCCGAGCCCACGGCGGGGTTCTCGCCCAGGACGAAGAACCCCCTCACGGAGCCGTCGACCATTCCCAGCGTGCTCTGGTAGGTGGAGTGATCTCCCGTGAGCCGATGGAGGTGGCCAAAGCAGTACTGGTTGGCCTCGGTGGCGGCATCTCCGAAGTAGGCTTTGAGCAGGGAGACCAGGTAGCTCCTGAGGTTGCCCCAGTAGCCCCCGGCGCTGCCGCCATTGCGGGCGCAGAACTCCTGGAGCTCGGCGGGATCATCGACCTTTGGGACAGGGATGTAGCCGGGCAGCACATCGAACAGGGTGGCGATGTCCGTTGCCCCCTGGATGTTGGCGTGGCCGCGAAGGGCCAGGATCCCTCCCCCGGGACGGCCCATGTTCCCGAGCAGCAGTTGGAGAATCGATGCGGTGCGGATGAACTGAGCGCCGGCCGTGTGCTGAGTCCAGCCCACGGCGTAAACGAAGGCCGTGGTGCGGTCGCGCCCGGAGTTGCCACAGATGGTCCGGGCCAGCTTCAAGAACTCTTCCTGGGAGACTCCCGTCACGCGCTCCACCAGCTCCGGGGTGTAGCGCGAAAAGTGGCGGCGGAGAAGCTGGAACACGCAGCGCGGATGCTCCAGGGAGGGGTCCTCATGCAGCGCTGCCCCGCTGACAACTCCCGCCTGCACGTCGGCAGTCGGTGCACTGCGCTGCCCTGCGGCAGCCTGGACGACCGAGCCCTGGTACTGCCAGGTCGAGTTGTCGTAGCGCCCCTCCAGCTCGTTCCAGCCGGAGAAGAATCCGTCCAGGTCCTCCGTGTCCAGGAAGTGTTCGTCGATGATGGTGGCGGCGTTGGTGTACTTCCTCACGTACTCGTCGAAGTAGAGCTGGTTCTCCAGCACGAAGTGGATCAGGCCCCCCAGAAAGGCTATATCGCTGCCCGCCCGGATGGAGAGGTGCTGGTCCGCCAGCGCGCTGGTGCGGGTGAAGCGCGGGTCGACATGAACCAAGACGCCTCCCTTGCGCTTGGCCTCCACCACCCACTGGAATGCGACCGGATGGCACTCTGCCATGTTCGAACCCATGACCACTATGCAGTCGGAGTTCTGGAGGTCTCCCGGGAAGGTGGTTGCTCCACCTCTACCGAACGAGGTTCCCAGACCGGGAACAGTGGCCGAGTGTCATATTCGGGCCTGGTTTTCCACCTGTACCACGCCCAGCCCCACCATCAACTTGCGCCAGAGGTAGTTTTCCTCGTTGTCGATGGTGGCCCCGCCCAGGCTTGCGATCCCCATGGTCCTGCGTAGCGGTCGGCCCTTGTCGTCACGCTCCTCGAACGTGTCGCGTCTGGTCTGGATGACCCGGTCCGCGATCATGTCCATGGCCGTATCCAGCGGAAGCTCCTCCCAAGCAGTCCCGTGGGGCCGCCGGTACTTCACCTTGAGCTCCCTCATGGGGCTGTTGACGAGCTCCATGCTGGCGGAGCCCTTGGGGCAGAGCCGGCCCCGGGACAGCGGGCTCGCGGGGTCCCCCTCGATCTGCTCCACCCGGCCGTCCTTGACGAAGACCAACTGGCCGCAACCGACAGCACAGTACGGGCAGACCGACGGCACCACCTTGTCGGCCAGGGCCGTTCGTGCCACCTTGTCAGCCGTCACCTGGCTGGTCACCGTCGCGCCCAGGCCGAGTGGGTCTCCCTGCCGGATCTGGCGAACGACCGGCCATTGTCCCAGGCTCTTTCGAATAGTCATCGGCCCCTATCACCCTTGACCGCGCGGCACTTGAGGACAGGATAGCGCGGTCCGACGATGCTGGGCGCTTAGACTGACGGCGTGAGCGAACCCTCTCCCGCACACCCGCGCGCGGTCTTTTTCACCGAGGTCGGTCCCCGTGACGGCCTCCAGAACCTGGCCCTCGAGGTCGCCACCCAGGCCAAGGTGGAGCTGGTGGAACGGCTGCTCGACTGCGGCGTCGACCAGGTGGAGGCGGCTTCGTTCGTGTCCCCCAAGTGGGTGCCGAAGATGGCCGACGCGGAGGCGGTTTTGGCCGCCCTGGTCGCCAGTCGGGGACCCGCCGTTCTGCACAGGATCCGGGTCCTGGTGCCGAATCAGCGGGGTTTGGAGCGGGCGCTGGCCTGCGGGGTGCGTCACGTGGTGGCGAACCTGGCGGTCACGGATACCTTCAACCGCCGCAATTTGAATCACTCGGTCGGCGAGACCCTGGCCGAGCTGGAGCAGATGGCGGCTGCGGCTGCCGCGAACGGCTGTCTCTTCGATGTGGGGCTCAGCGTCGCCTTCGGTTGCCCATTCGAGGGCAGGGTCGACCACGACCGCGTCGCTGAACTCGCAGATCGGTGCCAGGAGATTGGGGTGGCCGAGATAGGCCTGGCGGACACCATAGGGGTCGCCGATCCCAGGCAGGTCGGCGAGATGCTGGAGCATCTCTTGAGATCCGGCATTCCGACCGAGCAGATCTCCCTCCACCTGCACGACACAAGGGGAATGGGGTTGGCCAACGCCCTGGCCGCATATGAGATCGGGGTGCGCCGTTTCGAGGGGTCGGTCGGGGGGATCGGCGGGTGCCCGTTCGCGCCTCGCGCCACCGGCAACGTGTGCAGTGAGGACCTTCTCTACATGCTGCAGCGGGTCGGGGCCACACTGGCCTGCGACGTTTCCGCCCTCTGCAGGGCGGCCGAGCAGCTGGAGCAAATCATCGGTGAGCGACTGCCCGGGCGGCTCTATCTGGCCGGTCTGTGGCCGAACCCCAAAGAGGCTCCGGTGGCTGACCCGCGGGGTCACGGGCTGGCTTAAGGGTGCTCGCCGCTAGCGCCGTCCGCGCCCACCTTTCGCGAGCAGGAGCGGGCCGGGCAAGGCTCTGCGGCCTTCTTCGGGCCTGACCCTACTCAGGCTCGCGTTCGGCCCCGACCCGGACGGCCGTGCGCCTGTCGTCGACCGGAGGCGCCGAGGTCGGTGGGAGCGGCATCTCCGAGTGCCGTCGGCGCAGCACTCTGGTGGCGGACAGCAGCATCGCCACCGCCATGAAGGCCATCGAGGAATAGAACGCCGCGTGGACTCCGCTCGTGAAGGCCGCGGCCAGCTGATGGCTCAGGCGCGTGGTGCCAACGAAGATCGCAAAGGCCAGCCCCTTGGGGATGGATCGGGCGGCGACCAGGATAGCGACCGAGAAGGAGAAGACCATCCCCACGTTGGAGAAGGTGCGCAGCATCCCCGAGGCGGTGCCGAACGCTTGCCGGGGCGCTACCTTCATCACCGCGGCGTTGTTGGCGGGGAAGAAGAAGCCCGCCCCGATGCCGTTGATCACCGCCGCCAGGGCCACGACCCAAAGCGGCGTGGTCACGCCCAGTTGGGCGTAGACCAAAAGCGCCACGATCTCCACCAGGAGGCCGGCGGTGGCGGGCCAAACCACTCCGATCCGGTCCGAGAGCTTGCCCGCGAACGGGCCAACCACCGCTCCCACCAGGTAACCCGGAACCAGCAGAAGGGAGGCGTCCAATGGGCTCAGGCGGCGAACGCCCTGAAGGTACATGATCACCAGGAACAGCACGGCAAAGCTGGCCAGTCCCTGGAAGAGTGAGGCCAGCAGGGTGGGGCTCATGGAGGGGATCCGGAACAAGGAGAGGTCGACCATGGGAGCGGTCGAGGCTCGCTCCAAGAGCACGAAGACTCCGAGCAGCAAAAGTCCGCCAACCAGGAACCCCAGGGTCTCCAGATCGAATGCGGAGGTGGCCAAAGAGGTGATTGCCCACAGGACACCGAACAGCCCGAGTCCGAGCGTGGCCATGCCCCAGAAATCGAGGCGCTGACGCTGACGACGTCCCGAGTCGTGGAGGACGCGAAGCGCCATGGTGAAGGCCACGAGCCCCGCCGGGACGTTGATCCAGAAGATCCAGCGCCACGAGACGAAGGTGATGATGAGGCCGCCGAGGAGGATCCCCAGGATAGCCCCGACATTCCAGCCGATGCTGTTGAAGCCGTAGGCGCGGCCACGGGCCTCGGGAGGAAAGGTGTCGGCGATGACGGCTCCGCTGTTGGCCGTGATGAGGGCCCCGCCAATCCCCTGGAGGATGCGGAATCCGATGATCGTCGCCTCATTGCCGGCCAAGGCGCAGAGGGCCGACCCAACTATGAAGACGATGAACCCCGACTCGTACATCCGCACCCTGCCGAACATGTCTCCCAAGCGCCCCACCTGGGTGGCCAGGAGAGTGATGACAAGCAGGTACCCGATGATCACCCAGATCACGGCTGACAACGGCACGTGCAGCGAACGCTCCATCTCCGGCAGAGCCAGCACCACGATGGTCGTGTCGACGGCGGCCATGAGGACACCGATCACGATGACCAGCAGGGCGAGTCCGGTTCTGGGGGAGGCCGGATGGTGGGGCGTGACTGTCAATTCGTCTCCTTGGGATGCGTTGGGGAAATCATGATGCCAGCGGGATGCCGGGGTCTACGGCGGGCCGCGCATCGCCATCGCCGCGACCGTGGAGCTCAGCCAGAATCGACTCCAGCCAGGCCTCCTCGGCCCGGTAGCGCAGACGGTAGTGGTCAAAGACCGTGCGCTCAGCTTGGGACAGCAGAGGCTCCACGTCGCGGCCGAGTTGCGAGCGGAGCCGGGCCTGCCGGCGCACGTCCTCCAGCCTCAGGCGTAGCGCCGCCGCCAACTCCTCCGTCCCAAGCCCCTCGGACATCGCCATCGCCAGGTCACAGGGATCCGGCTTGAGGGAAGCTGCGGTCAGCGCAGCGCTCCTCAGCCGCAGAAACTCAGCCCGTCCGGATTCAGATATCCGGTAGACGGTGTGGGGAGGCAGATTGCCGTTTCGTCCGCTGGCCACCGGCTCCACCAGCCCCTCCTCGGAGAGCTTGCGCAGAGCGCCGTAGAGCGACCCCACCTTGACATCGGTCCATAGCTCGGTGCGGTCCTGATGCGCCATCTGCCGGATCGCGTGTCCGTGTAGATCCCCGTGGCGAATCAGCGTTCCGAGAACGAACAGCCTGGTCGAGTGGTCATGCACGCCCCTAGTCAACCACGAGTAGTCGCCGGCGAGCAAGTTTGCGGCACCCGTCGGGTTGGCCCTTGCGGGCTGGGGGCTGGTCAGCGTCGGTCAGCTCTACTCGGGGGTCGGCTGGGTACTGGGTGGAGCCGCGACTGGTCCCGCCTCGCCATCGGCGGGCGGGGGTTGGGGGTGAGAGGTGGAGCGCTTCGGCATTGGGTTCCACGCCACCACGACCGCGTAGCCAAGGATGGTGATCTGAGCGACCAGGAATGCGTAGGCGAGGATCAGGAAGAAGAGGCCGAACGTGGACCCATAGGTGCTGAACCCATGCTCGAGGTGAAAGTAGAGGGGGAAGAGCAGGCTGAGGGCTTCGAACACACATCCTGCCGTGAGCCCACCGGCGAAGGCGGCCCGGACCGTCCGTCGCGCTCGGGGAACCAGGTGGTAGATGGAGGTGAAGAGCAGGGTTCCCACCGCGACGGCCGCCACGATCTGGATGGCTATGGCCAGCGGACCCGAGTGTAGGAACCCGGGAACGCCGGGCAGTGACTCGAGGACGGCAAGGGCGCTGGAACTGAGAACGACCGGCACGGCCAGCACGGTGAAGAGGACGATCATGCCGAGCGACATGAGCTTCTGGCCCACGAAACCCCTGGTCTTGGAACCCGCAAGTGCCGCGAAGCCCTGCTCCATGGCTCCGAAGAGGGAGGTCCCGGACCATATGAGGCCGACCACGCCCACGATCGCCAGAATCCCTGAGTCGCGATGAAAGGCGTTCAAGGCGGCAAGGACCGCGGAGCCGCGCCCCGCGGGAAGAATTGCCGCGACCGCCTTGGCGACCGCCCTGCCCGCCGCGGGATCGTGGAACACGACGCCTGCCAGGGTCACGGCCAGCAGGATGACGGGGAAGATCGCGAAGAGCAGGTTCCAGGCGACCAGGGTTGCCTGGTTGGGGCCGTTGCGTTGCAGGTACAGGAGCACCACTCGAACCGGCAGTGTCAGCTTCAGCCTGGACCAGATCCTCTTCATTCCAGTCGAGACTAAGCGGTGGGCTCGCGCATCAGGAAATTGGATCTGGATGACGTTCCACACCCGATCCAGAAGGTGGTGGAGTTGCTGGTATCCTGACACTCGGCCACGGCCCTAAGTGGCCCTGGAGCCACGCCCGCCACGAGGACCTCGAGCGCCATGGTCACATCCAGGACCGCCCCCTCCAACGCGTCGCAGTTAGCGATCGAGGTACGGGGCTTGCACAAACGCTATGGCGCGGTCGAAGCGGTGAGGGGCCTGGACCTCAGCGTTGGAGCGGGCCAGATAGTGGCACTGCTCGGGCCCAACGGGGCGGGCAAGACCACCACCATGGAGATCATCGAGGGCCTCAAGACATTTGACTCCGGATCCGTGCGGGTGCTGGGAACAACCCCGCTGCAGGCTCGCCGCCGGGTCGGGGTCCAACTTCAGGAGGGGGCGCTTTTCGACGACCTGACCTGCGCCGAGACCCTGCGCCTGTTCGGGCGGCTGTACGGGTACCAGTCCGACGCCGCCGCGCTCCTCCATCTGGTCGACCTTGACGAAATGAGCAACCGCCGCGCCTCGGCGCTGTCGGGTGGGCAGAAGCGACGCCTGCAGATCGCTCTCACCCTCTGCAACGATCCCGAGCTCGTGATACTAGATGAGCCCACCACCGGTCTCGACCCTCTCAGCAGGCGCCAGACCTGGCAGATGATCCGCCAGCTGCACGCCCAGGGGCGCACCGTCCTGCTGACCACCCACTACATAGAGGAGGCCGAGCAGCTAGCCGAAAGGGTGGTGATCATCGACTTGGGAAGGGTGGTCGCCGAGGGCACCCCCGAGGAACTGGTGGCGGGGCTCGGGGCCGCCGCCCGGATCACGCTTCGGGGTGCCCCAGAGTTGGATCTCGCTTGGCTGCCCGCGGTCCTCAACAGCCGCTGGGAGAACGGTCGCTGGGAGTTGCAGACCAGGGAGGTCGGTTCGGTGCTGGCCGCGATCGGCAACACCCTCGGAGAGTCAGCGTTGCGCGACGTCACGGTTCAACCCCCGAATCTGGAAGACGTCTTTCTGCAGCGCGCCGGTCGGCACCTTGCGGACCAGGGGTGATGGCCAGCCATGACCGCGGTGATGGCTCGTCGTTCGCGCGCCCGCTCAACTTCGGGCCCTGGACCCCCCTTCTCGCCCTCACTCTGGCCAACGTCACCGTCCTCTACCGGAACCGCCAGGTCCTGGTCTTCAACGTCTTGGTCCCTCTGCTGCTGATAGTCATCTTTGGCGGGCTGTTCCAGCACAGTCCCGCCACTGTTGACCTGGTGGCGCCAGCGTCCAACTTTCAGATCCTCCAGCGTGCCCTGCCGCCGAGTTCCTTCACCGTCCGCGCGACGGATGCGAAGACGGCGCGCAGCCAGGTGCTTTCGAACCAAGCCGACTTCGCCCTGGTGGTGCAGAGCAGGGGCGGCGCGCCGGTGGCGGTGGACATCCTGGAGAACGCCAGCAATGTCACCGAGAACGGGGCGCTCACGGCGGAGGCGGAAGCGGCCGTCAGCTCTCTCAACCAGGTTCTGCTGGGGCGGGCGCCAGCCGTGACGGGAGTGGTGCAGGCGGTGCATCCACCCGGCGGGATCAGCTCCGACTCGCTGGCGAACAATGACTACATAGACTTTCTGGCCCCTGGCGTCCTCGCTTACGCGGTCCTGGCCGGGGGGCTGTCGGCCGGGCTAAGGCTGGTCGGCGACAGGGAGCAGGGGACTCTGAGGCGCATCCGCGCGACGCCGGCCCCGGTCTGGGTCTTCCTCGCCGCCAGCGTCATCTCGCAACTGGTCCTGGTCGCGATTCAGATCGCGGTTCTCCTGGGCATCGGCCATCTGCTTTACGGGATCGGCATGGGTCCGAGTCCGGGCCTGGTGCTGCTCATGTTGTTGGTTGGCTCACTCTGCTTCCTTGCCGCTGGGTTTCTGATCGCCGCTCTCTCCCGCCGGGAACAGGCGGCCGTGGTGATGTCAAACCTGGTGTCGTTGCCCCAGCTATTCGTTGCCGGGGTCTTCTATCCCCTATCGGGCGCGCCGATCTGGCTGCAGAAGCTGTCGGTCGTGATGCCTCTCACGTACTTCAGCTCTGGTCTCCGGGGGCTGATGGCGGAGGGCCAGAGCCTGGCCCAGGTCACCCCGGACCTGCTCATCCTGCTCGGAGTAGGCGTCGGGGTCCTGGCGCTGGCTGCGAGGACGTTCCGCTTCGAGCCGTCCAGCACCTGAGCTGGCAGCTGACCGGCGATCTCAGGAGCAGGCGCCCACGATCGTGGCATTGGCGAAGTTGCCGGCCTGCTCTTCGCTGAATTGAAGGCTGGGGCTGAGCAGGTATAGCCCCTGGTCCGTTCCCACCCAGGTGCCATGGGAGTCGGTGAATGTTGAGTAGATCGTGAGCCCCTTGGCGCTGGTGAGTCCCGGGCCTGTCATCAAGGTGGTCGCGGTGTCGGGTGACGTGGCCACCTCCAGGCTGGCCTGTGATGGCCCCGCCACCGTCTCGATGGGGTCTCCCGCGGCCGTGGTCCCTACGACTGTGACCTGGTCCCCAGGGTGGTAGGACCAGACCTGCTCCTCGCCCGTGGAGAGGTCGTACCGGACCGTCTCGTCCCAGGGCACCTCCACCTGCGGTGGCGAGACGTCGGCGGGATTCTGCTCTCCCCCCCAGACCACCGGGGCCGCGGCCAGATACCACTCGAGGCCGCTCTGCGCCGGCTGAACCGTGGTGGCCAATCCGGTCGCGGGATTGAGGCTCAGCAGGCCCTCGCTGTTAGCTGCGGTGGGGACGTGACCAACCAGCAGGATCTCGCCGCCGTCCCACCCCAGCACCTCTGTCTGCGAACTGGAGTAGATCACCTGGTCACTGGCGCTGGCGATGGTCACCAGGTGTACGTACACGGGGGTGCTCTGTGGATCGCTGATGTTGCCCACCACCACATAGGCGTATTGCGTTCCCGCTGGGGAGATCTCCGCGGGAGCGGCGGGCACCCATCGATCCAGAGCCGCGTCGTACGACTCCTCATCCGTGTCTCCACTGAGGGTCGGTACGGACTGCGTCTGCCACTCATTGAACTGTCCCGACACAGGACTCAGACCGGTCCCGGGAGCCGCGGTCACTGACCCCGAAGGCAGGTCCACAAAGCCGCCCGCCTGCTCTGCCCCTGAGGAGCCAACCAGCACCGATGACCCGTACACCGGCAGCCGGCAGCTCAGAGCATTCGCCCCCGGGCTGGCGATCGGGCTGGTGAACGGGGTTGGGGAGACCTTCGGGCTGGGTGAGGGGCGGATGATCCGGTGATGCGGGGGCACGGCGCTGGCGCATCCCGAGGCTGCGAGCACGGTGATGATGACCCCCGCAGACCATGCCGGGCGCGGGCTGCCCCTCAAGTCACCGGCACCCGCACGCGCTGCGCTCTACTCGCCAGCAGAGAGGCCCTGGAGGTGCGCTTGCTCCCGGGACCAACTCGGGGCCCATCGTGACCCAAGCTAAGTCCCTTCAGGGTCGCGCCGTTCTTGATTGGCCGCCGGGCCGCTCGGATGTCCGACCGAAGCCGGGGCCGGGCCTTCTTCTGCGGAACCAAGGTGGCGGGGGTGTCGTCTGTGAATCACCTGCCGCCCGAACCGCGAAGTCGAACAAGCCAACTGCACCCGACGAGAATAGCGCCGACCGAAAGGCACGGCCGATGGTCAGTTCAGTGGGGACGAGAATCCTGGACCGGCCGGCTCGTGCCTCATCCCCGGGCTCAGAGAAGACGCCATCGCCGCCAAGGGAGTCCAAGGACAACCGAGTGGGGCGGTGGCTCCGGAGCACGGATTCGAACCGTGAACCTTGCGGTTAACAGCCGCCTGCTCTACCGTTGAGCTACTCCGGATCGCTGGCCGTCCCAGTCTAGTCGAGCCCGCCGCCGCCCGAGGCGGGCCCGCGGGCCGCAGAAGCGGCCCCACGGTGGCCGGTTGCCTGCGTAGTCTAACCGTGATGCCCCTTCCTCTCCACGGGGTCACTTTTGCGAGGAGGATGTCCATTGGCAAGTGAGCCGTCGGCGCTGAGCGCCAAAGAGCTCTTCTCAACGGTGCTCGCGGGCGGTCTCGGGAGCGTGTCCGCGGTGACGGGGATCCACTTCGCGCCCGATGGGGGCGAGGCTGTCGTGGTCGGCGATGTCAGGTATCAGCTTGAGGGCACGTCCTCAACCCGGGTATACCGCCTTCAGGTCCCGGCCGGCAGCCTTGAGCCACTGACCGAGAACGAACGGGCATGCGAGCGAAGTGCGCAGTGGAGTCGCGATGGCAGCAGGATCGCCTTCCTTTCCGACCATGGGCACCAGGGCCTCTTCCAGCCTTGGGTGGTGGAGGCTGCTCCGGGCAAGCCCGCGCGCGAGCTTCTGCTGCCCGGGTACAGCGTCGAATCACTGGAGTGGACGGCGGACGGCAGGCTCGTCGCCTTGGCTGCGGAGGAGGGGGCCGAGCAAGGGGTGACCGGTGGATCCGGCTCCATCCAGATGGCCTCATCACCGCAGGATGCGCCGGCATGGACGCCGACCGTGCACCGAGGGGGAAGCACCCTCACCGGTTGGAGGGTAGCCCTGCTGGTGGAGCCTGACTCACTTGAGGTCCAGCGCATCTCACCCGAGGGGTTGAACGTCTGGCTTGGGGTAGTGGCCAAGGATGCGCTCCTGGCCTGTGTCTCCAACCTGCCCTTCGAGGGCGACTGGACCAAGTCACGCGTGGAGCTCCTGCCGCTGGACGGCTCCACGAGTCGGACGATCCACCAGCCGAGGCTGCAACTAGGGAACCTGGCAGCCTCTCCCGATGGGACAAAGCTAGCCCTAATTGAGGGGCTCGCCAGTGATCGCGGCCTGGTGGCTGGTGATGTTGTCGTGATCGAGCGGGATGGCGGGACGGCCCGTGAGCTCGACCTGGACGGAGTTGATGCAACCTCCATCTGCTTCCGCGACCAGCACCGCATCGTGGTCGCGGGGGTGCAAGACCTCGATACGGTGGTCTTGGAGGTCGACCTCCGGGATCTGAGGGTCGAGATTCACCATCGTGGGTTGATGACCACCTCTGACCGCTTCTATCCTGCCGCATCTCCCCATCCGGAGGGGGGTGTCTGCTTTGGAGCTGAGTTCTGGTCCATTCCGCCCAGAATCGCCGTTGCGGAACAAGGACGGGTCAAGGACCTCGTGACTTTCGAAAACGACGGTCAGCGCTGGCTGGGCGACCGGCTCGGACCCATCCAGGAGGTGCGCTGGCGGTCGGCCGATGGCCTTGACATCTCTGGCTTTCTCATCCTCCCCCGGGAGGCGCACGCGCCCCACCCCACCGTCCTCGCGGTCCACGGCGGCCCGGCTCACTGCTGGCGGCCCTCGTGGCCATCTCCAGACCACCTCCTCCTGGCCCTCCTCTCGGCCAACGGCTACGCCGTCTTCCTGCCGAACCCAAGGGGCAGCAGCGGGAAGGGCCAGGAGTTTCTCGCCATGGAGCTGGGCGACTACGGCGGGGCCGAGGTCGCTGACCTGCTCACGGGACTGGACCACCTGGTCGCAGAGGGCCTGGCCGACCCGGACAGGCTCGGGGTCTACGGCGTCAGCCACGGCGGCTACATGAGCTGCTGGCTCACCACTAAGACGACCCGGTTCAGGGCCGCTGTGGCGGGGTCCCCGGTCACGGATTGGTACAGCCAGCACTTCTCAAGCAACATCCCCGACTTCGACGAGATGTACTTGAAGGCCAACCCCAAGGTGGCGGGCGGTCCCTACTTCGAGCGCAGCCCCGTCTTCTTCGCCCACCGCTCCAAGACGCCGACCTTGCTGGCCGCGGGCATGGTCGACCGCTGCACTCCTCCCGGCCAGGCTGTCGAGTTCCACCAGGCCCTGCTGGCGGCGGGAGTTGAGACCGAGCTAGTGCTGTATCCCCAAGAGGGGCACGGGGTGCGTGCCATCCCCGCGCGCATCGACATGGCCGAACGCGCGCTGGCATTCTTCGACTCTCACCTCAAGGTCGGGCGCCAGTGAGGTGGACGATCCAATAGAGGCCGGGCCCGGCTCTCTGGCGCAGGGGTGGGAGGATCGGGCCGCCAGCTGGCTCGCCTGGGCGCGCACGCCCGGATTCGACGCCTACTGGGCCTACCGTGACTTCTTCTTCGAGGAGATGGTCCCTCCTCCCGGGGCGGCCACCCTGGAGATCGGTTGCGGAGAGGGCCGAGTCAGCAGGGACCTCGTGGGCAGGCGGCACGACCTGACCGCCATCGACCCCTCGCCGAGCCTTCTGGCCGCCGCCGCAGCCCTCGACCAGAGGTCCCGATACCTGGTCGCTTCAGCCGAGCAGTTGCCCTTTGCGGATGGGACGTTCGATCTGGTGGTGGCCTACAACGTGCTCATGGACGTCGCGGACATGCCCAGGGCGCTGGCGGAGGCCGCTCGCGTGATGACCGACGGCGGTCACCTCTCCGTGTGCGTCACCCATCCTCTGAGTGACGCTGGGGATTTCGCCGGCAGCGGTCCGGACGCGTCCTTTGAGATCCAGGGCGCCTATCTGGGAAAGCGCTGGGTGAGCGCCCACCTCGAAAGGGGCGGTCTGGAGATGGAATTCGACGGCTGGGCCTTCGACCTTGAGAGCTATTCCCGGGCTCTGGAGGCGTGTGGACTCGGGTTTGAGAAGATCCGCGAGCCCCGACCCCGCGGTGGCGGAGATCCCCGGCGCGATCGGATCCCCAACTTCCTCATGTTCTCCGCGGTGCGACACGGGCCCCGCGACGGACGGCGGGCCGGCTACTCCAGATAATCCTTAAGCTTCATGCTGCGCGAGGGGTGGCGCAGCTTGCGCAGGGCCTTTGCCTCTATCTGGCGGATCCGCTCCCGGGTGACACCGAAGCGCTTGCCCACCTCTTCCAGGGTGCGCTGATGGCCGTCGATCAGCCCGAAGCGCAGCTGCAAGACTCTGCGTTCCCGTGGGGTCAGGGTGTCGAGGATGTCCTCCACCTCGGTGCGCAGCATGGTGAGGGATGCCGCTTCTGATGGGGCCACGGCCTCGCTGTCCGGCACGAAGTCTCCCAGGTGGGAGTCCTCCTCCTCTCCGATAGGAGTCTCAAGCGACACCGGGTCCTGGGCCACCTTCACGATCTCCCGCACCCTGTCCGGGGTGATCCCCATCTCTTCCCCGATCTCCGGGTCGGACGGCTCCCGGCCGAGTTCCTGGAGCAGGCGGCGGGATATGCGGACCAGCTTGTTGATGGTCTCGACCATGTGCACGGGTATGCGGATGGTGCGCGCCTGATCCGCGATCGCCCGGGTGATGGCCTGCCGGATCCACCACGTCGCGTAGGTGGAGAACTTATAGCCCTTGTGGTAGTCGAATTTCTCCACCGCTCGAATCAGGCCCATGTTGCCCTCCTGGATGAGGTCCAGGAAGGACATGCCACGTCCTATGTACTTCTTGGCGATCGAGACCACCAGACGCAGATTCGCCTCCGTCAGGCGGTGCTTGGCGTCCTCGTCACCCTGCTCGATCAGCTTGGCCAGATAGACCTCGTCCTCGGCCTTCAGCAGAGCTACCCTGCCGATCTCCTTGAGGTACATGCGGACCGGGTCGTCGAGGGAGACGGCGTCCGCGTCGGCGGCCAGAAGCTCATCCTCTGACTCGTCGGCGTCGAAGTCCTTGTCCCCGTCGGAGACCAGAATGCCCATCTCGCGGAAGAGCAGGAACAGGCGCTCGATCTGATCCGGGTCGGTATCCAGTTCGGGGAACGGATCGATTATCTCGTTGGGACTGAGGTACCCCTGCTCCTTGCCCTTCAGGATCAGCTGCTCAGCCGCCTTGACCAGATCCTCGGTGCGCGGCGGTGTCGGCGCCACCTTCATTGCCCTAGCCACTCAACGCCTCCAAACCGTCACCGTGACGAAGCTGCTCGATTCGTCTGCGGACACTCTCCATCTCGGCCACCAACGCGGGCGCCGATCCTTCGCGGTGATGGCCGAGGCCCAGGAGCTTGTCCTGCAACTCCGCAATCGTCTTTTCGGCCACTTCGATACGAATACTTCTCACACAGTCGTCCAGCGCGCGCCGCAGGTGCGCTTCATCTGATTGTTCCTCAAGCTCCGGAAGCTCGGTGTTACCGACTTCGGCCAACCTGCGGATGAGGTGGGCCGGGAGGGCGCTGGCCGGAGGCCGCCCCGGGAGCGCCTCGCAGAGGACAGAGTACAACTCCCCGTCGTCCGCCTCCGGGAAGTCACCGCGAGTGACCTGATAGCGATCTCTGACCTCCGCAACCAGCTCTGGCCTGGCTGACAACAAACCCAGCAAATGGGCAGACGCGCCCATTGCACTCTTCCCCGGGGAGACGGGGTCCAAACCACCCGCCGACAGGGGAGCCTTGCGGCCGCGTTCCACGTCATCCAGGATCCGCTGGGTCTGAATGCCCAGACGCCGACCGACGCGCTCCGCGTACAGCTCTCTGATGCTGGCCTCCGGGATCCCGGCGAGGATCGCCATGGCCCGGCGCAGGGCATCCTGGCGGGCGGCGGCGGTCTGCTGGGCGTTTGAAGAGGTCTGCCCGAGCGCCTGGTCGATCAAGACCTCGAAGGCGGGTGGCGCCTGGTCCACCATGCGTCGAAGGCGCTCGGGGTCAGTGCGGCTGAGGTCGTCCGGGTCCGCGCCTTCAGGGAGCAGCACGAGTCTGCAGATCATCCCCGCCGCGGTCAAGATGCCGACCGCGCGAGTCGCCGCCCGCTGACCCGCCAGATCCCCGTCGAAGCACAACACCGCCTCATCAGCGAATCGACGCAGCAGGCGCACCTGAACATCGGTGAGGGCGGTGCCCGAGGTGGAGACGGCGTTGGTGACTCCCGCTCGGTGGGCCCCGATCACGTCGAAGTAGCCCTCCATGAGCGTCACCCGCCTCGCCCTGCCGATCACGGCCACGGCTCGATCAAGCCCGAAGAGGACTCGCGACTTGTCGAAGAGAACCGTGGCACGGGTGTTCAGGTACTTGGGCGTATCCTCACCCAGCGCGCGCCCGCCGAACCCGATCCAGCGCTGGCGCTCGTCACGGATGGGGATGACCACCCGACGCCTCAAGAAGTCACTGAGGCCCTGGCGGCCGCTGGCAAGGCCGGCGGCCACGATCTGCTCGGGGCCGGCCTCCCGTCTCAGCAGGTAGCGAACCAGATTGTCATGGCGGCGACCCTGGGGGGCGTAGCCGAGGTGGAAGCTCTCGACATCCTCATCCGTAACCCCCCGAGCGTCCAGGAAGGCTCTACCCGGGGCCCCCGCCTGGTGATGGACCAACACCTCGTGATAGAAGTCGGCGGCGAGCTGGTTCAGGCGCAGCGAGCTGTCTCGGAGCTGCGCCTGGCGGCGCTGGGCAGGCGTCAATCTCTCCGCCGGCTCAAGGTCGACACCCGCCCTCTTCGCCAACTCCTCAAGGGCACCCCGGAAGTCGACGTGCTCCATCAGCTCGACGAACTTCAAGAGGTCGCCGCCCAGATGGCACCCATGACAGTTCCAGAGCTGCTTCTCGGGGTTGACATAGAAGGACGGGCTGCGCTCGGTGTGGAACGGGCAAAGCCCGCGGTACTCCCGGCCCGCCCGCTGCAGCCGGACGTAGCCCCCTACCACGTCTACCAGATTCAGCCGAGCCTTGATCTCCTCGACGTCACTTGACCCCGCCACCGGCTCTAAACCTGTCAGCCCGGGTCACGGAATCCGGCGCTGGAGGTCAGCGTCGGAAGAGGCCACGGGAGCGTGGCGCCTGCTCCTGCTCCCGAAGCTTGTTGCGTAGCTCCATCATCTCCCGCTCCCGCTCTGCCAGTTCCGCGGCCTGGGCCTTCCTGGTCAACTCCAACTCCTGCCTCAGATCCCGGACTTGGCGCATGCGTTGCTCGAGCTCGGCCTCGAATCGCAATCTCTGCTCCGCCTGGATACGCTGCTCCAGGGCTCTCTCCCATCTCTCGAACAGTCCGGCCACCAGCTCTCGGGCGTCGATGGAGTTGATGGCCAGCGCTCCCGCCCCGGCCACCTCCGCGCTCACCAGGGCCGAGGGGGGAGTGACCGGCTCCGGCGCCACGGGGAGCGCCTCCTGCTCCGCCTCCGCCGAGAATGCCGTCGGCTCCTCGTCGTAGGGTTCGGCTGTGCTCTCGGCTGCCTCAAACACGGACGGCTCATCCTGGGCACCTGCCGGCGTCGCCGGCTCAGCCGCCGTCTGGTCAAAACTGAAGCCGGGCGCGGGCGGTGCTGCGAAGTCGGCCGCCGACGGGGCGGGCACGAAGAACGGGTCCTGCTCGTCTTCGGCTTGGGCGTACAACCTGGAGGGATCCGGGGCCGCGGAAGGCCGAGCACTCGGCTGCGGTCCAGGCTGGAAACCAGAGACCGGCGCCTCTCCGGCGGCCTCCTCCAGAGGCTCATCGTCCCAGGTTGCGGGATCGGGCCGCCACACCGGGACCGGTGGCTCGTCATCCGCCGCGTCCGCTGGGCTCGCAGCTTCCCAAAGCCCCGGCTCCGGGTCCGCCGCCTGTTCGACCGGAGTCCAGAGGCCCTGGGGATACTCCGAGTCGCCAGTGTCCGCCCACTCCTCGGCGGCGTTTTCCCCGGCAACGGCCCTAGGCTCCTCGTAGGACGTCTCCCTGGGGACGCCGTACGTTGGAGCCGGCGGTGCCTGGAAGCCTGACGGGGGCTGGTTCGCGCCGACGATGTCGTCGGCGGCGACCCGCATCTCAAGTTTGCCGTCCGCCTCCACCCAATGCACTGGGATGTCTCCGGACTCGATCCGGCGCCGGATCATGTCGGGAGGCAGGGCCAGCCGCTGTGCGACCTGATCGATGGTGAGGAACTCGTCTGGCACCGCTGCTACCTCAATGTGAGTCTGGCCAGGGCCATCACGAACCCTGGGGGGAAATGTCCCCGATCTTGCTGGAAATGCCCGTTGGGGGGGTGGTCTTCAGGATCTCCTCCAGGACCCCCTGCCAGAAGAGGGGAGAGGCAACCGCCAGTCCGAAGATGGCGCTCAATATGATCACCGCGTCCACGCTGGCGCGCCCCTCCGAACTCCAGTAGTCGTCCTCCAGCCGTAGCCAGAGCGCGAACTCGTCGAAGGTGAGCGCGACCCCCGCTCCGTACAGGGGTGCGAGGCGTCGCCGCCACTTCGGCCCGGTCCGGAGCAGCGAGCCGTAGCCGCATCCAGTCAAAGCCAGAATGCCCCAGACCAGGTGGTGGATGTGGAGCGGCTGGGAGCCCTTCCCCTTGCCCAGTTGAATGTTCTTGAGGGGCAGCCAGTCGCCCCGGATCCCATGGGTGATGATGCGCACCCCGGTGAAGGTCGCTACGAACGCGGTGAGGATCCGCAGGTTGATCTCCTCATCCGGGCGTTGCTCAGCCGTCTCGCGATAACGGCGCACCAGACGGCCGGGTAGCGACCAAACGCTCGAACCGCGTTGCTGGGCCCCGACCGGGCCTGATTTTGTGCTCACCGGCGAATCGTACGTCCTTTTGCCCCTGTTGTAACAGCCGATGCACGCTGAAAGCGGTGGACCGGCCGGCCCACCCCCTGGTTCGAATCCCTCCCTCGGCCCTGGGAAGAGGCCTTTGGGGACAGACCCCATGACGATCGCGACTGCTGCTGCCCCCAGTGGGCAAACCGGGAGCCGCAGATCGCCGACTGGGGCGCACTACGTACCCTGGCAGCGACCAGCCGAGCCCGGGCTACACGTCGTGGAGGATCCAGATGTTGGGTTCCCAATAGGAGCCGACGCCGCCGCTGACCGCGAGCGGAGCCAGCCCCCCGGGGAAGACGTAGGTGCCGTCGTCCGGGAAGGCCATGTTGGTCCAAGCCTCCCATTCGGTCACCGACCCCGAGATCTGCATAGAGCGTGGCTCCGAGCGAAGAACCCTCCCGCCCAAGCGGTTATGAAGTCGCAGCCAGGGGTCGAACGCCAACCCGTCGGATCGTTTCCAGCTGGCGTAGCTGTCGATCGTGATCAAGGGATAACGGTCCTTCCACGAGGGGCGGATGGGCGCGACCAGAGACGTCAGTCCGGCCTGCCGGGCGACTCCGGTCATAGCCTGGACCAGTAGGCCGCTCAGACCGAGGCCTTGGTGGTCGACCGCGACCTCGGCGGCGAGGGCCGACAGCGTGGTCGGCTGGCCCAGGTGCTCCACTCCTCGAAGGCCGACCGAGTCGATCCCAGAAGGGAGGTCTCCCAGGGTTCCGTCCCAGCCGAATGGGATGGTCCTGCCGCGGGCGACCACCTGCTCGGATCGTTCATCGACGAAGAGGATCTGTAGGTGGGCGAACCTTGGGACCAGCTGCCCGAAGTAGCGCGGCGTCAGGTTTCCGTGGTGGTTGTACTCGGGCCACAGGTCCCGGAAACGCTGGTCCGCACGAACAGACTCCCAGAGGTCGGGTCGCTCGGCGGCGGTGAACGCGTTCAACCACTGGGGGCTACCTGCGGGCAGTCGCATGGTGCGCTTGTACCACACCAGGCGATACCGCGGGACTGGATCCCACTCATGGCTGACGCAAACGCGCGTCCTTCTTCTCAACGGCCGATGCCGTTCGCTGGCTCGCGTGGCCGCCGACAGGAGCCCCGCTGCCGCGTCCTCTCACAGGGCGATGGTCACCTGGGGTTCCGGCACCGATTGCGCCAAGATATGGGGGGGCGGCCGCCATCGTCGATCACCGGGAGGCGGCGGTTGCAGGTCCGCCGGTCGTGTAGCGAGAGCACGTGTAGCGAGAGCAGAGGAGGCCGGGATTGAAGTCGAGCCATGCAGCAGCACCAGATGAGCTGTCGCCATATGGCACCAAGCCATGAGCAGGGTCCTGTTCGTCTGCCTGCACAACGCCGGCAGATCCCAGATGAGCCAGGCGCTCTTCGACCGGTCGGCCGACGGCCGCCACGCAGCGCGGTCGGCCGGCACCACCCCTGCCGCCACCCTTCATCCGGAGGTCGTTGCGGCCATGGCTGAGATCGGCTTCGACCTCAGCTCCAGCAAGCCCTCCCGGCTCACCGACGAGCTCGCCCAGTGGGCGGACGTCGTGGTCACGATGGGCTGCGGTGACCAGTGCCCCTTCATTCCCGGCAAGCGCTACATCGATTGGAACCTGCCGGACCCAAAGGGGCTGCCCATGGAGTCGGTCCGTCGGCTCAGGGATCAGATCGCGAACCTGGTCGAGGGGCTCGTCAAGGAGCTGGACGCAAGCCCATCGTGACGGCTGTCCATCAGCTCTGCCAGCGGCACACCGAGGTGGGCGGTCGACGCCTCAGTTGGAAGCCCTGCACCCGCGCCGTCAGGGCCTGAGGTGTTGGGGCAGGATCCTGCGATCGACGTCAGGGGGCTGACCAAGAGCTTCGGTGGCAAGCTGGCGCTGTCCGGTCTCACCATGACGGTGCCACGGGGCGAGGTGTTCGGCTTTCTGGGTCCGAACGGAGCCGGCAAGACCACGGCCGTGAGACTCCTGCTGGGCCTCTCCAGGGCCTCGGCCGGCGAGGGTGCGGTGCTCGGCGCGCCCCTTGGCTCCCGTGCCGCCCGTCGCCGCATCGGCTACTTGCCGGAGCTCTTTCGGTACCAGGGGTGGTTGCGCGCCGGCGAGGTCCTGGCGCTGCATGGCGACCTCGCCAAGGTGCAGCGTTCAAGCCTCAGAGACGCCATCCCAGAGGTCCTGCAGACCGCCGGCCTGGCCGGTCTGGCGAACCAGAGGGTCGACACGTTCTCGAAGGGCATGCAACAGCGCCTCGGCCTCGCCGTGGCGCTGTTGGGAGACCCGGAGCTGGTCCTACTGGACGAACCGACCTCCGCTTTGGACCCGGTCGGACGTCACGACGTCAGAGAGATCCTGCGCCGGCTCAAGGCCCGCGGGGTCACTGTGTTCTTGAACTCTCACCTCCTCTCCGAGGTGGAGCAGATATGTGATCGGGCCGCGGTGGTGGACCATGGTCGGGTTGTCGCCCAAGGCAGCATGGCGCAGCTCCTCCAGGGTCCGACGGTGCGCATCCGCTGCTCCGGCATCTCCCAGGACGACCTGGGTCGCCTCGGCCACTTCGGCTCGATTGCGAGAGAAGGGGAGTGGATTACCATCGCCGGTCCGGGCGAGCAGGACATCCCCGCGATAGTGGCCGCGATCGTCGCCTTAGGAGGCAGCATCTTCGCGGTTGATCCCGGCCAGCAGACTCTGGAGGAGCGCTTCCTGCAGCTGGTGGAGCCTGGTTGATGGCGGTTTGGGTGATCGCGCGGCTCACTTTCAAGGAGCTGTTGCGCCGCCGCCTGGTGCTGGCCCTTCTGGCTCTGACCGCCATCGTGGTTGGCCTGACGGCCTGGGGCTTCTCGCGGATCCCAGGCCTTCACATAGGAGGTCAGCCCCTGACCCCAGGAGAGGTCCAGCTGGCCTCCTCCCAGCTGCTCTTGCTGGTCATGTTCATGTTCAGCTTCGTGCTCGCGCTCACCTGTGCGTTCCTGGCCGCGCCGGCCGTGGCTGGGGATCTAGAGTCAGGCATCGCTCAGGCCGTCCTGGCTCGGCCCCTACGGCGCGAGGAGTTTCTCGTCGGGCGCTGGGTGGGCCTGGCCGTCCCGGTTCTGGTGTATGCGGTGCTGTCCACGAGCGCGGTGTTCCTGCTGGTGGACTGGACTACCGGGTACCTACCGCGTCAGCTGGTGCCGGCCGAGGCAGCCCTGGTGGTGGAGGGACTATGCCTCCTGACTCTGGCCCTGGCGCTCAGCACTCGGCTCTCGACCATGACCGCCGGGGTCATCTCGGTAATCGCCTTCGGGACGATGTGGTTGGGTGGAGTCGCGGGGGCCTTCGGCCAGGTCTTTCACAACCAGGCCATCTCCGACGTCGGCGTCATCACCCACTTCTTGCTGCCCACGGACGGGATGTGGCGCGCCGCGGTCTTCGCGATTGAGCCGGTCAGCTCGGTGGCAGCGGCGAGTCACGGGTTTGGGTCCACCTTTCAGGTCAGCCAGGGACCCACCATGGCCTACCTGGCGTACGTCGGCTGCTGGTTTGTGGCGGTGCTGGTCATTGCCCTGTTCAGCCTGCACCAGCGGGAGATCTGACACCTGACATCCTCTCGCAGCCGTTTCGCCGCCGGGCACCTGGCTGGCCGCACCCAGCAGTCGAGGTGGCAGGGAAGCAGCCACGATGTGGAGCCTTTCTCGCCCAGATGGCCCGGTCGGTACCGGCACTCTCCTGCCCTTGGGTTGAGCGGGACTGACACAACGTCTCCTGGGA
The DNA here is from genome assembly GCA_027339635.1 of Candidatus Dormiibacterota bacterium. GTDB lineage: Bacteria > Chloroflexota > Dormibacteria > Aeolococcales > Bog-877 > AG-12. The sequence goes on from DAHWNZ010000005.1 coordinate 54,184, forward strand.
GCCGCGCGGGCGGATGAGTGTCAGCTGCGGCCCCGGGCGGGAAGGGAGGGATTCGAACCCTCGGACGAGGTTTTACCCCGTCACCCGCTTAGCAGGCGGGCGCTTTCGGCCACTCAGCCACCTCCCCATAAAGGGATTGAGGACCGAGTATATTCAATCGTCCCCGAGGGCCAACCAAGCGGTCGTGGTCGGGGCGGGGCGGGGAAGGGTGGCCGGGGGCCGTCAGGAGAGGCCCAGCTCCGCAGCGTGGGGCTCAAGGGCCGTCACCACCAATCCGACCAGCTCCTCAAGGTCGACTCCCAGTTCGGCGGCGCCTTGGTTGATATCGTCGCGACTGACGCTGCGCGCGAACGCCTTGTCCTTGAGCTTCTTGCGCACCGATGCGAACCGGACCGAGCCCACCGCTCGCCCGGGCTGCACCATCGCCACCGCCATGACGAATCCGGTCAGCTCGTCCAGAGCGAAGAGCCACTTCGAGAGCTCGCTCTCGCGCGGCACCCCGCTGAAGTTGGCGTGCCCCTGGATCGCCAGGACTATCTCCTCTGGGTATCCGCGGGCCTCCAGAACCGGCCTACCCCAGAACGGGTGCTCTTCAGGGTGCGCCTCGTAGTCGAAGTCGTGCAACAGTCCCGTGATCCCAAATGTCTCGGGATCGCCGCCCGCACGACCGGCGGCCGCGCGCATCACAGCCTCCACCGCCAGCCCGTGCCGACGCAGGCTGTCGCCCTTGGTCTGGTCGTAGAGGAGGGCCAGGGCGTCGTCACGAGTGGGCACGCGACCATGAAAGCAGGTCGCCCGCCGTGCGCACAAGCGCGGGCTCCTGATAGCTTTGCCACGATGGAAGCAGGAGCGCCTGCGGCGGCGGCCCGAGAGGACTGGGCAGAGCGGACCTGGGACACCATCATGACGCTCGCGGAGTTCGTCGAGCCTGGGACGCCCGGGTGGACGCGCCGGGTCTTCAGTGCGGCCTACCAGGAGTCCCGGCGGCATACCAGACTGCTGATGAAGGGTGCCGGTCTTACGGTGGTCGACGATGCCGCCGGAAACCTGATCGGGACGATCCCGGGATCTGATCCCCGTCTGCCCGCCCTGGTCGTTGGCTCGCACACCGACACCGTGCTCGGCGGCGGACGCTTCGATGGGATGCTGGGGGTGGCAGCGGCGATCGAGGTGGGGAGACGGCTCGTGGCGACGGGGCCGACGCTGCGGCACCCGCTGCGGGTGGTGGACTTCACAGGCGAGGAGCCCAACGCCTTCGGGATCAGCTGTCTTGGCAGCAGGGCCGTCACCGGGCATCTCACCCCCTCGCACCTAGCTCTGAGAGACATCAGCGGAAACAGCCTCGGAGAAGCGCTCAAGAGCCTGGGGGCTCGTCCGGCAGAGCTTGGCGGCGCCGTCTGGGCCCCTGGTTCCGTGCATGCCTATCTGGAGTTGCACATCGAGCAGGCGAGCCGGCTGGAGCGTGCCCGCCGACCCCTCGGCGTCGTGACCGCGATTGCGGGGATATCGCGCGCCGCGATCACCCTCACGGGGCGCGCCGACCATGCCGGCACGACCCCGATGGGTGAACGCCAAGACGCTCTGCAGGCTGCGGCAGAGGTCATCACCGGGATCGACGCGCTCGGGCGAGCGGGGAGGGATGGGGATGGTGTCGCCACCGCAGGGCGCATCACGGTTGAGCCAAACTCGCCCAACGTGGTCCCCAGCGCGGCAGTCCTGGTGGCGGAGATGCGGAGCACTGAGGCGGATTGGCTGAGGGAGCGCTCGTCGGAGCTGACCCGCCTGGTGGACAGGGTCGCCTCTCGAAGGTCGGTTCGCGCCAATGTCGAGTGGATCTCACAGGAGCCGCCCGTTCCCACGCATCCAGCGCTGCGGCGAGCACTGGCCGAAGCGGTGGCGGATGTCGGCGCCGGGCCCCTGGAGGTTCCATCCTGGGCCAGCCACGACGCGGCCCACATCGCTCGCCTGGCACCCATGGGAATGCTGTTCATACCGTCCAGGGAGGGCCGCAGCCATTGCCCGGAGGAGTGGAGCGACAGGCCCCAGGTGGCACTTGGCGCGCTCTCTCTCCTGGCCGCGGTCCGAAGAGCCGACGACCAAGACTTCTAGGTGTCCTCCAGCCCTACCCGCAGCAGAAGGTGGGATCCGGATTCGAGCATCCAGGTCAGGGCCTCCGCCGTCGCGGCCCCGGCCATGGCGAACCGCTCCAGGACCAGGGGCAGGTCGGACCCCAGATCGGCGACATTGACGCGCTTCACGACACCCTCCAGGCTCGCGTTTGCGTTGGGCACCGTGAGCTGAACCCAGGGATCTTCGAGCCAGCGCTGTGCCTTCAGACTGAAGATGGGCGTCAGCAGGTAGACGAATCCCGACTCAGGTGCGGCGAACCACATTCTGACCCGGCCCGACCCGCCGCCACCTCTGGAAGCGACCAGCACCTCCTCCCGGCTTCTCAACTGGGCTAGGAAGTCCCTGGGGAGCGGAGCCTGTCCCGGCTGCGAATCAACCAAGTGCAGCTTGGGTCTTCGCCCATTGAAGGGCGCGCCACCGCATAGGGACGCCCGTGGGAGGTGAGGTGAGGATCACCGTAGTCAAGCCTTGGGTTGGCGCCTCCCGTTCCCACCGGCGGGTCGGCCTTGCCGCGAGCGGGGGGCGCCAGGCCGCAGACGATTTCGAGTGGATCCCAGCTTGGCCCAATGCCGCCGCCGCTGGCGCGGATGTCAACGGAGCATGGCCAAGTCGCGAGCGGGCACCGTCCCGCCCAGGTTTCTCCGGCTGTTGGAGGGGGGGCGCCTCTGCATTGCTCGGATATTAAGCCGCCTTGGCCGCCGGAACGGAGCCCTAGCCGGCGCTCCCGTTGTCGACCCGTTCGGGTGCCGCTTGCCGGGTTCGCTCGAACGCGCTCTGTATCCGGGGCAGTGTGCCTGGCCCTGGCCGCCCCGATTGGGGCCCCCGGGGAGGAATGGCGACCCCGAGCGGATTCGAACCGCCGATCTCCACCTTGACAGGGTGGCGTGTTAGGCCAGCTACACCACGGGGCCATGCGCCGGGCCAGCCGCGAGCAGCCCATGCGAACCCCACCGGGGGCCTGGCGATTATACGTCCCGATCCGCCTGAGCTAGGACTCGGCGTTCGATCTCGCGCCGGTTAAGATGGTCCGCAGGGGCCGATCGTGAGTTCAGGAGAGTTTGGAGCACGTATGAAGATAGCCGTCTTCGTCAAGCAGATTCCCGACCCCTCCGGCGCGGGCCGCCTCGACCCCGTGACTCATCGCCTTGTCCGAGATGGGGTCGAGGTCGTGCTGGATCCCGGGGACGCCTACGGGATCGAGGCCGCCCTCCAGCTGGCCGAGTCCGCCCAGGCCGATGTGGTCGCGATCTCGATGGGCGCTGGGAGAGCGGGGGAGGTCCTTCGCAAGGCCATGGCGATGGGGGTCAGCTCCGGGATTCACGTCAGCGATGATCGCCTGCAGGGCGCCGACGCCCTCACCACGGCGCGGGTGCTGGCGGCCGCCGTGGCCCGCTGCCAGGCTGACATGGTGGTGGCGGGGACAGAGTCCACCGACGGCTACACGGGGCTCGTGCCCTCGGCGGTGGCGGAGTTCCTGGGTTGGCCCGCCCTGACCTTCGCAAAGCACCTGGAACTAGCCGGCGACCAGGTCCGGATCCAGCGCCAGACTCCGGCCGGGCACGACCTGGTGGAGGCTCAGCTTCCGGCCGTGGTGACGGTCACCGGTGGCATCAACGAGCCGCGGTACCCGACTCTCAAAGGAATCATGGGGGCAAAGTCCAAGCCGCTGGAGAGTTGGGATCTGACCGAGCTGGGTCTGGACCCCGCCCAGGTGGCCCATGACATCGGACTTCAGTTCATTAAGACGGTCGCGGCCGCACCGGCCCGGGAGGCGGGCCGGATCATAGAGGATGACGGGACCGCTGCCAAGGCGATCGCTGACTTCCTGGCTGAGTTGAAGGTGATCTGATATGGCCAAGATTTGGGTTTACGCCGAGGTTGCCGGTGGCCAGGTGAGCCCCGTCTCCCTAGAGGTTCTGTCCGGAGTCCGCGGCATGGGGGCCGAGGTGGCGGCCGTGGTGCTCGATCCGAAGGCACGGGAGGTGGTGGCCGAGTTGGGCGAATATGGCGCCAGCACCGTCTACGTGGGCGCCGACGCCATCTACCGCGAACTCGTCGCTCAGCCTCATGCGGAGGTCCTGGCGCGGCTTCTATCGGACGAGCGCCCGGACCTGATGGTCCTTGGTGGGTCCTACGACGCCCGGGACATCGCCGGTCGCCTGGCTGCCCGCCTCGGCATCACGGTGGTCGCCAACGCCACCGGGATAGCCCAAGCCGAGGGTGGATTCCTGGTCGAGAGCTCAATTTTCGGGGCGACCCAGAATGTGACCACAGCGCTCGCAGGGCCGACCTCCCTGATCCTGGTGCGACCGAAGTCCTACCAGGCGGAGAAGGCCAGCGGCACCAACCCAAAGGTGGTGGAGGTGCCCCTTCCCCCCGATGCGCCCCGAGGGGCCCGCCGTCTGGAGTCGGTCGAGGTGCCTTCCTCAGGACCCAAGCTGGAGGATGCCAAGGTCGTGGTGAGTGGTGGGCGGGGACTCCAGGATCCCGGCAACTTCAAGCTCTTGGAGGAGTTGGCTGACCTTCTGCACGGCGCCGTCGGCGCCAGCCGGGCGGTGGTGGACGCGGGCTGGGTCCCTTACTCGAAACAGGTGGGGCAGACTGGAAAGACGGTCAAGCCGGACGTCTATCTGGCGTGGGGGATAAGCGGCGCCATGCAGCACACGGTCGGGATGAAGGGAGCCTCCCACATCGTGGCCGTGAACAAGGATCGCGACGCCCCCATATTCAAGCTGAGCGATTTGGGTGTGGTCGGGGATGCCTTACAGGTTTTGCCCGCTCTGATGGCGGAACTGCGCTCGCGCGGAGGCTTGGGATGACTTCGTTGCCCCCGGGGGACTGACCGCCGGTGGCGGGACAATTCGCTCTGCGCGCCCCGGATGGGGCCACCGTGACCCTTGACCGCTTTCCGATCCTGCTGGGACGGACCACACCGGGCGGAGTGATCCCCGACGTGGACGTGAGCCACCTGGACCCTCAGGAGGGTGTCGACAACCGTCACTGCGAGCTGTACCTCGCCGACGGCGGCGTCGAGGTGCGCGACCTGGGCGGGGTCAGTGGAACCTGGGTTGACGGGCAGCGGCTCCCGCCAGGTGGCCAGCGCGTGCTGCCGGTCGGGGGCAGCCTGCGCGTCGCTGGGGTGCATCTGACGCTGATACCGGCGCCCGGACGACACCTTGGTGGGGAGCCAGCAATGTCGCTCACCCCCATGGTCGGGGACTGGCGGGACTCTCTCGGCTCTCGAGGGGTGCCACCGCCCCCCTCTTCCAGCGGGGCGGTGGAGGACGCTGTGCCCGCGCCGAGGTTGCGCTCGCCTCTGGACTTGACAGGCGCACCGGCCACCATGCGCGCGGCGCTGGCAGGTGGGGCTGACGCGGTTCGCATGGTGGAGGGGTCGCCTCTGCAGGTGCGCCGCCTGGGTGAGACCACCGCGGAGGGGGAGCCATTGTCTCAAGGGGTCCTGGACGACGCGCTTGGCGCCGTCAGGCGGGTCCTGGGCCGTCCCGAGGACGCCCGGTCCGGTTGGGGCTATGCCGGTGACCTTGAGATTGACTTCGTGGACCGGCCGATCGCCTCGCGAGCAAGCCTGGGGGCAGTGGTGGTCTCGCCCCCGGACGCCGATGCCGGTGTTCTGGAGCGGGCCGCCGCCTGGGTGGAAGCGGGTGGGACCCTGCTGGTGGCCGGCCGTCGCCCGGAGGTCGTTCTGAGGCTACTTGGTGCATACCTGGTGAGGTCGGGCACCCGGCCTCGCATCTTGGCGTCAAGGGACTCATCCTGGGCTTCTCCCGGCTGGGTTGCGATCTCGCCAGGGTCGCCGGACGGGCTCTCGGTGGCCCTTGAAGGTGATCCGCTGGTTGCGGTGGAGCCGCAGGCGGCGGAGTTGGAGCGAATCCTGGCGTGCATCCCAAGGCTGGCCGGCGGCACCATCCTGGCGGTCGAGGCGGCCTCCCCGGAGGCCGCCCTGGAACACTGTGCTAGGTCGTCGCCAAGGGAGTGGCTCGACTCGAGCATCCCCAATACAGCGGAGAGGGCCGCCGAGGTGGTTCAGCCACCCCAGGGGGGTCCACTGCGGATCGAGCTGGCGAGGCGGCTCCGCCGTGTTGTGTCCTGGGCTTCCGGAACGGTGGAGTTTCAGGACGTATCGTTCGACCCCACCTTGGGTGGGTGGGTGCTGGTCCCCTCCGGGGCCTGAGCCGCCTTGGCCAACTCGAAGCTCCCCTCGCCAACCTCAGGGCCATCGGTCGCCAGCTACATCGTCCTCTGCCTGGTGGCCGGGGTCGTCCTCATCGCCGTCGTCTATTTCCTGGGCCTCACCCTGCAGGGAGCGGGGGCAGCGTTTCGCGCCGCGCTGGGGCTGCGGCCCGCGTAGTCTCCTGGAACCGCGCACAATTGCACCATGCCGGTGCTGTTGCTGAATGCTTCCATGCAGCCCCTTAACGTGATCAGCCGCCGCCGGCTGGTGGTGCTACTGACCAAGGAGAAGGTGGCCTTCTTCGACGAAGAGGTCCGCTCTCTGGTGGAACGCGAACTGGAGCAACGTCGGCTGGGCGAAGGGGTGCTGGTGGTCCGCCTGCTTCGCAATGTCGCGGTGCCACGTCGCATGATCCGTGCCAATCGCCGCAACCTGCTGCTGCGCGACGGCCACACCTGTCAATACTGCGGGCTGAGGGCCGGGCCGGTCGACCTCACGATTGACCATGTCGTGCCTGTATCGCGGGGTGGCAGCCCGAACAGCTGGGAGAACCAGGTCGTCGCCTGCAAACGATGCAACGGACGCAAGGCTAACCACCTGCCCGACGAGGTGCATCTCCGCCTCGCCCGGCCGCCCAAGCCGGTTGTTCAAGAGTATGCGCACCTCCTCCTATTGCGGCACCCGGAGGTCCGCACCGCGTATGAGCAGCTGCTGAGCTCCGTGCTTCCCGGCCAGGGTTTGACCCCAGACCTTGGCACCCGGGCAGCCGTTCTCGGACGCGGCCCCACGCCGCATCGCCGTGCGGCCTCACTCTTGGGCGCACCCGATAACGTGGCCCCGACGCGCGGTACAAACCAGTAGTCAGAGCGCCAGCTGGATCGAGCGTACGAGCCAGGGTGACCATGGTCATGGGACGATCCTTCTTTGGTCGTCCTAGTTCGTGCCAGGAGGTGTCTCGACGAGGGGCCCGGACTCCGGGTGCCCCCGCACCCGACCATCAAGAGGTCACGGACTGGCCGCGTGTCCTACCCGTCCCAGGACACGCGGGTGACCCTCAGCCGAGCTCCGTTGGAAGATGCCGCGGAGGTGACTCCAGATGCCGTGCCGTGGCCCGCCCGGAGCCGTTGATGCGGTCCGCAAGTTCGGCTGCGACCGCAACTGAGCGGTGCTGGCCGCCGGTACATCCGACCGCGACCCTGAGCACCGAACGCTGCTGTGCCAGGTACAGCCCCACCAGGTCCAGAAGTATGAGTAGGAACCCATCGATCAGGCGCCGAGCCGCTGGATCGCTCATCACGTGATCCCTGACAACAGGGTCGAGGCCGCTTCGCTCCCGCATCCCCGGTATCCAGTAGGGGCTGTCCAAGAAGCGGGTGTCGAGGACCCAGTCCGCTTCGGCGGGCAGCCCATCCCGGAAGGCGAAGGTGAAGCAGTCGATCCGCATCATCGGTCGATCGCGCCAGTCGTCCAGCAGTTGGCTCAGGTACGCTCTCGCGTCGCGGCCCAGCCCCGGCAGCTGTCGATGGGGCAGCCGTGTCGGGCGCAGTAGAGCAGGACCCTGCGGTTCGCCGACCTGCAGGAGCCAATAGCGCACGTTCTGATCGTCAAGCAGCCGCCCCCAGGTGGGATTGTGGGTCTCGCTGACAACTAGGACCAGGTCGGGGTGACCGCGTCGCGCCGAGACCACCTTCCTGGCAACCTCAACCGGCTCCGCGCTGAATCGACCGACGCTGAAACCACAACCCTCGGCCAGCCCCTCCAAGTCTTCTCGGAAGCGTTCCTCAGTCAAGATCAGGACCAGAGCCACATTCGCACCTCGAGTTTTCGGTACTGCGGTCCGACGTCCGCCCCAGCCCGAACTACTACCAGCCGCGGCGGTGCCGGTTTGTCCATTCTGGCGGGTCCGGTGAAGCCGAGGCAGGAACGCCAGAATGCTGGAGAACTCCGAACTGGCGCGACGCCGACGGCCCACTCGTCCCCAAGGACAGGGTGGTCAAGGCGGGACCCATTCCCGGGCTATAGGGGCGAAGGTGCAGAGACTCGAAAAGCGCTCTGTCGCTCGGGCCGCCGAGCCGTGCCGATGGGAATCCCCTTTCGACGACTGCGACGGTCAGGAGGCCTCGTCGGCGACAACGTCAACGAACGCTCCGCGGCTGGGCGTGACGATCCAGGCGGGACCTGGGAATATGCCCGCCTCTTGGCAGCGTGCAAATGCTCCCGAATCCGCAACCGCAACCACGCACCCGCCAAAGCCGCCCCCGGTCAGGCGGGCGCCGCGGACCCCCTGTTGGGAGTTGACCCGTTCCACCAGCCGATCGATCGGCACTGTGGACGCGCCGAAGTCAGACGCATAGCTGGTCTGCCCTTCATTGAGCAGGGCACCCAGCTCCGCCAGGTCCCCTCGGCGCAGGGCTTCGGCGGCGGCCACGACTCGGGCATTCTCCGTAATCACGTGGCGTGCCCGGCGCCGCACGATCGGGTCGCTGATGCCTCGGAGATCCGACAGCCGCGCACTCCTCAGGGGACCGATCTCCGCCATTGCCAACTCGAGCTCCCGGCGTCGCTGGCCGTAGGGCGACGAGTTGAGCCGCCTTCTCTGCCCTGAGTCCACCACGAAGATCTCAGCCTGCTCAGGCACCGGCACCTCCTCCCACGATTCCGACTGGAAGTCGATCAGGAGCGCCCTCCCTTTGACTCCGGCCAGCGATGTCAGCTGATCCAGAATGCCGCAGGGCGTTCCCGTCGCGGCATGTTCAGCGTCACGGCACAGGCGCGCCAATGGCAGGGGCTCTGGTTCGGCCCCGAGGGCAAGGGCCAAAGCGACCTCGAATGCGGCGCTGGAGGAAAGTCCGGAGGCTACTGGGATGGAGGAGCGAGTCACCGCGCGACCGGGCCGGCGAGCGCCCACAGCCGCGAAGACGGCGGCCGCCAGCCGTCCCCACTCCGGCGACATGCCGGCGAGTGAAGCCGGGTCCAGCGAAGCGTCGCCGATGGCGAATCGAGCCAACCCTGGCTCCCGATCCGAGGTGAGGGTGAATTCGCCACCTTCTCCTGCACTGGGGGAAGAGGTGATGCGGATGGACACATCCCTGTCGATCGCCATGGGAAGAGCCAGCCCGCCGCTGTAGTCGGTGTGGTCTCCGATCAGGTTCACACGACCCGGGGCGCGCGCCACCACGATCGTGGTCATGGGGCCGTGGCAACCACGCCGCGGGGAGTGCGTGTCACCTCCCGCGAGGCCGGACGCACTGGATCCAGTCCCTCACGTGGTCCAGCCCGTCGGGGTGATGTGCCCGGCCATGTCATGCGTCGTTGTCAATGTTGCACCATCTGCGCTCTGGGGTGCCACGACGCCGCGTGTCAGTGAAATTTGAAGGACCAATGTCAGTCCGCCGGCTGGGGCCACGAGGTCTTGTCATCAGTCCCCTGCGGCCCGGCCCCGCCGCCGCGTCCGCCGTGCGCTCGGCGGGCTTCGCAGCGCCACCGCAGAAATTGCACGTCGAGCGCCCGAGAGGCGTGAAGAGACGCTGCCATGGGGTCACCTGGGCCGGGCGTTCCTTCCGACCCGGAGCGGCCGTCAGCGGTGGGTAACCACTGCCGAGGGGATCTCCCAGCTAGCGCAAGCTGGCAGTGTCACCTTCCTGCACGCAAAGGAGTGGGATACGATCAGCGCCGCCGACTCGGGGGCTGGCCGACTTTGGATCTTCCTCGAGACGGAGTCCCTTCGCGAGCCGCGGCGGTACAGCCTCTTCGCGGGCCCAAGGGCCGCTGCGAGGAGCGGAACCTCCCGATCGTCGCCGACTTGCCGACTGGAGAACCGGTCCGACCATCGGCACGGACGCCGCCCTTGCACCTGGGGACGGTTAGGGCTAGATGATCGACCCTGGTGTGGGTCTCGTTCAGGGGCGGAGAGGGGCCGCGTCGCCGAGGCCAGCCTCTACCTTCACTCTTTCCCCTGGCGACGTGATCCGGACAGGTGAACCCGGGGCCAGGCGCCTCGCCGCCTCTACCAGGTGTAGGGGATCTCGATCTCCATGGGCCAGCAGCCTATCTCCGAGCCAGCCTCCCGTGAATGCGTAGTGGTGCGGGATGGTCAGGCCGGGACGCAGGACCGCCGTTAGCTCAGCCGCCTGTTCGGCATTCATCACCACCTGCCGATTGAGCTGGGGGCGGATCCGAAGCCCGTTGGTGGGGAGCAGGCTCAGGTCGAAGCGGGGGAATCGATCCGGAAGGGTCAGCAAATCTGGGATCAGCATCGTGTCTCCCGCGAAGTACACGCTTCGATCCCCGCCGGATACCACAAAGGTTGCCTCGTACACGCCGTGCTTGCCGGGGGCTGCGGTGACTGTCAAATCTCGGACTGCGGTCGACTCCCATGGCTGCAGGGGACGAACGTCGCTGAAGCCTGCCGCTCTGGCCAACGGGGCGACCGGGGGCGCGACGATCAGCGGTACTGTCCGGTCCGGATACGCTGCCAAGGACTGCAGATCGCAATGGTCGTAGTGGCTGTGGGAGATCAGCACGGCATCCAGGTGGGGCAGCTCTTGGACCCCGAGTGCCAGGGCTTCGCCCGGGTGGTAAAAGGCCCGCTGTGAGAACCAAGGGTCAGTGAGGACCTTCATGTCCCCAACCTCGACCAGGTGGCAACTGTGCCCTATCCGGGTCACTGCGAGAGTCTCAGGCATGCCGCTCCTCCTCTTAAGTAGACACTTGTCTGGTAATAATATACAGACACGTGTATGGATAGTCAAGGCGGCGGCGCGAAGCGTGGCCGCACCCGCAACCGCCGCGGTGAGGGCGGACTGCTTCGTTTGGAGCTGATCGAAGCAGCTAGGCGCCTGCTCGAGGACTCTGACTCCGAGGGGGACGTAACCCTGCGGGCCGTGACAAGGCTCGCAGGAGTTGCGCCCCAGAGCTTCTACCTCCAATTTGGGACCCTGGAAGAGTTGCTGTATGAGGTCTACCAGCTGGAATATGGCGAATTGGGCCGGGCCATGGCGCTTGCGGCAGAGAGCCAGCCGGACGCCCGATCACGGCTGCTTGCCGCCTGCCGTTCGTATTGCGATTTCGCGTCGGCGCATCCGGCCCCCTATCGCGCCATGACGGCGGTGAGAGGTAAGGTCGGACACCGTGCTTGGGAGGGCAGGCCCTTGCCTGGAGCCCCTACGTTCGAGCTGATCCGCAACCTCACCTCGGCCGCCCTCAAAGATCGGAACCTGGGGTCGGATCCCCACTTGGTCGCAGCCACCGTCTGGGCGTCCCTGCACGGAACAGTGACCCTCCGCAGCGCTCGGCCCGCATTTCCTTGGCCGCCCCTCGATCGGATGATCGAGGCGATTGTCGATCACGCCTTGGCGTAGGCCCCCCGGCCGTCGGCCGATTGGCCGCCCGACTCAATCCGGGCGCCCGATGGTTCCGCGGGAGGTGATCGCCTGCACCCTCCCCGACTGCGGGACCAACAACTTCAGCCGACGGCTCGAGCCCCCCACGATGCCAGGAGCTGTCGGCGTCAATGCCAGGTGGGAGTAGGGTGCATGAGCGCTTGGCGGCCGCTAGCGAAGCCCAGCGGTGACCATTAGATGGCAAAGCTCCATGGTGAGCGTCCTAGGGTCGCGGCGCCATGCTGCACGTAATCGCGGATGCGGTGCTTGACCTGCCCCGCTTTCATCGGCAGCAGGGGTGGGTCCGATCCAGGGCTTGGATCCGACTCTTCTCGTTGGCACAGGGGCCCATGGCACCTGCGGGTGGGTGCATGCAAACGCCGATCACGTCGGTGACCTCGGCCCCCAGTTCGAGATCGGTGCTGTATTCGAAGCCCCGCTTGCGGTCCTGCTTGAGGCGTTCCTACCATCAGCTGTCGAGCACTGTGGTGGCGCTGACCTCGACCCCGCTGGCCACCGGCCGGCTGCTCCAGTGAGGGTGTCCCCCTAAGGGCTGGCTCAGGGTGGCGACGATGATCCCAGCCCGCACCTCCTCCCCGAGGCTCTTCGGTCGGCGGCGGCCCGGTCGGTAGATCTTCAGGCTGCCCAGGCCCTCGCTTGCCGACAGCATGATGCGACCGCGAGTAACCAAGTGCTTGGAGAGCGTGTTGCTGCGGGACCAGGTGGTCAGGATCGCGCGGTCTTCATCCGGGACGTCGAGGGCGGGGGCAGGACCGTTGGGTCTGTGACGAGCATGATCGTCTGGCAGACGACACGCATCCCAATTTCACCCGCCAGGCACTAAGCGCACTCCCCGAAATAAAGATGGTCGGCCCGGTGGGACTTGAACCCACGACCTGAGCTTTATAAGAGCCCCGCTCTAACCAACTGAGCTACGGGCCGGATCTGCCTAGGATAGGACTCCGGAAGTGCCGGGCCAACCGGCCAGATACCATCGGAGGGTGGAACACTCTGGCGCTGGTGCGCGGCTCCCAGCGCAGTATCGCGATGGGGCCAAGCTCAGCAGCCGTCAGAGGCTGCATGAGGCCTCCTCTACGGCCAAGACCACGTGGCACCACTTTGTATTCGATCTTCTGCCCATGGCCCCTGGACTAAGGATCCTCGAGGTCGGTTGCGGGCGGGGCGTGTTATGGGTCGAGAACGGGAAGCGGGTCGACCCTTCGTGGGCTCTGACCCTGACCGACATGTCAGCCGGGATGGTGCAGGAGACCCGGCAGGCGACGCGGGTCGTCCCCTGTCCGGTTGTCTCCACGGTCGCCGATGTCGTGAGCCTGCCGTTCGCCGACTCCCAATTCGACGTTGTCGTTGCCAACCACATGCTCTACCACGTCGAAGAGCGTCGCGCCGCCCTTGCCGAGATTTTTCGGGTCTTGGCACCGGGGGGAATCATGTTGGCGGCAACCAATGGAAAGCGTCACCTGCACCAGATACGAGAACTCGTAGGAGGTGGCGGGTATCAGTGGGCAGGAGACGGATTCGATCTCGACAACGGTCCAGGCCAGATACGGCCTTGGTTCCGTGACATCAGGGTGGTGCGGCACAGCAACCGGCTGCTTGTCAAAGACCCCGAGCTCTTGATCGACTACGTCACCTCCATGCCGGGACTGGACCTCCACGCTGAGTTTCTCGAGGAGCTTAGGCAGCGGATCGGCGCCGCCATACAGCAGCAAGGCTACTGGGAAGTGTCGCCTGACTCCGGCGTGATAGTGGCCGAGCGGAGGTCCGAGGTCGGCGGCTGACGGCCGCGGCCTCAATCGCGAGGCAGGACCAGATTGACCTGGCGGTCGGGTACGACGAAGACCTTGCTCGGTGTCCTGCCCTCCAGCAAGTGCTGAATCCTGCCGGAGGCGAGGGCGCGGCTCTGCAGCTCCGAGGACGGGAGCCCCGGGGCAACCGACATTTGGTCGCGCTTCTTGCCGTTGATCGAGATGACGACCACGACCTGGTCTTGAACCAGCATCTGGGGGTCGATCTCCGGCCATGGTTGCTGGTGGACGGAGTACGGGTTACCGAGCCTGGCCCAGATCTCCTCAGCCGCGTGGGGGCAGAAGGGAGCAAGCAGCAGGGCCAGTGTCTCCAGGGCCGCTCTGGGCAGGGGAGAGGGTGTCGCTTGCAGCTGCTTGACAAAGGTCATCATGGCCGCGATCGCGGTGTTGTACTTGAGCTCGGGGGTGTCCCTGGTGACATCGCGGATGCAGCGATGGCGCAGGCGGGCGAGGGCCACGGGCTCTTGGGAAGATCCCTCTTCCAGGAATCGCTCCAGCAGAGTGAAGATGTGGACCAGGAAGCGCTGGGGGCCGTTGACCCCGGTCTCGCGGAAGTCCCCCCCTTCCGCGAACGGTCCCATGGAGAGCAGATAGAGCCGGAACGCGTCGGCTCCATAGCGGTTCACGTAGTCATCGGGGACGACCACGTTGCCGCGCGATTTTGACATCTTGGCCCCGTCCTTGATGATCATCCCGTGGGCCCTGAATCGCGTGAACGGCTCCTCGAAGTCGACGTACCCGAGATCGTGCAGGGCCATGGCGATGAAACGCGCATAGAGCAGATGCAGCACCGCGTGCTCATTTCCGCCTATGTAGGTGGCGACCGGCAGCCAGCGGCGGGTCAGGTCGGCGTCGAAGGCGACATCGTCCCGGTCTGCGGACGGATACCGGAGGTAGTACCAGGCGCTGTCCAGGAAGTTGTCCGAGACATCCGTCTCGCGCTTGGCTGGTCCGCCACATCTGGGACAGGTCGTGTTGTAGAACTCGGGGCTGCGCGCCAGCGGTGACTCGCCCGAGCCCAAGGGGCGGAAGTCGTCGATATGCGGGAGCACGACCGGAAGTTGGTCCTCGGGGACAGGCACCGCGCCGTCCCGGGGGCAGTGGATCGCCGGTATCGGCGGTCCCCAGTAGCGCTGGCGTGAGATTCCCCAATCCCTGAGCCGGTAGGTCACCTGGCGCTCCCCGAGGCCGCGCTCTGCCAGGGCCGCGATGACGACCTCCCGGGCTGGGTCGGGAGCGGTGAGGCCGCTGAACTCGTGACTGTTCACCAGGGTCCCAGCGCCGCTGTGGGCACCTCCGCCGGAGCTACCCGACACCACCTCCACCACCGGAAGCTGAAACGCCACGGCGAAGGCGTGGTCCCGAGCGTCGTGCGCGGGGACCGCCATGATCGCCCCCGTGCCGTAGCCGGACAGCACGTACTCCGCCGTGTAGAGGGGGATCCTGGCCCCGGTCAGGGGATGTTGGGCCCACCGCCCGAGGAAGATCCCCTTGGTGGAGTCCCCCTCCTGACGGGCTCCAGCGATCCTCCGCCTGGCAGCCTCAGCCAGGTACCTCGCAACCTCATCGCGGCAGCTCGGATGGGCGAGGTCGAGGGTTCGCGGGTGATCGGGCGCGAGCACCATGAACGTGGCGCCGTAAACCGTGTCGGGGCGGGTTGTGAAGACCCGCAGAGGCGCCTCTCCGTCGATCGGGAAGTCGATGTGGGCGCCCTCACTGCGACCTATCCAGTGCCGCTGCAGGAGCTTGGTGCTCTCGGACCAGTCCAGTTCATCGAGGTTGCCGAGGAGCTTCTCTGTGTAGGCGGAGATGCGCAGGAACCACTGCTCGAGCTCCCGCTCGACGACCTGGCTCCCGCACCGCTCGCAGGTGCCATCACCCATCACCTGCTCATCGGCCAGCACTGTGAGGTCGGTGGGGCACCACTTGACGTTGCGGCGGGCGCGATAGGCGAGGCCTCCTTCCCAGAGCTTGAGGAAGAGCCATTGGGTCCATCGGTAATACCGGGGGTCGGTGGTCGCCAGGGTCTTGCTCCAGGCGAACTGATTGCCCAAGCGTTCCAACTGCTGGCGGAAGTTGGCCACATTGGAGGCGATCAGGTCGGCCGGATGGCGGTTCACCTTGAGGGCGAAGTTCTCGCTGTGGATCCCGAAGGCATCAAAGCCCATCGGCTCGAACACCGAGTAGCCCTGCATGCGCTGGAAGCGTCCATGCACGTCGGCGCCCGCGAACGCATACATGTTTCCCACGTGCAGTCCCTCCGCGGACGGGTATGGAAACATCATCAAGTTGTAGTAGGGCCGCGGCGCCTCCCAGAGATCGGGTTCGTTGAGGCCCGTCTCCTGCCAGCGCTGTTGCCACTTCGCCTCGATGGCGCGGTGATCGTAGTCCAGAGGCATGGGTGGTTCCTGATGATACCGATTGGCTGCTGCCGGGAACCCGTCGTCTATACTCCGGGACTCCGGGATGATGGCGGAGTCGGGGTCCGGGACGCTCCATGGCGTGGGACCATCCCGACAGAGGAGGAGGAAGGTTGGCGGAAGCCCAGGCTCCCGAGGATCGGCTCTCGGTCCGCAAGCCGCGCACCAGGGCTGGTGTCGCTCGCCGTCGGCCGGGGCGCCGCGTCAAACGCCACCTTGGCTTGGGCGGATTCCTACTCTTCGCGATCGTGGCCCTCGGCGTCTTGGCCGGTGGACTCTTGGCCGCCTCTCAGACCATCTTCGCCAGCAACGGATCAAACGGAGGGAGTGCCCGCCACGGGGCCATAGCCCCCTCCACGAGCCCTTCCTCTTCCAGCCTGGTCGGCACCCCCTTGGACGGCACTATCCTGGCCGTGTCTCTGGCGGAGAATACGGTCGCCATCCAGCCGGTGAACGGGGCCGCGATCCAGGCCACGGTCACGTCCACGTCGAAGCTCACCAAAGACGGCGCCACGGTCGGCCTTGCCAGCCTCATACCTGGCGAGGACTGCATCGTGACCTTGTCTGAGGGACCGGGTGGCACCCTCCTGGTTGAGCAGCTCCAGGACATCGTCTCGATTCCAACCAACACCCCAAGCCCAACTTATTTCCCGACCCCGACATTCTTCCCGAAGCCCACCCCGGTGGTACATCCCTCGCCCGGACCGCCAACGCCAGCCAATCCAGGCACGCCAGTTCCTGGCGGTCCCTCCCAGCCCTGAAGAGGCGCTAGCGAGGGCGCCGCAGGACCGTCTTCAGGGGGCCGCCAGCGGCACCGGTATCTCTATGCCGCGCCGCCTGAGGATCGCGAACGGAGCCACGTCGGCGGCCGCCAGGACTGCCTCCGGATCCAGGCCACTGCCCTCCAGCAGCTGCCTGGCCCGCTCCAGTGTGAGGAGCGCCTCCGGGCGATGGGCATCGGAGTCGAGCACCAACTTGGCCCCGACGCGCACCGCCATCCTCGCCACGTGGCCATTGGTCAACCCGTGCAGTCCGGCTGCGCTGATCTCCAGGTGGATGCCGCGGTCGCGGGCCTCCTCGGCGGCCTGTTCTGAGATCAGGCCGGGATGGCCCAGGATGTCCACGTCGGGACAGCGGGCCGCCGCCAGATTCAGGCCCGGCTGGGGGAAGTCGCCGATCGTCTCACCGTGGACCACCACCAGCCTCGCACCCAGGGACCGAGCGCGCGCCGCCACCCGTGCCACCCTCTCCGGTGCGACTCTGGTCACCTCGACGGCCGGGACGGTCGCCAGCTGCAGCTCCTGGTTGACCCGGCGGCACGCCGCCACGATCTCGGGCACCCGGCGATCCACCGTTGACTCGTCCACATGATCGCTGCAGACGTAGGCGGCGTACCCGTTCTGCTGGCAGCGGCGCGCCATCTCCAGGGGTGCGGCATGCCCGTCGGAGATGGTGGTGTGGGTGTGAAAATCGAACAGGGGCATAGACCCAGCTTAGAGGAACAGCAGACTGGGGCACGGATTTGGGCGCCGCTTTACTCGGGGGTCAGGACCTGGCCCGGGCCGCAGCCAGAGCCAGGGCGACGCCGTCTCGCAGCCCCCGCTCGGTCACAGTCAGACCGTCGGCTTGGTAACGATCGAGAAGGCCAACCAGGATCACAAGCCCGCCGGCCATCAACCTGGCGCGCCTTGGGGTGAGTCCGGTTGCCGCTGCGAGCACTCCGCTGGAGCGGCTCATGGTCAGTTCCAGAGCCTTCTCGAGATCGCTGCGGTCGACATGCGTCCAAGCCTCGCCAGCCTCTTCCCGAAGGGACAGTCGTGCCGATTCGACGGCTGGGCGTCGTGCCCCCAGGAGCACGGGTACGTTCGACGCCGTTCCTCCCGTGGCCATCAGGGTCCCGGGAGGCTGGGAGCGGGGCACCGCTTCGAGGATCATGGAGACGCGGGCCGCGGCGTGCACCTGCTGCTGCGTCGTGGGCGGATCGGAAGCCTTGATCAGATTGAGAAGCTGGTCGGATCCGAGCTTGAGGCTCGTGCCATTCCGGGGCCGGGTACCCTTCCCCTGCACCACTTCCGTACTTCCCCCCCCGACGTCCGCCACGGTGGCCGGCTCGCCCGCCGGGACCCGGAACGCGGTCGCCCCCAAATAGCTGAGACGGGCCTCCGCCTCGCCGGTCAGGATCCTCAGGGTCTCCGAGGTTGCTGCCTTGACGGATGCCACCAACTGGTCAGCGTCGGGGGCGTTGCGCACCGCCTCGGTGCCCACCAGGCCGACATCCTCTGCCCCGCTGCCCCTGGCGAGATCCAGCATCCGGGCCACGGTGTCGGTGACGGTCGCTATCAGCGGAGCCCCAATTCTGCCGTGGCTTGTCACCTCCCGGCCGAGGTTGAGCATCTCGACCGCGTGCAGGCGTTCGACCAACCCCTCATCAGCGAGGGTGGCGACCAGAAGGTGAACCGTGTTTGAGCCCACGTCCACCGCCGCCAAGCGTTGACTCAGAGCTCTTCGTCCTCGTCTTCGGTGGGCTCCAACCGGACCATCACGTTGCCGCCCAGGACGCGCACGTCGAAGTGGCGGACGAATATGGCATCCGAGATGGGGGAGATACCCGTCCTGACGTCATAGGTCTCACCGTCAAGCGGGCAGGTGACCACGTGCCCGCGCAACCGCCCCTCGCCGATGGAGCCACCGCTCGCACAAGCGTTCTCCAGTGCGTGATACACCCCGTCGGTGTTGAACACGGCAATCTCCACCCCATCAGCATCGACCACCCTGCCAGTCCCGGCGGGGATGTCAGCTGCCTTGCAAACCGCTACGAAGTTGGCCAACGGGGCGATTATGCCGAATCGGAGCGTCCCCGCACCCAAAAGACGTGACGTCCTGGGTATCCGGCCCTCCACTGGACAGAGGTGGGGGACCGCCCGGGGGGGCGGCCGGGTGGCTGAGCGGGGCCCGTCAGGCGTGGCCGATCTCGCCGCAGGGCGATCACGGCTGAGACGCAGGACAGCTCGGCGTCACAGCGATGGCATCTCACGTGCGATCATGGCCCCGTGGACGACCTTGAACTGACGGCCAGAGTGCGCGGGCTGGTGGAGGCTGGCCCCGGGTCCGACAGCCTCCTCGTCACCCGGCCATCCCCTGATGAGGTGGTGGTGCAGGCCCATCCGACCTCCAACTACGTGGCTGTGCTCACCCCCGCTCTGCGGCAGCAGGTGGACGCCGCCTTGCGCGAATGGATACCCGGGTTGAAGCGGGTGACGTTTGATCCCCACCACTGACCCGGGGTCCAGCCCAGAGCCGACCGGGAGTACGGACCAACCCTCGGCGGGCCTCCATCCGGCGAGCGGAGAGCTACTCGGCCCGGTGGAGGTGGCGGGGCTGCTGGGCGTGAAGCCGCAGCTGATCATCAACTGGATCCGAGAAGGACGAGCACACCCGTCCGCGGTGGACGCCGTGGGCCGCAACCGCTTCACCAGAGAGGATGTCGATTCCCTGCGCAGCACCCTGGGACGCCGGAGGACCGGGGCAGCCGGACCCGAAGCAGGGTCCGAGCGGGGCGGGTGACGACCGCAAGCCATTTCAGGAGGTTTCTTCCATGCAAGCCAAGGCGACTGACTCCGCTGTCACCAAGATCAAGGTTGATGCCCTGGTGGTCCCCTATTTGGAGGGGGAGCCGCTGGGGCCAGGCGCTTCCGCCCTCGACGCTGAACTTGGCGGCGTCTTCGCCAACATGCTGGAGTCGGAGGAGGTAACCGGTCACTTCCCGGAGCGGAAATCGGTTGCCACCCTCGGCCGGATCGCAACGCCCAGGGTGGTGTTCCTAAGCCTTGGCCGGGCCGATCGACTGGACGGATATCGGTTGCGCAATGCTCTGCAGTTTGCGGCCCGGGAGCTGCGTCCGGCGTGTCGCTCGGTGGGAGTGGTTGTCGACCCGATGGTTCGGGACGCGCTGGCCATCCCCGTAACCGGGCAGGCTCCGCAATCGCCGGCCCGGGCCATCGCCGAAGGGATAACCCTCGGCAACTACCATGCCGGCGAATTCAAGCAAGCCGAGTCCGCAGGGCAAATTGAAGACCTGGAGGTGATCGGCTTGGGATCTGGCTCCGACCTGGCTGCGGCCCTGGCGGCAGGAGTCAGACTGGCCGAGGCCACCAACGCCACTCGCGTCCTGCAGTGGCGCCCCAGCAACCTCTTGACTCCGTCCGACTTTGTCCAGGAGGCGGACCGGTTGGCCAAGTCCTGCGGACTCGCCATGAAGGTCGTCGAGCGAAGCGAGATGGAGAAGCTGGGCATGGGCGCGTTGCTCGCGGTGGCTCGGGGGTCGCACCAGCCACCAAAGCTGCTGCTGCTCCGCTACAAGCCCCGCTCCTCGGATCGCTCCGGCCGGGTGCTGGCGCTGGTCGGCAAGGGCATCACCTTCGACACCGGGGGTATCTCTCTCAAGCCCAATGCTGGGATGGTGACGATGAAGTCCGACATGAGTGGCGCCGCCGCCGTGGTTCAGGCTCTCTCAGTGATCGCTCGCACCGAGCCGCGCATCGAGGTGATCGCGGTCGCTCCGCTCACCGAGAACATGCCAGGCGGTGGAGCGACCAAGCCGGGGGACGTGGTCACCGCTATGAACGGCAAGTCGATTGAGATCAACAACACCGACGCAGAAGGCCGCCTGGTGCTGGCGGACGCCCTCTGCTATGCGATCAGCCAAGGGGCCACCCACCTCGTGGACGTGGCCACCCTGACCGGCGCCGTCTCGATAGCCCTCGGCCATCCCGTCACCGCGGCCATGGGCAACAGCCCCGAGCTCATCGAAGCGCTCAGGGCGTCCGCCGTGGAGGCGGGGGAGAGGGTTTGGGAGCTTCCCCTCCTGCCTGAGCACGATGTGGCTCTGACCTGCGACATCGCGGATATCCGTAACACCTCGGGTACAACCGCCGCGGGCACGATCAATGGGGCGATCTTCATTCGCGAGTTCGTGGCGGGCAAGCCCTGGGTGCATCTCGACATCGCGGCCTCGTCCTACCACGCGGAGCCGCTCCTGGCGCAGCTTGTGCCCAAGGGACCGACCGGGGTCATGACCAGAACCCTGGCTCACCTGCCTTTTCACCTGGGCTAGGCAAGGACCTCGAAGGGGGAGTCGTCCGCCCGGGTCGAGCGGCGGACCCTCCCCGAGGCCTCAAGCCGTAGCAGGTGGGCCAGCACGGTTTTCTCCGCCGCCTCCCACACGGCCTGTGGATAGGTGGCGTACAGCGCCGTGACGATGTCGCGGGGCCGGGCCGGGCCCGCTTTGAGCAGCTCGAATATCTGCTGCTCTCTGGCGAGGCGGTGGCTCAGGAGTTCTGCCAGGGCCCGATCCGGATCCTCGATTGGCTCACCGTGGCCCGGGAGTATCCGGTGGGGCGCGCTGTCGATCACCAGTTGGAGCGAGGCCAGATACTGGTCCATGTTGCCGTCCGGCGGCCAGATCACGCTGGTCGTCCCTGAGAGCACGTGGTCGCCGCTGAAAAGCAGGCGCCTCGGCTCCTCAAACAGGCACACGTGGTCGGCCGCATGACCCGGGGTGTGCAGCACCAGAAGCTCGGCACCACCGGCCAGGATTCGGTCGTGGTGGTGCAACCCGAGGTCGCCCGGGGCGCTCACTTCGGTGTGAAACAGGGCCAGTGGTGCTCCGGTCAGTGCGCTCAGCTGCCTGGCCCCTTCGGCGTGGTCCTGGTGGTGATGGGTCACCACGATCATCGCGACCGGCCCGATGGCACTCGCGGCGGCCATGACCGCGTCCAGGTGGCTAGGTGTGGCCGGTCCGGGGTCGATAACGACCGCCTCCCCAAGTCCATAGAGCCAGGTATTGGTGCCCGGGCCGGTGAGAGGCCCGGGATTCCGGGCTCGGACCAACTCCACTCGGGCGGCTCCCATGGTCAGCGCCCCAGTACCCTGTCCACATCGAGGCCCGGGAAGTGTTCCTGGTTGACGTCCTCGAGTCTGGGTTCGATGGTCTGTATCGAGCCATCTGCGCCACCTGCCAGGAGGTCGGCGACGCCCCGCGCAGAGGCGACCAGCCCGAGCACCGCCCGCGTCGGCGGCAGGAGCTGGCACAGCCCTTGAGAGGCCTCCTCAAGCGCCACCTCCGGGATGGCCCATCGCAGCCCGGTGTGCTCGCCCATCGGATCAGGGGCGGGCTCCTGACCCTCGGGGAGCTCGGCCAGGAAGAAGCGGGTGTCGAAGCGCCGCGGCAGGCCAGCAGGGGTTATCCAGTGGGCGCAGAACACGAGTGCTCGGACGTCGGGCAGCAACCCCCGCGCCGCCAGCCCAGCTCGGAACGTCCGACCATCGCCTGTGCGCAGGCCCCGTCGCATCGGCTCCAAGTGGCTGAGGTCCTCCGGGGTGCACGGCGACCGGTCCGGACGGAGCGCGAGAAGAACGCCGGTCTCCTCGTAGGTCTCCCGGATGGCGTTGATGCGAATCCAAAGCGGTGTGCGCGGATCCACCTCACTGTCGGACCACCCTTCCACCAGGTCCCCCCACCTCGGGTCCCGGTCCGAGCAGTCCACGGACCCTCCTGGGAAGACCTGGGTGCCGGGCGCGAAAGCCGCCCCGGCAGGTCGCTCCAGCAGGAGGACCTCGATCTGCGCGGGGGTGGACGGAACCTGTTTCAGGAGCACCACGGTCGCCGCCTGGCGCATCTCGCCGCCAGCTTGGGTGGGCAAGCCTGCGGTCAGAGGGACGCCGATCCCCGCTCCGAGAAGCTCAGGATCTGGCGAGGGTGAACCAGGGCGAATGGCCTTTGAATTGTCACCCGCTCGTGGGTCAGGGCGGGCAGCCACACGGCATTGAGGTTGCGAACCGCCAGAAAGTCGTCGACGCTTCGCTCCAGGGTCTCCCTCAGGCTCAGGCGTGGCTCCAGGAAGACCTCGCACACCAGCGAGAACGTGTCGATCGTGAGCGCCACCTGGTGGGCGACCTTCTGCTCCAGGAGGGTGCGGCGCCCTCCTGGGTCCGCACTGCTGTCGCTGAGCGGCGCGATGATGAGTATCGAGCGCTTCGACACCATGGCCGCTTCCTCCACCGTGCTGATCACGGGGTAGGTGCTTGCCAGCGGCTCAAGGGTGAGCTGCCTAACCTCCAGGTACTCCGTCATCCTGTTGACCACATCGGTGAGCCGCAGGGGGGGCACCACCTCGATGTCACCGGTCAACTTGAGGAAGGAGCTGAAGAGCTCGATCCGCTCCCAGTTCTCCACGAGGCCGCAGTATACGAGAGTGCCCCGGATGCCGAAGACCCGCCAGGCAGGATCGAGTAGTTGAGCCGCGAAGCCGTGGGCTCCCAGGGCGCCGAGTGGCTGCGCCTCAGGGTGGCGGCCCGGGGCCTGCCGTACCGGCTGCGCCTTCACAGCCGGGTCGTCAGCACCCAGGATCTGGTGGCAAGAGCGGCCCGCAATTCGACCTCCGAGGGCCTGGTGGTGATCGCCGACGAGCAGACGGCGGGCAGGGGCCGCCTCGGCCGCTCCTGGGTCGCCCCCGCGGGAACCTCGGTGATGTTCTCTGTCCTTTGGCGGCCGACGGCGCCCGACCCCACTCTGGCTCTGGCGGCCGGCCTGGCCGTGGCGGAGGGGATCGAGGCCGCCACCGGACTGACCATCTCGCTCAAGTGGCCCAACGACTGCCTGGTCGGTGGTCGCAAGGTGGCCGGGCTTCTGGTGGAGACTGTCGGGGTGCCGGGTGGTCCCTCAGCCGGGGTCGCCGTGGGTGTCGGCTGCAACGTCGCCTGGGCCGGCATCCCCAAGGCTGAGCGCCCCGGGCCCAACGCCACCGCCCTGGACCTTGAGGGCTGGGATGGGATGCCGGCGAAACTGCTGCTGGAGCTGCTGGAGCGCCTTGAGGCCCGCTACCGGCAGTGGCTTGCGACGGGCTTCGAGGGGCTCTTGGACCATTGGGTGCAGCGACTCAGCTGGATGGGACGTGAGGTCGAACTGCACCTCCCTGACCGCGTTGTCCAGGGACGTCTTCTAGGCGTGCGGACCGATGGCCGCCTGCAGCTGGAGGTTGGGGACCAGGTTATGCTGGTGGCCGCTGGGGATCTGGGCGGCTCTGGTGGCGGATCACTTCGACTTCGTGATGGGCACCTTGACGATCCCGGCCCGGCGATCTAGGATTGGCTTAGATTGCGGCGTCGATGATCGACTCCGGGGCTCATTTCATACGATCGCGCCACTTCAAGGGAACGATTTTGCCAACCATCTCTGAAACCTCCCGCGAGATCACCAAGCTCTATGAGGTGGACCACATCTCCCGGCGGGAGAGAAACGCCAGGAGGAACAAGATCCTGTTCGTGGATCGTCTCCTCAACGAACTCGAGCAATTGAACATCGCTGAGGAGGTGACCGTCCCCGTGGCCCTGCGCACTCAGTGCCGCAAGCTCCTGGCCAGAGAGGGACATGCGGTCAGCCGGATCCGGGCCGAGGACGTGACCATCGCCGAGTGGATGGATGCCCTGTACGACGTTCAGGACGGGCTGATGTTCACCATCGGCGACGAGGACGAGTAGGCTAGGAGCCGCGGCGCCGTCGGTCGACCGTGGGGTGGCCCACGTCGAGTCGGCCCGACCAAGCCCTCATAGCTCAGTGGATAGAGCGCCGGCCTCCGGAGCCGGGTGCGCAGGTTCGAGTCCTGCTGGGGGCACTAGATCGTCGAAGTTCAAACCTGGTACCAGCGAAATCGGTTCGCGGGTGCTGAGGCTGCCGGCGTAGGCGGCAGGATCGTCGGCCCAGGACCGGGCGCGGTCGTGCATGTCGGTGTCGAGCAGGATGTCAAACGGCCGGGCCAGGGCGGCGCGGACCTCGTTGTCCTCGCCGAGGTAGAGCTTGGTGAAGAACGCCTGGTTGCAGAGTCGGCGGGTCTGGTCGTCGCCGCGCTGGTACATCGTGAACGGCGAGATCTCCGACTCGTGGGGCTTCGGGCTGCTCGGCCGAGAGTGGCGATCAACGTCCGTCACCGAGCACAGCCACTGAGATCGTCTATTCCCCGGGGCGGTCGGAGCCTGATGCCGCAGATCACCCCTCAGGTGCTCGGCGGTGTAGGTCGGTTTGGACGTGGTCCGCCGCCTGAGCCGCCAACAGAACGACACGCCAGAACGAAGCGCGTGGTCACCGGAGCAGCGCAGATCGGCACGTCGGGCACGTCGGTTACTGGCCCGTAGCGCTGGCCTCGAGCGCCTGTGACGATCGGCCCTGGCCGAGACGCTAGCTGCCTCCGAGCCTCGTCGCTCCGGACCGGCGGCGACGATCCAACAGCGGCAACCTCGGCTGGAGCCATGGACGTGTCGCTGCTCGGTCTGTAAGAGTCGATGAAATCGTATAAGGCAGATCGTTAGTCATCGTAATAGAGTCTGATCGTGGATCCGGTCACGAACCCCTACCGGCCTGGCGCCGGGCGCCGTCCGCCACTCCTAGCCGGCCGCGAAGACCTACTCAGCGCCTTCGACGTGGTTCGGCGCCGGGTCGAGACGACGGGAGAGGGCGACCGCGGCTGGATACTCAACGGTCTGCGCGGCGTCGGTAAGACCGTGCTGTTGAACGAGTTCATGACCAGGGTCACCTCGACCGGCTGGATCGTCGCCAAGATGGAGGCCAGCGCCGCGGGTGCGCTCCCGGTCGCTCTGAATCGGGCCCTCACGCGCAGCATGCACACCGCCACGGGCCGCCATCCGGTGCCCCGCCTCCGTCGCCTCCTAAGCGTGTTCAAGGCGTTCAGCCTTAAGATCGACCCAAGCGGCGCGGTCTCACTCGGGGTCGATGTAGACCCCTTGCACGGTGTGGCCGACTCGGGCAACTTGTCGGCTGACCTGGCCGAGCTATTCGAAGTGCTGGGACAGACGGCGCGCGACCTCGCAATCGGGGTTCTCATCTTGGTCGACGAGCTTCAGGAGGCATCCTCAGCCGAGCTGGCGGCCGTCAACGTCGCCGTCCACGAGCTCGGGCAGTCCGGATCGCCTCTTCCGGTCGCCTTCGTCGGCGCCGGCCTACCTTCACTACCCGCCCAGCTGGCCGATGCCACCAGCTACGCGGAGCGTCTATACGACTACCGGCCGGTTGGACTCTTGGATGAGGACGGCTCTCGCGATGCGCTCGTGGTGCCAGCCAGCGATCTGGCCGTTCGCTGGGAGCCCGGCGCTCTGTCCGTCGCATTGGAGACGGCACGCGGCTATCCCTACTTTCTGCAGGCGATCGGCAAACATGTATGGGACAACGCCCG
>DAHWNZ010000060.1:0-15225 GCA_027339635.1 Candidatus Dormiibacterota bacterium
AGATCCCGACCAGGCATCCGGCGCCATCACCAGGGCTCTGGATGCGGCCGAACGCGCCGCCGGGCACGAGATCGACTCGGCGGTGCTCTGCCTTGGAGGAAGGCACCTCAACAGCCGCTCCAGCGAGGCGGTCGTGTCGGTCGCCTCCCGCAGTGGGGCGGTTGGGAGCGGGGATCTCAACCGGGTGCTGGAGGCGGCCAGGGATGGAAGTTACGAGGAGGGCACCGAGGTGGTGCACCTGATCCCCCGGTCCTACTCGGTCGACTCCAGCGGCGGGTTGCGCGACCCGCGCGGCGTCGCCGGCAGCCGCCTGGCGGTGGATGCCGAAGTGGTGATGGCCTCGACGGCGCATCTCGAGGCCCTGGTCGGCTGCGCCCACTCCGCGGGCCTGCGCGTGGATGACGTGGTGGTGCAGCCGTTGGCCTCCGCGGAGGGGGTGCTCCGGGACTCCGAACTAGAGGGCGCGGTGGCGGTGGTCGATGTCGGGGGCGGGACCACCGACATCGCCATCTTCCGCCAGGGAACGATACGGCGGGTCCTGGTCCTCCCGGTGGGGGGTCAGAACGTCACCAACGACCTGGCGACCGGCCTCCATTGCGACCACGAGGAGGCCGAGGTCATCAAGTGCCGCCATGGTGAGTGTGACCCGGGCAAGGTTCTGGTGGAGGAGATGGTGACCGTCGTGGGCATCGCCGGGGTTGGGCGCGAGGAGGTGCCACGGCGCTGGCTGGCAGAGGTGATCGAGCCCAGGGCGCGCGAGATGGCGCGCCTGATCGGTGAGGCGCTGGAGCAGGAGGGGGGGGTTCAGAAGGTCGTGTTGACCGGAGGTTGCGCCCGGCTGCGTGGCTTCCCGGCAGCCATCCACCACATACTTGAGATACCTGTCAGGGTGGCGGTCCCCGAGGGATTCGCGGGGCTCGCAGATCAGGTGGGCATGCCCGAGCATGCCGTTGTCGCCGGACTGCTGCGCTGGGGTCAGCGCTCGACCACCGTTCGCGAACGCAGCAACCCACGAACCACGCGCAGCCAGGGCCGGCTGAACCGCTGGCTCCACGAGCTGTTCTGAAGGAGGCCACGATGCCGCAAGACGACCTTGACCGCACCACCCAGGGAAACGCCCGCATCAAAGTGATCGGAGTGGGCGGAGGGGGCAGCAACGCCGTGAACCGGATGATCCGGGCCAAGCTGCGCGGGGTTGACTTCATCGCGGTCAACACCGACCGCCAGGCGCTGGACGCCTCCGAGGCGCCGACCAAGGTCCACATCGGGCGCAAGGTGACCAGAGGCCTCGGTGCGGGGGGAGACCCGGAGGTCGGCGAGAACGCGGCGGAGGAGTCGCGCGACGAGCTGGCCACCATCCTGCACGACTCCGACATGGTCTTCGTCACGGCCGGCATGGGCGGCGGCACCGGCACCGGAGCGGCACCGATCATCGCCGAGATCGCGCGATCCAGCGGGGCGCTCACGATCGGGGTCGTCACCAAGCCTTTCAGCTTCGAGGGGCGCCGCCGGGCGGATTCGGCGGAGCGCGGCGTGGAGCAGCTGTCGGGCCGGGTCGACACCCTGATCACCATCCCGAACGATCGTCTCATCGCGGTGACGGATCGGCGCACCACCATGGTCGACGCCTTCCGCAAGGCGGACGACGTGTTGCGCCAGGGAGTGCAGGGCATCTCCGACCTCATCGTTTACCCGGGCCTGATAAACCTCGACTTCGCCGACGTCAAGGCGATCATGTCCGGCCAGGGGGCGGCGCTGATGGGGATCGGATACGGCAGTGGGGACAACCGAGCCCAGGACGCGGCCCGGGATGCCGTGGCGAGCCAGCTGCTGGAGACTTCCATCTCCGGCGCCAAGGGGATTCTGCTCAACATCACGGCCAGTCCCGACCTCACCCTCCACGAGGTGACCGAGGCCTGCGACATGATTCGGCAGAATGCCGACGCCAACGCCAACATCATCTTCGGAGCGGTCTTGGACGACAGGATGGGCGGGGACGTCAAGATCACGGTGATCGCGACCGGCTTCAGCACGGGTCCCCAGGTCAATCGCGAGCTGGCGGAGAAGTATCGCGCCACGAGGCCCCAGGAGTTGCAGGAACCCTTGCCCGAGGTGGTGCGCCGGCCGGTGGTCAGGGAGGAGTCCTCCAGCTACGACGACATAGACATTCCCGCCTTTCTGCGCGACCAGCGCTGACCACGGGACGACGCTCCCAACCCTGAGCTCGGGCCAAGGGCTCTGGGTTGGGAGTGGCCGGTCGGCTGAGCCCAGTGAAGTCGGCGCTCTGCCTCGAGCTGCAAGTCGGCTCAGCTTGGTCCCGCTGCTATGCTGACCTCCGCTCTCGCCCCTTAGGCTCGGCTCCTTCGGCCACGGCCGAATTGGTTTGACCGAGCCGGCGGATGTTCGAGAACCCGGGGATTTGATGGCAGGGACTTTGGCCCAACTTAGGAGTTGAGAATGGGAAGGATCGCGGATCGTTTGGTGCGGAACTGGGCCCATCCGCGCAGTTCCGGATGGGTGGGCGTGGCCGGCCTTTCGCTGGCGGCCGCGGTCCTGTTGGCCGCCTGTGGAGGCGGCGCCGCCAGCAAGACCACGTCGGGGGGTACCGTCACGTTCGCGGAGGCACCGAACGCGCCGCCCAACTACATCCTGCCGATGGAGTCGTCCACCTATTTCAGCGTCAACAACACCAACCAGTTCATGCAGATGATGTATCTGCCGCTGTACTGGTACGGCCAGGCGGGGGAGCCGGTGTTGAACAAGTCCCTCAGCATCGCGGATCCCCCGGTCTTTTCTGACAACAACACCACGATCGACATCACCCTCAAGCACTGGCAGTGGTCCAACGGCACTCCGATCACGTCCCGGGATGTGATCTTCTGGATGAACCTGCTCAGCGCGGTTACGGATCCCAAGAGCCCGACCGTGGGCAGCACCAGTGCGCCCGGCCCGGGCTGGGGTGGGGCCGTGCCCGGAGCGTTCCCCGTCAACTTGGTCAGCTACCAGGCGACCGGGACCTATTCGCTCCAGTTCAAGCTGAATGGCTCCTACAACCCGACCTGGTTCACCTACAACGAGTTGAGCCAGATCTACCCCCTGCCCCAGGCCTCCTGGGACAAGCTGTCCAGCTCCGGAGCGGTCGGGGCCTACGACACCTCGGCCGCCCCCAGGGTTGTCGTCGCGGGGACCAGCCCCGCTCAGTACGTCCCCGGCGACCCCGGGACCGCGACCAGCGGGGCGCTCGGGGTGGCGCAGTTTCTGAACCTCCAGTCCCAGCAGCTCTCGACCTACGCGAGCAATCCGCTCTGGCAGGTGGTCGACGGTCCCTTCCGGCTCACCGAGTTCACCAGCAGCGGCTTCTTCAAGATGGTCCCCAACAAGAGCTACTCCGGGCCGTCCAAGCCCACCATCTCCGCCTTCGAGGGGCTCCCCTTCACCAGCGACTCGGCGGAGTTCAACGATTTGCACAACGGCAGCCTTACGATCGGGTACATCCCGGCTCAGGACCTTGCCCAGCGCAAATCGCTGGAGAAGACCGAGGGCTACTCCTACGCGCCCTGGTATTCGTTCTCCACGGTCTACGCGCCCTACAACTTCACCAATCCGACCGTGGGACCCATCTTCAAGCAGCTGTACTTCCGCCAGGCGTTCCAGTCCCTGGTCAACCAGCCTCAGTACATAAGTGACTTCGAGAGCGGCATTGGCAGGGTCAACAGCGGCCCGGTGCCAGAGTATCCCCCCAACAACCCCGATGAGAGCCCGCTCGAGAGTGGCAAGCAGTACTACCCGTACGACGCCACCAAGGCCGTGAGCCTTCTGCGCGACAACGGCTGGACCGTCAACCCCGGCGGCACCACGGTCTGCGGCAAGGCCGGCAACGCCACGGGAGACTGCGGTACGGGCGTCGCGGCGGGTCAGCGCCTTTCTCTGACCATGATCTACGCCAGTGGCAGCACCCCGCTCACAAACGAGATGGAGGCACTGCAGTCCACCCTGAAGAAGGTCGCGGGGATTGGACTGACGTTGACGTCAGCGCCTTTCAGCCAGGTGATCTCCACAGCCTTCAATGGCTGCACATTCAGCACCCCCTGCAGCGGCTGGGAGCTGGCGGACTGGGGCGGGGGCTGGACCTACTACCCCGATGTGCTGCCGACCGGCGGCTCGGTCTTCTACTCGGGCAACAATCCCGGCGATTACTCGAACCCCACCAACGACGCCAACATCCGGGCGACGCACAGTGAGCCCACCCAGGCGGCCGAGGTGGCGGCTTTGTTCAAGTACCAGGACTACCTGGTGCAGCAGCTGCCGGTGGTCTGGATGCCAGACACCCCGTATCAGCTCACCATGTACAAGAGCAACTTGAAGGGACTCTTGCCCCAGGGTGTGTTCGACGAGATCTATCCCGAGCTGTACTCGCTGGGCTGATCAGGACCCCGGCCGGCTGGGCCCAACGGCCCGGCCGGCCGCCCGGCACCGGCTCCCGCGAGGGCGACTGAGAGATCGCGACACCGGGGCGGGATTTAGTGTCGGCGCCTGGCGAAGTGTCCCCACGCCGTAAGGCGCATCTTCGAGGCTCCGTCGCGATCCCGCAGCTCACCTCGGATCACGACCGATCCCCGGGCTGGGTGGCGGGTCGAAGGGGCAGTCGAGATCACGTCCGCGGACCCGACGAGGAGATCCCCGGGTCTGACCGGTGCCATCCACCGCAGATCCTCCACTCCCGGTGAGCCAAGGCTCGCCGCGCGCAAGAGCAGGGAGTCGCAGTACAGCCGCATCCAGATTCCCGCTGTCTGCCACCCACTGGCGATGAGACCGCCAAAGATGGTCGCCCGGGCGGAGTCCACGCTGACGTGGAATGGTTGGGGGTCGTAGCGGCGGGCGAAGTCGAGGATCTCTGGTTCCTGGATCGTGGTGGACCCGAGCGCGAAATGCTGACCCGCCAGAAAGTCCTCGAAGTACAGCTCGATCTCCGGCCCAAAGGTTGGGACCGCGGACTGTTCCCCGCTCACTGCATCTACCTCACTCCCCTGGGGATCGACGGCCCCAGGTCCACACCCGGCCTCCTCGCCATCGTAGCCACCTGTAGTCCAGCCGCGCCCGCCGGTCGCGTCCCCGGCCGACTCCTGCATACTTTGAGGGCTGGAGGGGCGCACCGACCTGATGTCAGCCCGCTCCCGGTTGTCGCCAAGAGCTATCAGCAGGAGATGGTCGCACGCCCTGATGCCAGTTTTCGATCCACTTCCCCAGCATCTGAACCTTCCCCACCTGGAGGAGGAGATCCTCGAGCGGTGGGAGAGGGAGGGTGTCTTTCGGAAGAGTCTGGAGCAGAACCGGGACGGGGTCCCCTTCGTCTTCTACGAAGGGCCTCCGACCGCCAACGGTATGCCCGGGGTCCATCACGTCCTGGCCCGTTCCTTCAAGGACTGTTTCCTGCGCTACCAGCAGATGCTGGGCCGCAGGGTGGAGCGTCGGGGCGGATGGGACACGCACGGGCTCCCGGTCGAGCTCGAGGTGGAGCGCAGCCTAAAGCTCCGCTCCAAGGCCGAGATTGAGGAGTTCGGCGTCGAGGAGTTCAACCGCCTCTGCCGCACGAGCGTCATGGAGTACATCGACGAGTGGGAGCGCCTCACCTCCAGGATCGGGTTCTGGCTGGACATGGAGCGCGCTTACAGGACCTACGACGCGAGCTACATCGAATCGGTGTGGTGGAGCCTAAAGGAGATCTTCGATCGGGGATGGCTGTATCGCGGGTACCGCGTCGCGCCCTACTGCCCCCGCTGCCAGACCTCTCTCAGCAGTCACGAGCTGGGACAGCCCGGCGCCTACCGCGATGACACCCCTGACCCGGCCGTGACCGTCCGATTTCGTCTGGTCGATGACCCCCAAACCAGCCTGCTGGCATGGACCACGACGCCCTGGACCCTGCCCGGCAACCTCGCTCTCGCGGTGGGGCCGGAGATCGAATATGTGAGGGTACGGCAGGGGAGCGAGCGGTTGGTGGTGGCCCGTTCCCGCCTCTCGATCCTGGATGGCGACTACCAGATAGAGGAGAGCTTTCCGGGGTCTCGGCTGGTCGGACTGCGCTACCAGCGACTCTTCGACTATCTCCCCGACCAGCCCGGGGCATGGCAGGTCCTGGCCGGCGACTTCGTCTCGGGAGATGAGGGCACCGGCATCGTCCACACATCCGCTGTGTACGGGGAGGACGATCTGCGGCTCTGCCAGCAGGCGGGGCTGGAGGTGGCCCACACGGTCGGCACCGATGGTCGCTTCCTGCCCTTCGTTGAGCACTTTGCCGGGCTCTTCTTCAAGGCCGCTGACCCCGTGATCCAAAACGAACTGAGAGAACGCGGGCTCCTGTACCACGAGGAGCGCATCCTGCACACCTACCCCTTCTGCTGGCGCTGCGAGACGCCACTCATCTACTACGCGCTCGACTCCTGGTTCATCCGCACGACCGCGGTCAAGGACTCCCTCCTGCGCCACAACTCGGAGGTGCGCTGGGTCCCCGCCCACATCAGGGACGGACGCATGGGCAACTGGCTGGAAACGCTCCAGGACTGGAACCTCTCCCGGGCCCGATATTGGGGAACCCCGCTGCCCATCTGGGTGTGCCATGGTTGCGGGCGGGAGCGTTGCGTCGGGAGCTTTAAGGAGCTTGGCGTGTCAGGCGACTTCGACCCCCATAAGCCGTTCATCGACGAGGTCACGCTCCCGTGCTCCTGCGGCGAGCAAATGCGCCGCGTGCCGGAGGTGATCGACTGCTGGTATGACAGCGGTGCCATGCCGTATGCGCAGTGGCACTATCCCTTCGAGAACCAGGAGCGATTCTCGCAGGACCACCCTGCCGATTACATCTGTGAGGCGCTCGACCAGACCAGGGGGTGGTTCTACACCCTGCTGGCGGAGTCGGTACTGCTCTTCGACCAGCCAGCCTATCGCAATGTGGTGGTGCCGAGCCTGGTGGTCGATGAACAGGGCCGCAAGATGTCCAAGTCCAGGGGAAACGTCGTCGATCCCTGGGACCTCCTCTCCAGGACCGGCGCCGACGGGCTGCGCTGGTGGTTCTACACGACCGTCACGGTGGGTCAGGAATACCGGATATCGGCTCAGAGGGTGCAGGAGACCGCGGGAAAGTTCCTCAACGTCCTCTGGAACACCCAGAGCTTCTTGGTGACCTACGCCGAGCTGCAGGGTTGGCGGCCCAGAGACGAGGTCCCCCAAAGCGACCACGTGCTGGATCGCTGGATTCTCGCCCGCCTCAATCAAACCGTGAGCGAGGTCAACCACCACCTCGACAGCTACGACGCCCATGCGGCTTGCCGAGCCATCCAGAATCTGGTGGAAGACACCAGCACCTGGTACCTTCGCTGCTCCCGGCCCCGCTTCCGGGGTGCGGCCGAAGAGGCGTCGGCGGCATTCGCAACCCTCTGGAGGGTCCTGCGCGACACATCTCTCCTGATGGCTCCGTTCACACCCTTCGTGGCCGATGCCATCTACTCGGAGCTGGTGCGGCCTCTGAACACGGCCCCTGCATCGGTGCACCTCG
This sequence comes from Candidatus Dormiibacterota bacterium, assembly GCA_027339635.1. GTDB lineage: Bacteria > Chloroflexota > Dormibacteria > Aeolococcales > Bog-877 > AG-12. The sequence goes on from DAHWNZ010000060.1 coordinate 7,550, forward strand.
CGCACTACCCGCTAAGCCAGGCCGAGTGGTCTGACCCCGACCTGCTTGGGAGCATGGACGACGTTCGCCACCTGGCCGAGGAGGCCCGGGCGCTGCGAGAGGTGGCCGGCGTCCCCACCCGGCAGCCGCTGCGGGGAGCGGTGGTCAGTGGCGTCGACCTCTCACCCCAACTGGCCTCTGTCCTGGCGGCCGAGATCAATGTGGGTCAGGTCACCTGCGATCCTCACGCCCGGTCCGGGAGGCCGACGATCGAGCTGGACTTTGAGCTGAGCCCGGAGCTAAGACGGGAGGGCTTGCTCCGCCAGCTGGTCCGGCACGTACAAAACCAGCGCAAGCAGGCTTCTCTCAAGCCGGGGATGCCGGCCACGCTGCAGATGGCAACCGCCGATCCTTCATTGTTGGAGGTGATCTCATCAGGCGAGGTCCTGCTTAAGAGGCAGTGCTTCCTGACGGAGATCGAGGTCCTGGCGGTGGCGAGCGAAGAGCAGGGATGGCGGGAGGTGGTGGTCCAGGGCATGACCGCCCAGCTGCGGGTCGTTCCGCTGAGCTCCAGCAGGGCGGAGAATGACACCGTCACCCCGGACGGCCCATAATTCCACCGCTGCCCGCGTGCGGCCTTATCACCCGCCGCCAGGCGGCGGGAACCCATCGCCAAGCATCGAGGTGTAGGAGCATGACCGAGACGTCGACCTCGTCGCGCGAAAGTGACCTGGCTATCATCCGGCAGCAGGTCGAGACCGAGCGCAGCCGCCTGGAGCAGGAGCTGGCGCACCTGAAGGGGGAGGCCTCGGGCGGTGACCAGGCACCTTTCCACGAGCACCCCACCGACCATGCCGGCGAGATGGAAGAGCACGAGCGGCAGCTCGCCATCCGAGAGAACCTGGAGCAGATGTACCATCAGTGTCAGGACGCTCTCGACCGCCTTGCCCGGGGCGACTACGGAGTCTGTCGCAGTTGTGGCAAGGAGATCGACATAGAGCGGCTCAAGGCTCTGCCCTATGCCACCAAGTGCATTCCCTGCAAGGAACTCCGGCGCGACTGAGCAAGCTTCGCCACGGACTGAGCAGGACGCCCAGGGAGTCGAGCACCGGGGCTTCTGGCCAATTGGCGCTGTGGTGGCAGCGGCAATTGTCTTCGCCCTCGACCGGCTGACCAAGTTCTGGGTGACGCACTCTCTGTTTCTCGGTCAGGAGTTGTGGCCGGGGGCACCGGTGCACATCCATTACATCGAGAACACCGGCGCCGCCTTCAGCATCCTGCCCAATGTGGACTGGCTCTTCTTGCTGGTCGCCGGGGTGGTCGTGGTGGCCGCCCTGTGGTACTGGCGGCAGCTGGCACGGGAGGCGTGGTGGGTGCAGGCCGCAGTCGGGATGGTGGTCGGCGGCGCTCTGTCCAACGCGATAGATCGCTTCACCCAGGGATACGTCGTGGACTTCATCCAGCTGCCCCACTGGCCGGTGTTCAACGTGGCCGACAGCGGCATCACGGTGGGAATGGTGCTTATTGTCCTGCGATTCCTACTGCAGAGCCGACGTGACGGGTGAGTCCCGGCCGGGTGGGGAGGCTGTCCTCCTGCGCTCACCAGACGGGGGCATGCGCCTGGACTACTTCCTGGCCCAGGAACTGGGGCAGGGCCGCGCTCATGCCCGTCAACTCATTCTCGACGGACTGGTCCAGATCGGGGGGGAGCCGGCGCTCCGGCCGGCCGCCGTGGTCCCCCGGGATCTGGACATCAGAGTCGCCCCGAGGGCCAAGACCGCGAGCCCTGTCCCATTGGCCAGCCCGCGAGTCCTCTACGACGACCGCTTCCTGGTGGTGGTCGAAAAGCCTGCCGGGGTCGTGGTCCACCCAGCTCCCGGGCACCACGGGCCGACTCTGGTGGACGCCCTCGGGCGGATCGGCGGCGCGTGGTCGTCCCGGGGAGGGGATGAGCGCCCAGGCATAGTCCACAGGCTGGACAAGGGGACCAGTGGTCTGCTGGCGCTGGCGCGCACCGACCAGGCCCATGAGTCGCTCGCCCGGCAGCTGAGGGAGCGGACCATGGGTCGAGAATACTGGGCCCTGGTCTCAGGCGGTTTCACTGAGGAGCGGGGCAGGGTAGACGCTGCGGTCGGCCGGGACGCAAAGCGCCCTGGAAGGATGGCGGTCACGGCAGAGGGGCGGGCGTCTTCAACGGAGTTCTACGTGACCGAGCGACTCCCGGAGCACACTGCGCTGCGTCTTCGCCTGTTGTCGGGACGCACTCACCAGATCCGGGTCCACCTCGCCTACATCGGGAGACCGATCGTGGGGGACGGGCTGTATTCGGCTCACGCCGCCTCGGCCACGCGCCCAGCCCTCCATGCCGCGATGCTGCACCTGAGGCACCCTGAGAGCGGAGCTGAGATGGTGTTCTGCAGCCCTCTGCCCGCTGACCTGCAGCAGCTGCGGGACCAACTCGGGGGTGTCGGCGCTGTGGTCTGGCCCTGGCAAGAGCTTGAGGATGCCGTCTGGTGACCGGGCCCAAGCCGGAAGGTCGGCTCTTTGTCCTGTCGGGACCGAGCGGGGTTGGCAAGGATACGGTCATACGCCGCCTGCTCACCCTGGTTCCGGAACTCGAGCGGCCGGTGGCGTTCACCACCAGGCTGCCCCGGCCAGGAGAGCAGGATGGACGCGAGTATTCCTTCGTCAGCGACCGGGACTTCGAGCGGATGGAGAGAGCGGGCGAATTTCTGGAGACGGCCGTGGTCCACGGCCATCGCTATGGCACCTCCCGCGCCAGGGTTGCCGAGCTGCTCAAGCGGGGCCGGAATGTCCTCCTCAAGATCGATGTCCAAGGTGCCCGTCAGCTGCGCCGGCAGGACCTGGGCGCAACCTTCATCTTCCTAACTCCCCCATCGAGGGAGGAGCTGCTGGCGCGCCTGACCAGCCGCCGGACCGAAGGGGCCGAGGAGGTCACGCTGCGCACGAGGAACGCGGACTTGGAACTGGCCGAGGCCGGTGAGTACCAGCACCAGGTCGTCAACGACGACGTTGACCGAGCGGCCGGGGAGATCGCGGGAATAGTGCGGCTCGGAGTGGGCTGACCGCGGTCGGGGAAGTGGGGGCTGGCACAATGATCGCATCATGACTGGAAGAGGTTTCCGCTTCGCCGATCTGCGGGTCGCCGTGCATGTATGCGGTGGCATCGCGGCCGTCAAGGTGCCGGCCCTGATCAGCGAGCTGCGGCGGGAAGGCGCCGAAGTACGGGTGGCCCTCACCGATGCCGCCGCCTCGTTCGTTACCCCCCTCAGCCTGCAGGCTCTGGCTGGGCACCCTGTCCATCGGAGGCTTCTGGCGCCCGGAGACGATCTGGAAGGAGCGGGCATGCCCCATCTGGACCTCTCCGGGTGGGCCGATCTGCACCTGGTAGTTCCGGCCACCGCAAGCACCCTGGCACGAATGGCCGCCGGCCTGGCCGACGATGTGGTGTCCTCAACCCTGCTGGCGGCCCGCACCCCGGTGCTGGTGGCTCCCGCGATGGAGACTGCCATGTGGACCCACCCCGCCACGGCTGCCAACTGTGAGGTGTTGCGACGGCGGGGCATCCATTTCGTAGGGCCGGTCAGCGGTCGGCTGGCCTCCGGCAGGGAAGGGGTGGGCCGAATGGCCGAGCCATCTGACATCCTGGTGGCCGCGGCCACCCTGGTGCGCTCGCCGGGACCGCTGGCGCGGATTCGAGTGCTGGTAACCTCTGGGGGGACCAGGGAGCCGATTGACCCGGTGCGGTATCTCGGAAACCACAGCAGCGGAAGAATGGGCATGAGCCTGGCGGAGGCCGCGGCGGAACGCGGGGCCGAGGTGGCCCTGGTGACCACCTCCGATCTGCTTCCCGCGGTTGCGGGAGTTGAGGTGACCAAGGTCGAGACGGCGGGGCAGATGCTGGAGGAGGTGCTCCGACACCTGCCTCACACCGAGCTGCTGCTGATGGCAGCGGCGGTCGCCGACTACCGGCTGGAGAGCCCTCGGACATCCAAGATCCACCGCTCCGCCGATCCCCACCTGGTCCTCGAGCTGGTGCCCAACGTAGACATCCTGGCGGAGGTGATGCGGCGGCGACCAGACGGGTGCCGCGTGGTCGGCTTCGCGGCCGAGACCGACGACTTTGGCCGCCGCGGGCGGGCCAAGTTGGCGGCGAAGAAGTGTGACATGCTGGTCGCGAATCCGGTGTCGGGGGAGCACTCCTCCATGGGCGGGGAGAACGCCGAGGCGCTGGTCCTTTTTGCGGATGGGCGGGAGGTCGCGATCCCCTGGAGTTCGAAGGAAGCGGTGGCTGCCAGGGTCCTGGATTTGGCCCAGGAGCTGCTGGCGGCGGAGGAGAGGGGCGCCAGGCCCGCGTGAGTCCAACGTCCCCCATGGTGGCCCGGGTGGTTCCCGACCTGCCTGCGGGCCCTCCCGGCCAGGTTTACGACTATTTGGTGCCGGATGAGATGGGCGACCAGATCCGGCTGGGGCAGCGGGTCCAGGTGCCCTTCGGCCGCCGCCGAATCTTCGCCTTCGTGGTGGAGCTGGTGGAGGAGTCTGGGGTCGAGAGTCTCAAGCAGATCGAGAGAATCCAGAACCCGGATCCGCTTCTGCTGGCCCACCAGATCTCGCTCGCTCGTTGGATCTCGGCCCACTATCTGAGCCCACTGCCGGAGGCGATACGGGCGATGGTTCCGCCGGCCCTCAGGACCGGGACGCCCGGAGCCCGCTTGCGGGCCCGCAAGAGCCAGGGAGCGTTGGCTGACCTCACCACGCCGAGCGCCCCGCCGGAACTCCTCCTGAGCGATGCCCAGGAGGCTGTCCTGGACCCCATTCGAAGCGCTGTGCTCTGGTCCAAGCCGGGCGAGTTTCTTCTCTTCGGCGTCACCGGGTCGGGCAAGACGGAGGTGTACCTGGCGGCGATCAAGGCCGCCTTGGGTCAAGGGCGGGGCGCGATCGTTCTCATTCCGGAGATCTCCTTGACTCCCCAGACGGTCGCCCGCTTCTCAGTGCACTTCCCGGACAGGGTGGCGGTTCTGCACTCGGCCCTGACCCCCGCGGAGCGCGCCCGCGAGTGGCGGAGGGTCAGAGCGGGCAAGGTGGATGTGGTCGTCGGCTCCCGCAGTGCCATCTTCGCGCCCATGAGCAATCTGGGTCTGATTGTGGTGGACGAAGAGGACTCCACCTCCTACAAGCAGTACGACCGAGTCCCCCGATACCACGCGGTCGAGGTGGCCAGGCGCCTGGGACGGATCCTGTCGGTCCCGGTCGTGCTGGGGAGCGCCACCCCACGCCTGGAGGTCTACCACCAAGCAGTCCACGATACCGGCATCCGGATGCTGCGTTTGCCAGGGCGGTACGGAGGCAGGCCCATGCCTCCGGTGCATGTGGTGGACCTGCGCGAGGAGCTGGCCAAGGGCAACACCTCTCCCTTCTCAGCCCGGCTCGCCGAATCGGTGTCGAAGACCCTGGCCGAGCAGGGGCAGGTGATCCTGTTTCTCAACCGCCGGGGGGTGTCCAGCGTGGTCCTCTGCCGAGCCTGCGGTGAGGCGCTGGGGTGTCCCAACTGTTCAGTTTCACTCACCCTCCATGCCCCTGACCTGATGTGCACATGTCATTACTGCGGTCACCAGGTCCGGCTGCCCGAGCGGTGCCCCGAGTGTGACGGCAAGATTCTCAAGGCGCTTGGGGCAGGCACCGAGAAGGTTGAGGCAGAGGTCAGGTCGAGGTGGCCCACCGCCAGGGTGCTGAGAATGGACAGGGACACCGTCGGACACCGTGACGCGCACCGCGAGATCTACCAGGCCTTCGCGGAACGTCGCGCGGACCTCTTGATCGGAACCCAGATGGTGGCCAAGGGCTGGGACCTTCCCGGAGTTCGGCTGGTCGGGATTGTGAATGCCGACATCGCCCTGCACTTTCCCGACTTTCGAGCCTCGGAACACACCTTCTCGTTGCTCACCCAGGTGGCGGGGAGGGCCGGGAGGGGAGACGAGCCGGCCCAGGTCATACTGCAGACCTACTCACCCGAGCATCCGGCGGTGCTTCACGCGGTCACCCACGACTACGAGGCATTCGCGGGACCCGAGCTGGAGGCGAGGCGTCAGCTGCGCTTTCCGCCCTACTCGAGGATTGTGGTGCTGACCAGAAGCGCCACGACCGAGGAGGCCGCGCGAGGCGCCTGCGAGCGCGAGGCGGCCCGCCTGGGACCGCTGGCGGCGGCGGCCGGGGTGGAGGTCCTAGGCCCGAGCCCCGCATTCATTCCCAAGCTGCGCACCCTTTACCGCTGGCAGCTTTCGTTGCGCGGGACCAAGTTGGAAGGGATGAGGGATCACCTGCCCTCAACCAGGGGTTGGACCATCGACGTAGATCCGGCGTGAGGAGACCGGGTGCGGCCCAAGCATAATCTCTACCTCTGAGTGTCCACCCGAGGAGATTTTCCCGTGCGCATCGTCTTCGCCGGTTCCACCACCTTTGCGCTGCCGTCGCTCTCCGCGCTGGCGAGGGGACCACACGAGGTGGCGTATGTCCTCACCGCCCCGGAGAGGAAGGGGGATCGAGGCCGGCCGGCTGAGAGACCGGTGCGAGACCTGGCCAGGGCGCTTGGTTGCCAGGTCATGCAACCGGAGCGTGCTGACGCCGCCGCCTTCGCCGAAATGGGACCGCTGGACATGCTGATCGTTTGCGCATACGGCCAGCTGCTGGCGGATCCCGTCCTGCGCCTCTTCTCGCATGGGGCCTGGGGAGTACATCCGTCGCTGCTCCCCCGCCATCGGGGAGCATCCCCAATTGCCGCGGCCATCCTGGCTGGCGATGTGGAGACGGGCGTCAGCATCTACCAGATGGACCGTCGCCTGGATGCGGGCCCGGTTCTGGCCCGGGTTAGAGTCGCGGTGCCACCACGCGCCACCACTCCATCGCTGACCGCGATGCTGGCCCCGACGGCCGCGGACCTCTTGGAAGCCACGCTTGACTCATTCAGCGCGGGCCAGGTTGTCGCGAGTGCCCAGGACGAGGCGCTGGCCACGTACGCTCCGAAGGTGACCCGTGACAGCGGTGAGATGTCTTGGGAGATGCCAGCCACCACAATCGACCGCTCGGTGCGGGCCCTGCAACCATGGCCGGGGAGCCGGGCCAACCTTTGCGGTTCTCGGGTGAAGCTGATCTCCGGGGACGTGATCAGCATGCCGCCGGCACTTGGGGAGGCGCCACCCGGGCAGCTTCTGGGGATGAAGGGCGACTCACTGGCGATCGCCACTGGGGCCGGAGCCTATCTGATCGAGAAACTGCAACCACCGGGGGCAAGGCCGATGACCGCGCGGGACTTCCTGCATGGGCGCCGGATCTCCCTGCCGGCACTGCCGCTGTGAGCAAACCCGAGCAGGGGCCCCTCATAGCCCGCAACAGGCGTGCGTGGCACGAATATCACGTGCTGGAGGAGTACGAGGCCGGGCTGGAACTGCACGGCACCGAGGTGCGCTCGCTGCGCCAGGGAGGGGCGCAGATAGCGGAGGCGTACATTCGTATCGAGAGGGGCGAGGCGTGGCTGCTCGGGGCCCACATCCAGCCTTACCAGTTCGGCAATAGGCAGAATCACGAACCGGGTCGGGCGCGCCGATTGCTCTTGCACCGGCGCGAGATCTCCCACCTCACAGGGCTGGTCAAGCAGCCCGGAATCACCCTCATCCCGCTGG
>DAHWNZ010000061.1:0-14814 GCA_027339635.1 Candidatus Dormiibacterota bacterium
GAAGATGCCACTGAAGCTGACCGGGGAGCCATGGGTGAGGTGCCCGCCGTGGCTCAGGTCCATGCCCAGCACGGTGTCGCCCGGCTTGCAGAGGGCCATGAAGGCAGCCAGGTTCGCCGAGCTGCCGCAGTGGGGCTGGACATTGGCGTGGTCGGCCCCGAAGAGCGCGGTCGCCCGGTCCTGACACAGGCGCTCCACCTGGTCGACGAACTCGCAGCCACCGTAGTAGCGCTTGCCCGGAGTCCCCTCAGCGTACTTGTTGGTCAGCCAGGAGCCAACGGCGGCCAGGACCGCGGGGCTGGCTATGTTCTCCGAGGGGATCAGCTCCAGGGTGTGCTGCTGGCGCTCCAGCTCCGCGGCCATGATGGTGGCGAGCTCGGGGTCGGCGGAGCGTATGACCGACAGCCTTTCCGCCGCCATTCCCAAGTCAGTCCCTCCGCTCGGTTCCGCCACCGTCCACGAGCCCGAGTGCCGCCGCATCCAGTCTTCCGGCCCGCAGAAGTCGCGGCGGCTCTGAGCTGAGGTCGAGTATAGAGGAGGGCTCGCGGGGCAGCCGGTCCTCCGGAGGCTCGCGAATCACCCCCGCCAGCCCGGGCAGCTGCTCCACCGCCTCCGCCGCACCCAGGGCCGGCGCCAGGCCGTGGCGGTTGGCACTGGTGGTGGCGAGCGGGCCGCTTTGCCTCAGGAGCGCCAGGGCGATGGGGTGCGCAGGGATTCTCACCCCGACCGTGGGGCCGCCGCCAAGAACTGATGCCGCCTCCAGAGCCGGAAGGATCAGGGTAAGAGCGCCCGGCCAGTGACGGTCTGCGATCCGCCTGGCGAAAGAGGACATCCGGGCGTACCGCTCGACTTCGCCGCACTCGGCCACCATGAGGATCAGGGGCTGGGAGGTGGGCCTTCCCTTGAGGAGGGAGATCGCGGTCACCGCGGCGGGCATCTCCAGCGAGGCGGCCAGCCCGTACACGGTGTCGGTCGGGAAGCCGATCACACCTCCGGCCAGAAGCGCCGCAGTGGCCGAGGCCAGGCCGCAGTGGTCCGCCTCGAACAGCTGGGGCGGCGTCACGCGAGCCGCACCTCCAAGACCCGCTCCCTCCCACTGAGATCACGGTGGACCCCGGTCGAGGCAGCTGGCCAGGCATCCCGGGCCATGCCCCGGACCGCGGAGATTCGCCTCGGGTCGCACTCCAGCAGGACGACTCCGTGGGGCCTAAGAACACGCGCCGCCTGAGGCAGGAGCTGGCGGTAGCTCATCAGGCCGTCCTCACCGCCCAGGAGCGCCAGCCTAGGCTCATGCCCCCTGACCCCCGGGTCCAGCTCGGCCCACTCGGACTCGGTCACATATGGCGGGTTGCTGACAATCAAGTCGTAGGGACCCCGGCCGCTGAGCGGCTCCGCCCAGTTCCCGACCCAGACCCGAACCCGGTCTTGGAGGCCGTGACGGGCGACATTCCGCCGGGCGATGGTGGCAGCATCCTCGCCTAAGTCAACCAGGTCGACCAGCGCGCCGGGTCGATGGTGAGCGATCGCGATGCCGAGGCAGCCGCTACCGCAGCCGAGATCGGCGATTCGAGTGGGCAGGGGCCCGGCCACCGCTTGCAGCGCCAACTCCACCAGCAGCTCGGTCTCGGGACGCGGGATCAGCACAGACTGGCCGACCTCGAAGTCGAGGCCGTAGAACTCGCGCCGCCCGCTTATGTGGGCGAGGGGAGCCCCCGCCGCTCTGCGGTGCAGAACGGGCCGGATCGCGCTTAGCTCGACCTCCTGGAGCGGGCGGTCGAATTGCAAGTACAACTCGAGCCGCGAGAGGTTAAGGCAGTGCCCGATGAGCAACTCCGCTTCCAGCCGGGGATTCGCGACGCCGTGGCCGCCGAGGTACGTCGCACTGCGCCGCACAATCTCGAGAAGAGAGCGAGAACGGCTTTCCGAAGGCGAGGGGTCGAGGCTCAACCGCGGCTCTCCCCTTCTCTAACACTCAACAACTCGTTACCGATCCGTTACACATCCGCATGGGTACAGGACGGCGCCCGCCCGTTACGCTGCCCCGGCAGGAATGAAATCCCATAAGCCAACACCAGTATCCGCGACTCCGGCGCTCAAGGGAGTCCGCCGGGGACCTTCCCGAGGTCAGTCCTTGACTGAGTTCGCCCTGGTCCTTCCGATCGCCCTCCTCCTGCTCGCCGTGGCCGCGACCGGGGGGCAGATGTTGGTCACCGCCATCGATCTGACGCAGGCGGCCCGGTCAGGGGCGGTCGCGGCGGCCGCCGACTACGGCGCCGGGGACACCATAGTGCAGCAGACCAACGACGCCCGGACGGCAGCCTACGACGAGCAGGGAGGCGCTGGGAGCATCACGTGCAAGCCGAGCGCCAAAGTGCCGGTGGGTTGCGTCAGCGTCGCTGACACCGCGGGAACCGATTATCCCGGACAGAACCTGGCGGTGGTTACGGTCTGGAGGACCCTCGACCTGTACGTACCCCTGTTTCCCGACATCACCGTGAGCGGGACGGCCACGGCCGCCGCCGGGAGCTGACGCGCATGCCAAGGTCCAAGCTACCCCTGAGCCCCAGCCACGCCGGTCAGCGCGGGCAGGTGATGGTACTGTTCGCGATCAGCCTTCTGGTCCTGGTTTTGGCGGTGGGGCTGGCGATCGACGGAGGGTTCGGGCTCTACGAGTACCGTCAGGCCCAGAATGCCGCGGACTTCTCCGCCGAAGCGGCCGCGAGCGCTCTCCTGCCCAACTGCGGCGGGCCCGGCGCGATCCTGACCAACAGCCAGGTCGCCAGCGCAATCGACGACCTGGTCGCCAAGAACTCCCCGTCCACCAACATCCCCAACGGCTGGAACGCCTACTACCTGAACAGCGTCGGAGCTCCCATCACAACTCCCAACACCTACGTCAACACCCCCGGCACGGGCTCCCCCGAGCCGGGCAATGCGCCGCTTGGGGCCTGCGGGGTCTACATCACCGTGAGCCCGCAGTGGCCCGCCTTCATCGCCCAGATAGTGGGCATCGCTCACCTCAAGACCGCGGCCGGAGCGGCCGCCGTGAATGCCATCACCAAGGGTGTGGGTGCCCTGACCAGCATCGTGGCCCTGGGCGAACACGGCGCCCACACCATCTTCATGGGCGGCAGCGGTGTCTTCAACGTCAACGGGACCATCTTCGACAACAGCGATGGCTGGCTCAGCACGTCTCAAAACACGTGGTCGGGACCCGATGGCGAGGTTGACGTGATCGACGGCAAGGAGTCGGGGACCATGAACGTGGAGGGAGACCTGGAGTCCTACGTCTCCAATCCGTTCGACCACTGCTTCGCCGGCAACGAGCCCAACTCGCCCGCCCCGGCGTCCGACGGGAGCGACCCCCAACCACCTGATCCACCGTACAACACGGCAACCTGTTCGGCCAACAACACCACCATCAAGTACTACAACTGGACCGGAAGTGAGCACGCACAGTTCAAGAGTGACCCCCTGGGCGGCAACCCGCCTCCCCCGACGCCCCAGGATGCGTATTGCGGGACGGCTCTCCCGAAGACCAACCCCGCGACCGGCGTCGATCCCAGCAACGGTGCGACCATCTACTACCCGGGAATCTACACCCACCCGGTCCTGATCACCGGCAGCGCCGAGTTCTACAACTGCAGCCAGACCCTGGACCCTGCCGCCGCCGCCACCGAGACCACCAATGCCAGCGCCGGCCTGTTCTTCTTCGAGAACGGCCTCGGGCTGCAACCGGCGGCCGGGGACACCGTGAGCGGCAGCGACATCCTGCTGGTGACCGAGAATCCCATCCCGGATTCGGCGGGCGGGCCCTACTCGCACAACCAGGGTGACGGGGAGCCAGCCGTCGGCAACGGCAGCGGAACCTGCGACCTGAGCCTCACCTCCACCGTGTGCAACAACTCGTACGCCTCAACCGGGGCGGGCTGTGGCAGCGAGCCCGCTCCCAGTTCCGGAGGGCAGATTTCCGCGGGGTACAACTGCAACGCGGACGGGTATGTCGCAAACTCCACCAGCGCCCAGGGGCTCAACGACTCGCTCGAGATCGGCGGCCAGGGCACCGTCACCCTCTCCGCCTCCACCGGCACGGGGTTCCCGTGGACTGACTTCCTGACCTGGCAGCTGCAACAGGCGCCGGCGGGTACCGTAAATGCGAACGGCAACGCCATTGCCGACGGCACGACCCTGACCGCCAACATTGGGCTGGACTCCGAGCTAGGCGACAGTGCCAACATGACCCTTACCGGCATCGTCTACGACAACAGCCAGCAGATGGGGCAGAACCTCTCCAGCGAGCAGTACTGGGGGGGCAACGCGGGAATTCCCTTCCTCCAGGGGGGGATGCTCCTGGCGGGCTACGGGATCGCCGGAGGGAAATACGGCACGGGCTTCACCTGCGGCTCGATCAAGGCTGGCTACAGCGGCGGGTGCAACATCACGATCAACGGCCTGGCCGTGGTGGACGAGTTCCAGACTCAGGGGTACACCACCCTGAACATCACCGGCAGCACCTATCACATCCCGGGGATCAAGGGCACCGGTGCCATCTTGACGCAGTGACCTGATGGCAAATCGCAGCCGCGGTCAAAGCGTGGTGGAGTTCGCCCTGGTGGCGCCGATTTTCTTCGCTGTCCTGTTCGGGATCATCGCCGCGGGATGGCTTTTCTTTCAAAACTCGGCTGTCTCCGACGCCGCTCAGGGAGGGGCGCGCGAGGCCTTGGTGGAAAGTTCCCTGGCTCAGAAGCCGACCAGCGGCCCCTACCAGTCCGATCTCTGCGAGTCCGGCAGCCCCAGGACCATCGTGGCGGCAGGACAGCAGGCTGCCAACATACTGCCCATCGACCCCAATCCCCTCTGCCAGCTGCCGACACCCAACCCAGCCTGCCATTTCACCACTGCGCAGGCTGCCAACGCGCTCTCGCAGACACCCGTGGCGGGAGATGCGACGATCTGCGTTCTGGCGACCAGCGGCACCATCTCCAGCTGGTCGACCCTACAGGTCACCGTCATCTACGTGGCCCATCCGCTCGAGCCCCTCCTGGGGACGTCCATAACCCTGCGCGCCTCGAGCATCATCAATCAGCAGGTGACCGGGTAGAGAGGTCCCGGGTAGTGGGGCGAAGTCAGGTCCAGTTTCCGTCGGCACGACATATGCTCCTGTCCTCCGCCGGTGGTCTGCTGGTGATTGCCCTGCTGCTGAGCGGTTGTGCTCAGACGAGTTCGTCCCCACGGGTGACGGCCAAGCTGACGAAGGCAGAGGTGTTAAGGATCGACATGCTCCAGGACCCCTACCTCAACGACGTGCAGGCGATGGACCTGCCTTTGCGCAAGCTGGACATGGCGCTTGGATCGCTCGCTCCGACCCAGCTCGCCGCGCTGGCGCGGCCGGCCCAGTTGGCGCTTCGGGTCGTTTCCCGGCAGCTGAAGGGCCTGGCGCACAGGGCACCTCAGGCGCTGGACGCGGACCTCATGGAGGAGTCGAGGGCACTCAGCTCCGAAGCCGTGGAGATCGAAGCGATTGCGATTGCTCGAAGTCACAGTCAGCTGACACGGGCCATCGCAGGCTACCGCCGGGCGAGCGCCCTCACCGGCCGCATCACCGCCACGACGCAGCAGGCGCTGGAGATAGTCGGGCAGGGCTGAGCACGAACCAGGGACTCTCCGGCTCTGGCCCTCACCTCACGGCGGCTCCGGAGAGCACGTGGCAAGGCAGCCGGGCTGATCGCCAATGGGCCGTCGTGTCAGGAGGACGGAGCGCCATTTTGACCACGGTGGTTCGGATGCCACCGGTGTGGCACACACCGACCGCAACCAATAGGCTCGAATCGAAGCGTGAAGACAAGATGCCGTGGCAACATCCGGCTCAATCGTCCTGGCGCGTGGATGCGGGATCCCAGCGGATCGGTCAGCCGAGGTGGGCCCTGAGAAAGGCTATCGCCCTGGGATAGGCATCCAGCCGGTTGGTGCGCTTGGCCAACCCGTGCCCCTCGTCGTCATAGACCAGCAGCTGGCACGGCACTCCGCGCTCCCTGAGGGCGGTCACCAATTGCTCGGCCTCCTGCAGCGGGACGCGCGGGTCGTTGGCGCCGTGGATGACGAACAGGGGCGCGCGGATCTGGTCCACCTTGTGGAGAGGCGAGATCGACTCCAGAAATTCGCGATCCTGCTCGAGGGTGCCGTACTCGCGCTCTCGCTGAGCGCGTCGATATGAGGAGGTGTTCTCCAAGAATGTGACCAGCGAGGAGATCCCCACGATGTCCACCCCCGCCGCCCACAGGTCGGGCTGGAAGGCGAGCCCCGCCAGCACCATGTAGCCCCCATAGGAACCCCCCCAAAGAGCCACCCGAGATGAGTCCAATCCCATCGTGGGAATCCAGTTGCGCAGGGCGGCCAGATCACGCACGGCGGCGGGCCGCAGCCGGACATCGTCGGCCGAGTACCAGCGCCTGCCGAAACCGGTGGAGCCCCGCACATTGGGCACGAGGACCGTGAAACCGGCCTCCGCCAGACCCTGGACCACGGGATTGAAATTTCGGACCGCCTGAGACTCCGGACCGCCGTGGACATGGATGACGGAGGCCCCGTTCGCTGTTTCTGAGGCCCGCCCCCGGCCGTGGTACACAAGACATGGGATCTGCTGGTGGTCATCGGCGGGGATGCGCACGAGCCGGGGCTCCCCAGGGACGTGGCCATGCAGCTCCGCTGCGCTGTCCACCAGCCGGGCGCAGGCCCCGGTCGTGGCGTCTACCAGCCACACATCCCCGGGCACGGTTGGCGATGTGAAGGAGACGGCCAGCAGACGTGAATCCGGCGACCAGATGGGGTCCGGAACAGCGGGCGCCCCAACCCATCCACCTTCAGGGATGTCCACCGCGGCGAGCCGCCGGCCCGTCGTCGCGTCATGGATGGCGAGGAGCGCTTCGCCGTCCCGGTTCACCCTGACCAGCACCCTGAGGCCGTCGGGAGATGCCCACCCGGTGACATCGTGGTCCGCGTCCGCAATCAGATCCGACCAGGTGGCGGAGCCCACCTCCAAGCGGGCCACTATCGTGTGCTCACGGCCTCGGTCGGTGGTCACAAAGAGGCTGTCGCCATCGGGATGCCACCTGAGGGTTGCGTGCTGGGCTGCTTCCGACGGGTCGGTCAGGGGTCGGCCCACTGCGCTGGCTGAGTCGACCACCACGAGCTGCTGCGACATCGGCCGAGCTGTCGAGCAGGCCAGCACCACCCGCACGGAATCAGGGCTGACCGCCACCTCCTCGACGGCGCCACCGCCGGCGTAGACAACCTTCTCCGTCCTTCGATTCAGGTCGAGACTTATCACATCGAAGTCGACAGAGTTGCGACGGTTGGTTGTGTACAACACCTCGTGGGCGGTCACATCAACCAGGTTGTGGAAGAAGCGTAGGTCTCGCACCAACGGAAGAAGCTCGTCCAATTGCGCCGGATTGACCGGGAGTGGATCGAGGTTAAGGAGCGACAATTGGTGGCGCTCGTCGCCCCCTTGGTCGTGTTCCACGATCGCCATCCGTGCTCCTGGGACGTACCGGCCGGTGCAGGCGCCCGGAAGGGCGGTGAGCTGGGTCTGGCTGCCGTCTGCTCCCAGCTCCACCAACTGCGTCGTGCCACCGCCGTCACACCCGGCCAGAACCCGGCCCGATGGATCGACGTCGAAAGCGCGCCAGGTCGGAACCCGGAGTAACTCCGCGATGTCCAACGGGGCGCGTTCAAGGTCCGACATCGATCGAGCTTACAAGCTGTCTCCGACCCTGCGCTCGGCTCTCGGCGCCATCGGTCAGGTGGCGGCTCCTCCCAGGGCACACAACCGGCGCCGCGATTGCATTGATCTCGATTCCGGCCCGAGGGGAGGCCCAGACTGGGAGCCCCAAGCGACCGGAGCGGCGACCGACGATCCGCCCGCCTGGGCGGTGACAGGTACGGTCCGGCGCCGTTCCCGGGAGCCTTCTGCAGACTGCTTGGCTCGGCGGACAAACAGGTACCAACATAGGCCTCATCGGACCGAGCCCTGCATGCGGCCAAAAGCCAGGATTTCTCCCGAGGACTCGCACTGACTGCGGAGTCGCCTGCGGCTGCTCCTCCCGCATCTACTGGTGCCGGGATGGTGGCGCAGCTGCGGCGATCCCGCCGAGGCGAGCGTCGCTTCGACCCCGAGGTTGTGGCGTGATTCTGCCGACGAGACCAGATTTCACGAGATCGCGCCCATGCCATATAGTTGTGCGTCCTGTGCTTTGGACCAGAGTCGGTCTGCCCCTTCGCGAGCGGGACTTTCGCCTGCTTTGGTCGGGACGATTCGTGTCCGGGCTGGGCGACGGCGTGTTCACGGTGGCTGTCGCCTTGGAGGCGCTGCGCGTCGATCCCCAGCCGGTGGGCCTCGCCTACGTGCTGGCTGCGCGGGCAGTCCCGAGCGTTGCTCTGTCACTGCTGGGCGGGGTTGTCGTGGATCGGGTTCCGAGAAGGATGGCCCTGATCCTCTGCGACTTGGTCCAGGGCGCGGCGGTCTCGGCGGTGGCTCTACTGGCGCTCCTGCAACTGATTTCGCTGTGGCAGATGATCCTGATGGCGCTCATCTTCGGGACGGCGGATGCCTTCTCGGGACCGGCCTTTCTGGCTCTGGTACCGGAGATCCTGCCGACCGCGGCACTGGCTCAGGCCAACGCGCTAAATAGCGCCAGCAACGAACTCACGGTGAACTTGATCGGCCCAGCGCTCGGGGGCCTGGCCGTGGCCCTGGTGGGCACCGTGGGGGCGTTCGGCTTCGACACGGCCACGTTTCTGATATCGGCCACTGCCCTGGGAGCACTCCGCCACCGCGCCACCACTTTCTCGAGAGGTAAGTCCATGGTGGCGGAGGCGCGGGAGGGTATCCGCTTCATCACCTCCCGGCGCTGGCTCTTCCTGCTCCTGAGCGGCGCCGCGATCGCGAACCTCGTCGGTATGGGTCCGTATTTCGTGCTCCTGCCGGTCCTGGTGCGGCACGTGTTGCACGCCACCCCGCTGGCGCTCGGTCTGGTCTATGCCAGCGCCGGAGCGGCAGGGGTCGTCGCCTCCCTGGTGGTGGCGCGCCTGGGGTCACCCAAGCACCTGCTGGAGGTGATGTGGATGGCCTACAGCTCCTCCGGGGTGCTGCTGGCCCTGGTCGCATTCGCACCCAACCCTGGCCTGGTGGCGCTGTTGATCGCGGGTTCCGCAGGCCTGGTTGTGTACGGCGACGTACTCTACTTCACCAAGCTTCAGACCTCGGTCCCCCTGGCCCTGATGGGCAGGGTGTCCTCAGTGTCATACGTGATGGTGGGGACACTGACTCCTCTTGGAATGCTGCTCGGAGGGGTGGCGGCGGCCACGGTCGGGGCGAGGGAGGCGTTCTTGCTAAGCGGTGTGCTCTCTGCCTTGTGTGGGTTGGTTCTGCTCATCCCAGGGGCCAGGGTCCTGGACCAGGTTCCCAGTCCCGCCTGACCGGAACCAGCGCTTCGCGCCAGCAGTCACTCGTGGGGACGCAGCCTGTCGGCGACGCGGGCCAGCATCGGAGAGCGCTGCGACTCCACCACGCATCGGGCGAACAGCCAAAGACGCAGGCGCTTCGTGTCGAGGTCCAGAAGACCCGCCATGCGCACGATCAGGCCCTCCGGATCCGCCTGCAGGCGCAGGGGGCAGTTGAGCATGTGCTGGAGGGCGTCATACGTCGGGTCGCCCACGTACGGTTTGGGATCGATGGCGAGCCATGGCTCGCGCGAGGCGGCCAGGACGTTGCCCGCGTGCAGATCGGTGAGGAGCAGGACCGCCCCCGCCTGGGAGTGAGCGAGCTCTCGCCAGACCCGAAGGCCCTCCGCAGCGATTGAGTTGACTCCGTCCCCACCCCGGGCCAGAGCCGACGCCTCGAATTCTTCGGCCCAGCGATCGCACATCTCAGACAGGGGACGAAATGGATGGCTGCAGCCGGGATCGACCCAGACTCGCCGCAGCACCGATGCGATCACCGGATCCTGTTCCGGCTCGGATAGGACAGCAAGCGGGGTGCCGGGAGAACAGCGCTCCAAGAGGATGGCCCTCACCTCCCCGAAGTCCGCCCAATCCACCAAACGCGCCGTGGCCCGGCCATCCCACCACAGCAACCCGTCGACCTCGTGCTCCGCTTCAGCGCCAGGGCGGCTTACCTTTAGGACCAGAGCTTGGCCGCGAGGTCCGACGGCCGGAGCGACCCACGCGTTGGTGCCCCCAGGCTGAAAGGGTGGGCCCTCCCGGATTCCCCAGCGGTTCCGCGCGGCCCTCACGGCCGCCGCCAGCCGCCCCGACCAGTTGAAGCACTCTGGCGCAATGGTCACCGGGCTTGGAACCCCCGGTTTAGTGGGCCCACGCTGTGACCTCCTGGTGGGACGACAACACCGGTACGGTGAGATGTGACGAATCCTCTTGGCTCGCCGCGGCCACTGGGATCGGCGCTGGTGACCCTGCGGGAGGCGTCCAGCGCTCTGGCGACTCCACGCCCACAACCTCCGTTCGCGCGTTTGCGGCTTACCATGCGTCCGATGATGCCGCTTTCCCCGGATCTCGGACCGTTTGCAGGGCGCCCCCTGGTCGCCACCGGGTGAGGGTGGACGCAGACAATCTGCGACTCACGGTTGCCGCGCTCCGCTCAGCCGGCTGCATAGCTGCCGAGGAGGAGGCGGCCGAGCTTGCGGCAGCGGCCTCTGACCAACACCAACTTCGCGAGCTTCTGAAGCGGAGGTGCACCGGCGAACCGCTGGCCTGGCTCCTCGGGCGAGTGGACTTCTGCGGTGAGCGGGTGATCGTCACGCCCGGGGTCTACGTTCCGCGCTGGCAGACCGAAAAGCTCGCTCGAGAGGCCGCCGCCCGACTGCCCGCGGAAGGAGTGGCCGTCGACCTCTGCACCGGATCTGGGGCTGTGGCGGTGGTCATGCGACGCCTCAGGCCGAAAGCGCGGGTGCTGGGAACGGAGGTCGATCCGTCGGCGGCAGCATGTGCCCGCGCCAATGGCGTGGAGGTCTTTGAAGGGGACCTTGACGCCGGCCTGCCAGCTGGAATCCGGGGGTTGGTGGATGTGGTCACGGCCGTTGTCCCCTACGTACCGACCTCGGAGCTTGCCTTCCTGCCTCGCGACGTGACCACCTACGAGCCAGTTGCGGCCCTAGACGGTGGCCGGGACGGTCTGCGGGTCCTGGTCCCGTCTGTGACCGCGGCCTCCCGGCTTCTGAGACCGGGGGGCTCACTTCTGTTGGAAGTAGGCGGTGACCAGGCTCGGCAGCTGGCCCCCGTGCTGCGACAACACGGGTTCAGCACCATCCGTGTGAGCCTGGACGAGGAAGGCGATCTGCGTGCCGTTTACTGCCGGCGGGACAAGGGGCATTCGCGGCGCCGGCGCCTATGACGACATCGGCGAGGTGGGCGGTGCCGTAGTCGGCGGGGTCACCTTCAACAGCGCGAAGCCCTTGCCTGCGCTGAGGCCACCGCAGCGACGGGCCTGGCACCGAATGCCAGTGATTCGCCAGCCCTGGCACGCGGTCCACTTCGCCAGGGCCACCGCCAGACCTTCTCCTTAGAGAACGGGTGGGAGACCCACCAGGGTGGTGCGGTTGCCCCAAGGCACGTCGGTTGCGCGGGCGACCAGTGTGACTAGTCGTCCGCACCGTCCCTAGTCAGTCCGTCAACGGTTCCTTCGCCGTGGGAAGTCCTCCAGGAGACAGCACATCCAGGGCGTGCGCCGTGACCAGAGCGTCAGGAGAATCGGTAGTATTGCGGGGTGACCTCGGCGAAGATTCCCTGAGGGACAACTCCATGCAGGCCGCTCTTGTACACCGTCAGCTGATAGGGTGAGGTCGGCAACCATGCCACGGGAAGCGATCGCGCCAGGTAGTCCTCGTAGCTAAAGAGCGCTTGGGTCTCGGCCTTGGCTGTGGGAGCCGTGTGGGTGGCGGCGATCAAAGTATTCGCCGTAGTCGACGAATAGTCGCCCTGATTGCTGTTAGAGCCGGGAAGAAAGAGTTCGCCTCCGGTGGGCAGATAGTCCGGGTCGTACACCCAGGACACACCGGTATTCGCCTCGGTCGCCACCTGCCAATCCGCACACGGGGACGTGTAGGTGCAGCCCGCCGAGACCACTCCGGTGACCTGGTTTACGGGCTCTTCACGAAGTTGAATATCGATGCCAGCGTCTTTCTGCATGGTTGACTTGAGAACGGCCATCTCGTTATCGAGGGATGGGCTCCCAGAGGGATAGAGCAGTTGAACGGTGAGGGACGCGTGGGCCCTGATTCCGGCGCCGCACTGTCCGTCGCCGCTGCCCGGCTTGGCACAATAGCTGGTGCCTCCCAATTCAACACTCCACCCGTTGGCCCGCAGAAGAGCCGCCGCACGGCTGGCGCTGAACGGATATACCAAGCCCTTGGCCTCCAGCGGGCTCTCGTCCGAGTTGTCGGCCGGATACCCCGGAACCGGTCCATTGGTGATGGTTCCGACGCCGGCATTGAAGTCCTTTATGTACTCCGGCTGGTTGATCAACGATTGGAAGGCCTGCCGGAAATAGAGTTGCTTGAATATCGGCCCCACGGTGGGGTTCGTGAAGTTAAAGTCCAAGGCGTTGAAGGCCGAGGTGTACCAGGGGCTGTAGGCGTAACCCTCGGTCTTTTCCAGGGACCTCAGTTGGGAACCGAGGTCCTGGGTCGGAATGTAGCCTATGGTCACGGAACCGCTGTGGACAGCGTCAAATTCTGCCGCTGCGCTGGTGTACGGGAGCTCTTCGAAGGCGGCTATGCTGGGCTTGGGCGATCCGGAGTAATCGGGGTTTGGAACCAGCTTCACAAAGCCGCTGGTGGTGAACTGGGACAGTTTGAACGGTCCGTCGACGACCCGCCAGAGAGGGTTGCTCTCGTAGGTGTTGGTTGCCTGTGACTGGCTGTTGAGAAACTGGGCCACCCCGAGAGCTCCACTTGACCCAGTACCAGGGTTCTGGGGTACAAACTGGGCCGGGTTGGTACCAGCTAGGGGCACCCTGGCTTCGGCGCTGGCGTCATAAGCCCCGATCGACGAGGTGCTGGACAACCGGTCCCAGGAGGCCGTGGGAATCGGGTACACCTGGCTGAGCTCATTGTAGAGGAACCACGTCGGGTTGTAGGCCGCGTTCAACCTGAACTCGACGGTGTAGGTTCCGGTCTGGCGGTAAGACACAACGTTCTCTGGAAAACCCCCTGGTACTGAGGCACCCCATCCGGGACCAGGCGCATTGTTGGAGCCGACGGCGGGCGCTCCGGGATCAGTGGCCGCGGACAACAGGTTCATCCAGAAGATGACGTCGCGGGCGGTGATGGGGCTGCCGTTGGACCAAAGCCAGTGCTTGAGCGTGACCGTCACCAGCTTGTTTCCGTCACTGAATGTGGGTGGCTCCGCGACACTCAAGGCCTGGTTGAAGACGGGCTTACCGGCTTCCCCAAATGAGTAAAGGGGCAGGTACAGGAGGGGGCTGAACTGTCCGTTGGCAAAGGTGAAGTAGGCGCCACTCTCCAACGGGAAGATGTAATTGGGGGGGGCGCTTGGCTGCTCAGCAAAGGTAACCACGCCACCGCTGCCGCGGGCCGTCGGAGGACTACCGCTGGCGCAGCCGCTCGCGACCAGCGCCACCAGGGCGACAAGACCCAGGAGCAGGGGATGAGACCGCTTGGCGAGGGAGGACACTTTGGTGGGCTCCTGACACAGGGAAGAGAAATCCCATGGATGGGGCTGCCGCCGCAACGACTAGAGTCCGCATCGCGAACCTTGGCGGAATGCCGGGGATGCTAGCAACTTAAGAAGCACCAAGTCAAGGAAGTTCAAGGCCGCCCGAATGCAGCCTCAGCTGAACCAGGAAATGACATCCTGACAATCGCGCCGTGATTTGGCTGCCACTCGCCCCCGCAGCAACCATCGCCGAGGTGCTCCCATCGCTCGCAGTTGGGCGAGCCAGGCTGCTGACTTGTTGCTCCGACACACCGTGACTGGCCGGGCCTCTTGCCATGACTCGGCCCCCCACGCCGGGCACCGCTGGGACGCCTGTTATCTGTGCGCCCGTCCGCTCGAGGGTTGGGTGAGTCGGGTGCGGTCGCCCCGGACCGGATGTGGCGACCGAGGAACGCGGTTTGGGGTCAAACAGGCAACCGGTGACCAGCCGGAAGCCGCGAGCGCGGGGGGCCTGGCAGGGGTTGGCGACCGGGCGGGAGGCAGCTGATGGCGGGTTCGCCTGGTGGGGTGGGTCCGGTCGCGGTCAGCCCTGGTTCAGCTCAAGGGCTGAGGGGAAGAGAGCGCAGTCTGGTGAAAGCGAGTTCCAGCTCCCGGGCCCAGGGCCACCTGACGTCCAGCCTCAGGATGCTTCGGCGGCCGGTGTGCACCAGCCGGCCCGCGACCTGGAGGAGCTGGTAACGCAGCCGCTTGGGGCGAGCCAGCAGGAAGTCAGGGCCGAGGCAAGTCCGTTTGGCCCAGCAGAGCAGGTTCTGGGCCAGCTGCACCAGGAAGAGCCACACCTGGTTGGCCTGCAAGCGGTGGCAGGGGAAGTTCCCAAGGCCGCAGTCCTTGGCGTCCTTGATCTGGTCCTCCACTAGCGGGACTTTCCGGAGCTAATTCCGTGGGTGCTGGCGGAGGCTGGGTAATAGGCCGCCGCGACGCCAGCCGCGAGGCCGACCAAACCAAGCAGGCGGCGCTGGGCGGTGGAGCAAACGCTGAGGGAGGTCTCAAGATGGGGCCGCTCCGCGGGGGTTCTCAGTTTGGGGACGACCAAGCATTCGTCGATGGTTTCCAGATCGGCCAGCA
>DAHWNZ010000062.1:0-14444 GCA_027339635.1 Candidatus Dormiibacterota bacterium
AGCCATCACATGCGGAGGCACGGAAGTCTGCCAACGTGTGGACTGCTGCGGAGCGGCTGCTCGCGGCAGGCAGCGGGGGCGTCAGAGTTACATGGGCGCTTCTGGATCTAGCCTCCCAAGTCTGCACCGTGCGCCGGCCTCGGTGCACAGAATGTCCTGTTCGGCCGGCCTGCGTAAGCGCACCCACCGTAGGCCAGCGGCGTCCCTAGCCGCCCAGAGCATGCAGTAGCCGTAACCTGCCGCAGCCCCCCACATGTGTAGAAGGCATCGCTGGACCGGGCCGCGGACACCGGGGGCGGCAGGACGGGGTGGGGCCCTCGGTAGGTTTGGGGGAGGGTCTTAGGGGTTGCAACCTACCGCCGGTCACACTGCTGCCGCTGCCGACCGTGCCTCGTCGAGCGTCTTCGCCTGGACACGCAGGGCCTCGAACGACGGCGCGATGAACAGGAACCGCTCCCGTCCCGCAAAGAAGTCTGCCTCCTCACTGTCAGCCCATGCCTGGGTGAGGCGGGCGCTGAGGTGGTGCCGTGTCACCTCCAGCGGATGCGACACGAGGATGCGTCCGCCCTCCACGTCGGCTGCCCACACGCTGCCTTCCAGTGCGGTGGCGGAGCCGTGCCCGGCGGCTGCCAGAGCCTCGGCCGCCTTCCGCTCGACCGGGAAGGCGCTGGCTAGGTCAATCGGCTCGCCCCGGAGCAGGCCGACGAGATCCGCCGCAAGGCGCCAGTCGAGGAGGGGATGGTGCGCCCGGTTGTAGTAGTCGCGGAGGCAGTCATAGCAGGACTGGTCGCACGCCTGGTGCCCGTCGCTTCTCCAGGCCGCAACGACGTCAGCCGCAGCATCGAGCAGGCGGCTGAAAACCGCGGGGCTGGCCAGGTGGGTGGCATACCCTGCGCCGTTCTCGAGCTCGTCGGCAAGGTAGATCTCTGGCTCCCTCCCTGGCGCGGAGGGAACGTGGATGCCGACCTTCAGCTCCCTACTCCTGACCTCGAGGAGCCGCACCCCTGCCTCCCGGAGCAGGAAGCCGGCGGAGAACAGGGCAGACCTGCCCCCCGCCTTCCGCATGTCGATGGCGAGTTCCGGTGGCAGCTGCCGGGGGCGGATGAGGAGCACGTCGGTGACCTGAGCGGCGCCGATAGCCAGGCGCCGGCCGGAGCCGGGTGTGAGAGCAATCCCCCTGGCGCCGGCCTGCTCGCTATCCAACAGTCCCGCCTGTCCTGCAGCCTTACCGAGCACGAAGTCGCGTCCGCTGTTGTCGTTGATGGTGTAGACGTGCCCCCGGCCGCTCCGCAGTGCGGCGCTGGCCACGGTGGCACCGTGCAGCGTCGCCTCGTCCGGCGCGACCCGGGCCGCACCAGCCCGCGCTGATGTTTCGAAGGTCCCGTCGTACTCAACCGGCCGGAAGTCCGTGCGGAAGCCGAGCGGCTGGGCGAGTTGCAGCTGCCGGTACGCGGGCTCGCCCGCGCCGCACGTGGGGCAGGTCTGGTCTGGCTCGGCACCCGGGACCAGGCGCAGGCACGACCTGCACAGCGCAACCGTCTCCACCGGGCCCGCCGGGTCCGGATTCTCCTGCACCCCCCCGGCATGGAGGTAGAAGTCGGCCAGCCCGAGAGCTGTATGCAGCTCCTTGTCCTTGACGAGCTGGGCTCCGGGGGCGAAGTCGCTGACCGCGATGGACAGCTCCCTGTCCACAGTGCTCGGCGGCCAGCGCATCGGGCGCGACTGGTACAGGTGCCGCACCCGCGTGGGGAAGCCGAACATCGGCAGGATCCCCGCCTCGCTGAGCATCTCGCTCAGATCGCCCCGGCCGCCTGCCGCTACCCGCTCTACGGCCGGCACGAGCTCCCTGAAGGCGAAGGCGAGAAGGTCCTCCCGCTGCGCCTGCAGCTCAGGCCGCGCGAAGGCTAGGAGCGAGTCCAAGATTGTGGCAATCTCACCTCCACTGTGCGCGATCCAGTCGGAAACGCCATCGCGGACAGCAGCCCAGTCGGCGGCGTCGCCGAACTCCCCGTGGACGTTGTCACCGCTGTCTGGTGCCCCCGGAAGGGCGTGGGCTGACCGGAATGCACTCCGCAGGACCTCGGCCGCCAGAACCCTCTGGACTATCTCAGGCCGCCGCAGGTCCAGGTATGGCGGCTCCGGAGGGTCGCTCGTGATCCGCGCGGGGTTGGCGAAAAAGAAGTCGTCGTGGGTGCGCCCCCGGCATACCGTGAGACTCAGAGCGAGGGGGTCGTCCCGGCGGCCCGCACGTCCTACGCGCTGCTGGTAGTTGAAGCGGACCGGTGGCATGTTGGACAGTACAACGGCCGTAAGCCCCCCGATGTCGACGCCGGCCTCCATCGTCGTCGTCACAGAGAGGAGATCGATGCCGTCGACCCTCCGGTTCTCCCCTTCGAGGAAGATCTCCTGGAACCTGGCCTGCCTCACCTGGCTGTCGTCAGTGCTGGTCTGCCCGGTTAGCTCCTCGCAGTGCAGCCGGAAGGGGGCGCCCGCCGAGGTGGCGAGCCACCCGTAGTAATCCTCGTGCGCTGCGGCTACTGGCTGCTCCGTGCCGAGCCGCCCCGCACAGCCGGTGCACACGCCGGCCGACCCATGGAGGTGCTGCCGCCGGCACTTCGTGCAGCGCCGCACGGCATCTGCGGGAGGACTCAGGAGAAGCTCGCCGGGGCTGATCAGGAAGCCCCTAACGCTGTGCCCCCATGCGCGCTCGACGGCGCCGCGCACCGATGCGTAGGCCACGCCCAGAGCCTCTGCTGCCGCCTCCCAGTACTCGCGCAGCTTCTTGGGCGGCTGGTCCTGCTCGTAGCGATTCTCCCAGTCCTGGAAGCGCCTGCGCCCCGCCAGCACGCGGATGGAGCCTGCCACGAGCTCGCCGATTTCGCGGGCACCAAGGCTGTCTGCGGCGGCGCTGGTGCCGTCGACCCGAACTGTGGCGTACGCCAGGCCGATCGACTCCAGGTCGCGGCTCATGGCGCCGAACACGGCCTGCAGGGTCTCGTCCCGGAGGTGCCGGCGGATCTCGCGGACCAGCTCGTGCTCCTCCTCGCCGAGGTCGCCGCGGAAGGCGGTGGTATCGCTGTCCCAGTCCACCAGCCGCCACCACGCTGTCCCCCCACTGGTCTTCTGGATCCGCGGACCAGGGCCGCCCGGGTTCACCCCTAGCGCGAGCAGGCCGCGCTCCACGTCACCCTGCAGGACGGCAAGCCGGACCGCCCCGCTCGAGTGCCGGTGGAAAACCTCCTCTGCGCGGGCCAGGTCGTCCTCGCTGGCTCCCGCGCCCGATGCGTCCTGGAGAAGCGCGGCATCGCGCGGGAAGGAATCCCGGAACCGCCGGGCCGCCTCCCTCGTCTCAGGGGTTCTCTCGCCGGCCAGGTAAGCTTGAAAGTTGCGCAGGTCGTCTTGACCCCTCCGGCGCAGGGCCGATACCACCAGCTGGCGCACCGCGTCCTGGTAATGGCGGAGCTCCATCCCGGCCGACAGCTTGGCTGCGTCCTGGCGGCTGTCGGAGAAGAGCACGAGCCGGCGGTTCGCCTCCGCCAGCTCGCGGAGGAGGGCATCGGACAGCACCTGGGTGACCTTCTCGAAGCCGGTGCGCATTGTCCGGATCGGGGAGCGTGTCCTGGCTGGGTCCTCTGGCTGAAGCACAGCGCCTGTCCGGGTCCGGGTCCGCTCCCAGTTGTCGCCGCACGCCGGGCACCGCGTCGGCAGCGCCGGGAGGCCCGCCGCCGGCCGCTGCGGATCCGAGGTCTCGATCGAGAAGCGGTGCCCGGTCGGTTTGACGGCCATCACGGTGAGGTGCCCCTCGCGGGGCGCCCAGGCGGCCAGCTTCCACTTCATCCGGAAGCACTTATCAGCCTGCCACTGTGCGTCGTCCGGCGGGCTGGTCTGCGGCCAGTAGACCGCATACGATCCGGCCGTACGGGCAAGAAGCGCCTGCTCGGGTATCCGGTCGAGGACCGGGTCGTCCGGACTGAGATACTCCCCCACCATGGTGGGGTCGGGCATCGAGTAGCCACCCAGAAAGAGCTCGCCGCAGTTCTGGCAGTAGAGGAGCTCCAGGACGCGGCCGCCGCATTCGCACACCGCCTGCGGGCGGGCGAACAGCCTGCCCACACGCCGACCGGCACTCTGGTAGCCCTTATCGACGCGGGTGCAGCACGGGTCTGAACACGCCCAGATTCCCTCGATGTTCCGGAAGAACAGATGGGCCCGCATGCGCACCCGCGCCTCTGGAACCGCGGCGGCGGCCGCGGTCAGCCCCTCGAGCGCGCGCCGCCTCACCTCGGGGCCGGCAGAAGGGAACAGGAGTCCGGCCATCTCCCCAGGAGGGCGGGGTCCCGGATTGTCTGCGGCAGATGCCCTTAGCGCCTCGGCTGCAACCGACTCGTCGAGCACTGCGCGGCAGTCCTCGGGTCGCGGAGCGGAAGCGAGGCCAGCAAACCTGACCGCGAACTCCGAGAGGTCGCCGCTGTGGTTAGCCCTAGGAGCCAGGATGCCAGGCACCACCTCGAACTCCTTGGCAGGACAGGCGAAGAACTCGGAGAGGAACTTGCGGTCGTGCTCCGCATCCAGGGTCGCCGAGGCGGCGAGGATGCGCAGCTGCTCGCGCCGGTCCCAGAGGCCCAGCCGGCGAAAGAGATTGCGCAGCAGATAGGCAACCTCGGTCCCGGGAGTGCCCCGGTACATGTGGAGCTCGTCGACGATCAGGGTGAAGCGGCGCGAGGGATCCGCAGCCAGCCAGTCGCGGGTGGACTCGAAGATGATGTCGTCGCGCTGCCTCATGAGCATCACGTTCAGCATCGAGTAGTTCGTGATGAGGATGTCAGGCGGGTGGCTGAGCATGTCCCACCGTGACCGCATCTCGGCACCGTCCGTCCTCGGGACGTAGTAGCGGTGGAAAGGCGCTGGCAGGCCCTGGTCCAGCTCCTCCGCCCGTGCTGCCCGGCGGGACGCTTCGTGCAGCCACTTCCTGAGAAGGCTGAGCCTGTCGGGCCGCCCCACATCTCCAGGAACAGGCGTGCGCCCCGTGTAGCGGCCGAAGTAGAACCGGTGGCCACCACGGTGCTCGTCGAGCCACGCCCTTGGAGCCGGTCCGTCGAGGGCTCTCCGCAGCCGGACTAGCTGGTCCTCGACGAGGGCGTTCATGGGGTAGAGGACTAGTGCCCTCACCGCGGGGGGATGGCCGATCTCACCTCCGCGCTGTGCGGCGAATCCCGACCCGTGCTGGTCCCACCAGTGTGGCCCGTCGGGCGCGCCCCGTCCCTCCCACGCAGCTGACTCAGCGAGAAGGGCGTCAAGTACGGGCAGGAAGAGAGCCTCGGTCTTCCCCGAGCCGGTACCAGCTGTGATCACGGTGTGTCGGCCGCTGAGGGCTGCATCAACGGCCCGGGCCTGATGGATGCGGAGTGCTCCGATCCCAGAGAGGATCCCTGAAGCCGCGAAGCTGGCGAGGTCTGGCGTAGCCCCGGCCGCCGCCAGAGCGGTGGCCAGCGGCCGGTCGTCCTCGGCATAGGCCGGCACAAGCTCGATGTGGGGCTCCCGCCACAGAACGCCATCGCGGTCCACCATCTGTCGGCGCTCCGCCTGCACCTGCGGGTCTGCCAGAGCGAACGCGGTGCCGTAGTACCTGAGGAGTGTCGACCGGAGGTCATCGAATACGCCGAAGGGCGACTGAGGGGTCATTGCCTGCGTGGAAGGGTAGCCTCCGGGTGGGGTGCCTGGCACGAACGTGTGGGGCCACCTGCGTCCGCTCGGAACGTGATCCGTTGTCCGAGCGACGATGCTATCGCCGACGCGACCGTGGCAGGCACGTTGTTATAGCGGAGCGCTCCGTTCACAGGGGCCGGCGCTAGGCCGCAGCAGAGGTACGCAGCGCGCCCGTGCAGCACCGGAAGCGGGGCGAGTGACGGGACGATGAGGGTCCCGTTCCGGGTATCCGGCTCCCAGTCGAGGACGGCCCGGTTGCAGCGCCGGAGTTCCAGGTAGATTCCCTGCGCCCGGTCAACGCGGCCGAACTGGCCGGCGGACGGACTCCACCACGTCTCCTCGCGCCAGAACACCTCGACCCGGTAGAGGCCTGGTACTCCCAGGCGGTCAGCGGGCACCCATCCGGGCCGCTCAGCTTGGGCGTCGAAGCGCCGCACCTCGAAGCCTCGCCAGGGCGGCCCATCCGGATACGGGCTCACCTCCGCATCTAACCTGGGAAGCAGCCTGCAGAGGTGGTCGCTCGCCAGCACATCGAACACGGCCCCCACGTCCTGCGCGAGTGCAGCCACCTCACGGTCGTCCTCGCACTGGACGAAGAGCGCATCGGGCGCGTCGGGCTGCTGTACAGCTGTGAGCCAGAGGCCGCTCCGCTCGGCAGCAGCCTCAGAGAGGCGGGTGCGGAACGTGCGGGTCCGGCCCCCGGCCGCGATGGCGAATCCCCCTCCCCGGGGGAGCATCGTGAGAACTGGCGGTGTGGCCGACCAGCGCTGCGCAGCCCAGTCGATCTCGAGATAGCCGAGGGACGCAAGGCGGTGCGCTGCCCACCACGCCGACCGCTCCCAGCCGCCCTGCGAACCCAGCCACTCGCATCCCTCCCGGAGCTGGGCCCAGGTGCCGGCCCCACACTCGCTTACCCACTCCAGCAGTAGATTCCAGTTCACAGCGCATCCGCCACATCGAGGTAGGCGTCCCACAGCTCCTCGGCTCCGTCCTCGGAGGCTTCCGGGTAGCACCCGAGAGTGAAGGCATCCCGCCAGGCCGCGAGCTTCGCCGGGTCCTCCGTGGCACGCTCTCCGGGCCTGACCGCCTGTGCGAGGTGAGCCCGCCAGTGATGTGGCCAGTGGGCGAGGACCCATACGGGCACGAACGGTGGGTACACCTCGTCGAAGTTCCAGCAGAGCCCCGCCGCGGCCGCCCACGCCGGAGGCGGCAGTACGGGGACCTGCATCACCTCTCCCGGCCGCGCGCCTACGAGAATGTACTCGTCAGCCCCAGCTCGGAGCCTGAATGCTGGATTGCCACTGCCCACCAGGCTGCCGGGTACGCCTTCGGTGAGCACGCCTTGCACCCAGACCTCATGCTCGGCTGGCGTCTCCGGCTGGCCGGTCGCGTGGTAGCCGCGGAATACCCATCCAGTCCCATCGGCGCCGAGCCGGAGCACAACGCGGGCTCCCGGGATCGGCCGGAGAAGGCCGAGACTGCGCATAGACCGGAAGGCGCGGGTAGCCGGACCAATCTGTAATGTGTGCGCGCCCTCCGGCAGGCCGAGCCCGCTTAGCTGCACACGCCCTGCGGCATCGGGAACAGTCTCGGACCCGTCCACCCGGACGGGTCCAGTTTCACCGTGCGGCAGCCAGACGTCAGGCTCGCCGCCCGTCAAGTAGCAGCTGCTCCCCCGAGGAAGGCGGAGGCCGTTCTCGAGGGAGATGCGCGTGCCCGCCGACGGAACCAGGCACGATAGCTCAGGGGCCGGTGGGGGCAGTGACGACGGCGCCAGGCGCACCCCTGCGAAGACCGTCCAGCCGGACGGGATTGCCCCGTGGACAGCGATCTCGCGCCAGTTGCGGGCCCAGGAACGGAGGAAGGCCTCCGCCTGCGGCCGGAGGGTAGCTTCGATGAGGACAGCGCAATCTCTGAGGACCGGGGCGCTCCGCTGCGACACAAGGCAGCCGAGCTCATCGTCTTCCGCAAACACGAAGCAGCGTCCCCCCTTCATCACAAACGAGTACCCCTCCCCTTCCAGGCGCAGGCCGCCCCGGAGCTGTGCATCACTGGGGCGGACAGGCAGCGGCTCATACCAACCTTCCGTCAAGGCTCTGAGGGTGACGGATCCTGCAGAGGCAAGGCGGCACTGCAGCTCGGCGGGGGAGTCGCGGATCCGCTCCGCTACGAACCCGAGAGCCGGAGGGTAGCGGAGTGACAAGGTGAGCGCCAGATTGCCTACGGGCCGGCCCTCGCTATCGCGCTCACGCCCGTCCCAGTTCCGCAGGTCTGAGGCGAGTATCCCGCTGAGCCTTGCCTCCGCCGCAGGGTCTCGGGAAGCGCGGCGTGCCCCGGCGGAGAGATGCGCGGTTTCCGCCCACACGCGGAAGTAGCTGAGCAGCTCGCCCGGCTCGACGGCGTCGCCGGGGGCGAGACGCAGGTAGCGGAAAAACTGGCCGAGCTTCTGGCGGTCCGACCGCCGCAGCTCCACTTGCGAGAGCGCAGCTCCTATGTAACGGATGTGCTGGGGTGGAGCCATATCGACGGTGCTGAGGCCCAGGTCGCCACCGTTGATGTCGTCGAGCCAGTGGGCAAGCCCGGCCCAAAGGTCGGGCATGGCGTCGTCGTAACCGGGCACCGCCGCTCTCGTGAGCGGCAGGCCAAGGAGCTGACGCAGGCGCCAGTAGTAGTTGTGTGGAGCGACGCCCTTGGATGCCTCCATCCTCGACGCCGCGAGCACTGCTACCCCTAGGAGTGGCAGGAAGGGTGGAATCGCTGTGGCACCCGCTGCCTTCCACTGTCTCCAAGACTCGTTGAACCTTGAAAAAGGGTCCTCGCCGTTACCCCGCAGCATGGCCCTGACCGTGCTGGCAAGCTCGGCGCCAGCATCGGGGGCGGGGAGGCGCCGGATGGCAGCGGCTGTCTCGTCGTCGAGACTGAGGGGTGCTGGCTGCCCGGCTAGGTCCGGCGTGAAAAAGTAGTCGGCCAGCGCCCGCGCCCACTCCGCATAGCCCCAGCGAGGCTGCGGCCCACCCGGTGCGCCTACAGGATCTGTGGCCTCCATGATCGCGTCGCCACCTTAAAGACTTGCCGGATGTGGATCGGCCAAGCCTCCCGCATCACAGCGGTCGCGTCAATGCCGCTGAGCGCCGCCATTCTATGCCGAAACCACCCAGATAGAGCACCCGTGGGCGCCGGCGCCGTGGTCATGGGCGGCCGCCGAGGCCATCCAGCGCACGATGCTCGGCTGCGGCAATCAAGACACCTTGCCGGACCGTGCACTCCGTTCAGCGGTGCATGCCCACGGGCTGCGGGCACCACCGGTGCCCTCCCTGCAGCTGGGGTCCTGACAGTCACAGCCCCACGTAGCGGGCGGCGTTCTCCTGGAAGAGGGTGGCCGGGCGCACGTACTGGTGGAGCTGGGCGAGGGAGCGGTGGCCGGTCTGGAGCTGGATGGCCCAGGTGGGGGCTCCGGCCCGGGCGGCCGAGGTCACGAAGCCGGATCGGAGGCTGTGGGCGCCTACCCTCCTCGGGTCCCCGCCGGCGACCCGTACCGCCCGCTGGACGGCGCGGGCCACGGCCCGGTCGGAGCAGCGCCGGGGGAGGATGCGGCCCGCCCGGTCCACGGTGCGGAAGAGGGGCCCCTCCGCCGCCCCGGCCGCCAGGGTCCAGGCCTGGATGGCCCGCACCGGGCAGGTCTCGGGGTGGAGGCCGTAGGGGATGCCTAGGAGGCGGCCCCTTCCCTCCTGGTCGGTCTTGGAGCGGCGCAGGCGGACTTGCAGCCCCTCGGGGACCATCTCCAGGTCCTCCAGGTCGAGGGATGCCAGCTCGGAGCGGCGCAGCCCGCCGGCGAAGCCGAGCAGGAGCATGGCTCGGTCGCGCAGCCCCCGGAAGGTGTCCTCAGGGATGGCGGCGAGCGCCTCCCGGAGGGCCGGGGTCTCGAGGGCGGCCTTGCCCCGGGATCCGGGGCCGCCGGCCCCGTGGGCGCGGCGGATCCCGGAGAGCACCGCCCGGACCCGGGTGTCCCGGGTGGGGGAGAGGTGGCCGGCCGCCTGGTGGGCCACGGAGATGGCGGCGAGGGCCTGCTCCACGGTGCTGGGGCGGCGGCCCAGCTGGGCCAGGTGGGCGGCGTAGGCGGCGGTGAGGTGGGGGGTCGCAGGCAGGGGCCGCGCCCCCCGGCCGGAGCACCAGAGGCAGAAGGCCTGCCAGGCGGCGCGGTAGGCGCGGCGGGTGGCGGGGCTGCGCGAGGCCTCGGCGTAGGCGCGGGCGGCGCTCCCCGCCCCGGCGAGCTCCAGCCCCGCCGACCCCGCCTTCTCCTGGGGGCGGGCCATGGCTTGGGCCGACACGGCTAGCCGTGCGGCCTCCACGATCCCCCGGGCGAGGGGGTCCGCATCCCCCTCAGGCGGTCTCCGGCGGCTCCCTGGCACCCCCGGATGGTAGCGGAATCAGTGTCCGATAAGTACCACTTATCGGACACTGCAGAACCCCAGCGCACGCCGAGGCGGGAGCCTACGCTATGCGATTTCGGCCCAGAGGGCGACAGCGGCGTTCACGTGACGCGCTGCGATGAGGTCAACGGAGGCCTCGCAGGCTGCGACGAGGGCACTGTGAGCAACAAGCATGGTGAACCGCAGACTGCCTCCGTGCTTCTCGTATACCGTGGACACTGCCTCGACCGCGCTCTCCTCCATGACATCGGATAGCCGGCCTCCGGTGGCGATCCTGATTCGATGCGCAAGGATCCTTGCCACTCCGTCGGGTAGGGGGATCTTCGGGATGTCGATGCGGGTGCCTAGAACGTTTTGAGCGGCTTGGTAGCCTGGAAGATTGACGTACCGCGAGTCCGCCGCGACCACGATCGCGGCGGGCAGCGATTCGCACATTGCTCGGATCACCCGGGAGAAGAAGCCCCTCACCAGATCGTCCTCGACACCCCCATTCACCCACTGGTCCGCGTCGTCAACCACGAGGACTGGCTGAAGGCCCTTCGCTGAGATCATCTCCATGACGTTGCGCACCATCTCGATGTGCTCCGTGGCGCTTCTGGGCTCGCGATCAGCGACAGTCTCGATCTCGGCCGAAATGCCACCGGTGGCGAGCCACGCAGGTGGCCCGAGTGTGACCCCCAGCGTCCGCGTCTCTTGTCTTGTCGAGGCCTGTAGCTGTCTGGTCTCCCTTTTCGACAGCAGTCGCGCTTCGCGTGCCACCGTTGCGACCGCGTGAGCCGCGAACTTACCTGGCTGGCTGACGACCTGGGGATCCTCCGCTGCCACCGGAACACGCACCGGAGCCAAGCCCGCAGCTTCATCACGGAAGGCCCACGCCAGCATGCTCGACTTCCCCGACCCCGATCCACCCATGATGACCACGCGTCCGCCAGCCCGGACCGCCCTATCGAGCGCCTGCTCTGTCTCCTGACGGCCGCACAGAGTGTCGAAGGGGACGTGCTTGGCGGCTAGCTGCTGCCGCGGTGGGGTTGGTTCAAACGCTGCCGCCGCGCGCGCCCTCTCGAGCAGATCACTGCTCACGGCACGCCGTCCGACACCAAGCGGTAGATCTTCCTCCGGCCTCCCCCAGGAGAAGGTTCAGTGGCACCGGTGACCAGCCCGACCGTTTCCATACCCTTAAGCACTTGAGTCGCGCGGCTGCGAGTCCAGCCAAGGTTTCGCAGCAGTACTGGATCCGAGGCGCTTGCTGCTCCCAGGCTGGCAAGCTCGGCCGCGAGGGCCGCTGCGGATGGGCCAAGTGAGTTCAGCCGAATCTGCAGAGCAGTCTTCGCCTCAGACTGCTCATCCAAACTCTTGTGCAACTGAAGGTATTCCCGGGTGGCGGCCAGAATGGAGCGGGGATTCCCGTCGCCCAGTGCCACCAGAGCGTCCAACTGGTCCCTATCGAGCGTTCCCGGAGGAACACGTCTAGCCACGAGGTCCATGGCCGCCACTGGTCCCAGGGGCTTGATCGAGATGGTCTGCTCAAAGAAGGCATCCGCAGGAGGGCGGGTGAGCGTGGCCTCCTCATTCGGACCGACCCCCACCAGCCAGGCAAGTGGCAATTCCCACAGCTCGTCGCGCAACTTGCCAAACAGTGTGTAAGCCGTCTCTGAGTCGGGGACCCCGTCCAGGATCACCGTGCCTCGCCTTCCTCCCAGCTCAGACTTGACCTGCTCGAACACGTCCAGCAGCCGGAGCGAGTCCTGCCGCTTTACGGGAACCTTGCGTCCATAGATCAAGGTGAGGGAGTCCAGAACGGTCGCAAGGTTGCTAGGCTCAGTTACCGTGCGGGGGGCGCCGACCAACTTCTCGAAGGCCACGTCGAGGAGCCCCTGTGCGTCACTGGCCAGCCGACCGTCGACTACTGCCAGCGGACCACTGTCCCTGCGCCGGCGTCTGTAGGCGACGTGCCTGAGGAGACTGGTCACTCCACTGCCCCGCTCCCCAACCACCAGCGCGTTCATCCCCGCCGTCAGGGCATACTCGAGTGCCCGGAGCTCGTCTTCCCGATCCACGAATAGCTGCGCGTCCGCCTCAGTGTCCAGGAGTGGCCGCCCGGAGAGTTGGTACTGCATGGTCATCACTATCCTAACTGTTAGGTTGGTGAGAGTCAAGGCGCGGCCCGCCCTGGAGTCGGCGGCTCACTCGCCGAACGCGATCTTCCAGAGCACCCGTTGCCGCGGTGGCAGAACAGCTGCCAGCCCCTGCAGAGTGGTGGGAGGACTTCCAGCTCGGCTCTGAAGCTCCTCCAGGTGCAGAGCTAGCCAACCTAGAAGCAGTCGACCTCCGCGGGCACGGGCGAACTCCCCGAGCCTTCCGCCCGCAAACGCGCCGCGATCGTGCAGAAGCACCAGGACGCTCAGGACCACGAGGGCGTCGTCTGTGCTCTTCACCGGGCGATACCGGGAGAGAAGCGCCAGCCAGAGACCCAGCCGCTCCGCCAGGCTTCTCAGTGGCGAGCCTGGCATTGATCCGTACTGGGCTGCAAGACGACTTGCCAAGGCCATCGTGCCCGACCAGAACTCGTTCCAGCCATGGGCGGCATCGCGCATCTCCAATAGGACAGAATCCGGGCAGCGATCGAGGGCGGCCAAGAGCGGCTGCTGCCCCACATCCGGATCCATGAGGAGCCCGAGGGCCGCCTCGACCAAGGCCGCCGTCCCGACTGGCAGCAACGCGCGCCACTCTTCTGGCACCCTGCCGAACCCATCCCGCAGATGGCGCCTAAACTCGCCTCCGACGTCCAGCAGAAGAGCACGGACCCACCCCCTCGCTAAAGGGTGGACAACCACGCGCCGGACGACCTCTGCCATCCCGGCAAGGGTGCCCTCGGGGAGCATCGATGGCTCCGAATCCGTAATCCCGGCCTTCCCCACCTCCTCTATTAGCATCGTGGCCAGCCGGTCCACTCGGCGGAGGGAGGGCTGCTCCTCAGCGGTTCTCCACGACCAGGAAGCGGTGCCCATCTCTGCATGGACATGTCGAATCTGCTCCCTGTAGGCCCGGGCCAAGTCGAGCCGGACCTGGGCCAGATCGATGTCCGCGCCGGCCAGCCACAGGCTCAGTCGTTGCCAGGAGTGGGCGTTGACGCCCTGGCCACGCAGTCGGCAGACCTGGAGCACACGTCGGTAAGCGAGCGCGCACCAGAGCTGGGCCGACCCACGTCCTCTGCCCAATGACTGGAACCGTGGAGGCGGAACCAGGCCAGCCCGCCTCCACGCCAGGAGCGTCGCCCTAGTGAGAGGAGCTAGCCCTTTGGACGCCGACCAAGCGTTGGCTCGACGCAGCAATTCTTCGGTCGGCCAGCCCGGGACCCCCGGAGACCCAGATACAGGTGTGATCGCCACGGGCTTGAAGCCTACCATCTGCACTGCTAGGGTGACCGCGGGGCGAGCGCCCCACCGGATCGGGCCCGAATGCCCGAGGAGGTCCCCAAATGGACCGCGACGACCGGCGACGCCTCGGCCTGATCGCAATAGGCGCCTCGGCAGCCCACGCGATCGCCAAGAAGCGGGTACACCCGCTCCACGTTGTCACCGTCCTCATCGGCGTGCTCGGGGGGTTTGGCGACGGCCCCTCTGGGGCCCGTGTCCCGGCCAGAAAGAGGTGAGGTGGTGCTCTGGCATTGGCTTCGGCTCGCGGTGGCCATGTTCGCCTGGATCGGGTTCTTCAAGTCGCCTACCAGACGTGCTCTGGGAGACGCATTGCTCCGGACGATCAGCGCCAGCTAGCGAACCAGCTCTCCACCCGGGTTGACTTCGAGCTCCTGATCGGCGTACACAGCAGCCACCGGGAGCGGCTACCGGCAAAGTCGTTCAAGAGCCGCGGTGGAGTCCCATGCCGCGATCTCCAGGCAGCACTGCTCCCATCCCGCCCGCGTGGGACCTGGAGCACTGCCGGGACGACCAGCTTGCCCAGCGGTACGCCGACCTGCTCGCCTTCGTCTCCTGGCTCCAGAAGCAAGACGTAGGCGTCCCGGCCTGCTGGTATGCCCACGGCTGGCTGGTCCACCGGCTGGCCGCCCTGCAGGCCTGGCGGGTCCGCGCATACGCGCCCGATGCCAACCCCCGAGATGCCGCCGACTGGTGGGCCGTGGGGCTGG
The DNA here is from genome assembly GCA_027339635.1 of Candidatus Dormiibacterota bacterium. GTDB lineage: Bacteria > Chloroflexota > Dormibacteria > Aeolococcales > Bog-877 > AG-12. The sequence continues at coordinate 14,281 of DAHWNZ010000062.1, forward strand.
CCGCCCTCCAGCGCGACTGTGAGCCGCTGCTCGCCCACCAGGGCCGGCATCCACCGCCGGATGCCCCGTGGGACGACCCGGTCCCCATCCCCGAGTTCGGCGCCTTCGTCCAGGCCCTGGTGCGAGGGAGGGCCGAGCATCCCCCGCCCGCGCCACGAGCGCGT
>DAHWNZ010000063.1:0-14388 GCA_027339635.1 Candidatus Dormiibacterota bacterium
TGGACGCCAAGCGAGACCGCCTGCGCGCGGAGCGGATGTTCAGGATCACCCCCCAACTGATCTGGGAGGTGGCCCAGTGACCGAGAAGCTGCTCCTCAACGTGGACGAGGCCGCCCAGCTGCTCGGGTGTCGGCGGACCTACCTCTACGGGATGATCCAGCGCGGAGAGCTACCTGTCGTCAAGCTGGGCCGGCTGACCCGCGTCCCGGCGGCAGCTGTCGAAGGGTACGTGCGCGAGCGGTGGGAGCGATCGCCACGGACGGGCTTCGGGCCCCTCCGAGAGCGGTGAGTCCGACGTGGCCAAGCGAGCCAACGGCGAGGGTACGATCTACCACCGCAAGGACGGCCGTTGGGAGGCGGCGGCCTTTCTGGGTGGGCGCCGGCACCGGCTGTACGGCTCGACACGGGAGGCCGTCAACCGGAAGCTGGTAGCCGCGCTCAAGGCTCATGAGGACGGCTTCCTCCCGAACGGCGGCCGCGAGACCTTCGGGCACTTCTGGGAGGTCTGGCTGCCTGGGATGCAGCCGCACCTTCGCTCTCGGACCCTGCAGCGATACGAGGAGCTCGGGCGCCTGCACCTGATCCCCGTTCTCGGACGGGTGCGCCTCGCGCAAGTTGGACCCCAACACGTGCGTGAGGTCCACCGGCGGATGCTGGACGCCGGGATAAGCCCCACCACGGCGCATCACGCCCACGCCGTCCTCCATCGCACTCTCGCCGACGCCGTCCGATGGGGCCTGGTCCCGCGAAACGCCGCCGGACTGGTGCGTCCCCCCAGGATGGTCAGCGCCGAGATGAGGACCCTGACCTCGGAACAGGTGAAGCTCCTCTGCCGCGCGGCCGCAGAGAGCCCTCTCGAAGCCCTGTACGTGGTCGCGGTCACCACTGGCATGAGGCAAGGGGAGCTCCTGGCGCTTCGGTGGTCCGCGATCGATCTCGCCCGACGGACCGTCCAGGTGACCGGCACCGTGACCAAGGTGGGGTCACAGCTGCTGATCACGCCCCCGAAGACCGCCCGGTCCAGGCGGGCGGTGGTGCTGACACCTCAAGCCGTGGCCGCTCTGGAGCGCCATCGACTGCGGCAGGACCAGGATCGAGCGCGGCTCGGAGCCGCGTGGGACGACAGCGACCTGGTCTTCACGACAGCCGTCGGCGGCCTCCTCAAGCGCGACCAGGTGGTTCGCGGCGACTTCATGCCATTGCTGAAGCGGGCGAGCCTGCCGCCTATAAGGTTCCACGATCTACGCCATACGGCGGCGACCCTGCTCCTCAGCCAAGGAGTGCACCCGAAGGTGGCCAGCGAGATGCTCGGCCATGCCACGGTGGCGATAACCCTGGACCGCTACTCGCACGTCACCGAGACCATGCAGCGAGCCGCGGCCGAGTCGATGGCCAGCCTGCTGGAGTAGGTGGATGCGCCGTTGCCTGCGACCCCTACCCCTGCCGACGGCGAGTGGACCCGTGGTCAGGTCGCAGCCGCCGATCGGCCCCTACCTGTCCCAAGCCCTCAGGCAGACGCGTGGCGCGGCCAAAGGATCAGTATCGGCGCTGGTCAGGCCATGACGTTGGATGGCCAAAGGCGTGGTCAGTGGCCAGCGCACACTGAAGGGTCGGTGGCCGCTCCAACCTCGTCGTACAGACCGCCGTCCGGCGAGGGAAGTCCTTGTGGAGCCAATCACCCGCCCACAATCACCTCCCGGGCTCCCTGAGCAATCGGGACCGCGGGCCGGCTCCCGGCTGCGCCTTTCGAGGTGCTTGCCCAAGCGGGCGCCAAGCTCTCTGCTGACCCCGACCACTCCGACCGGCGGGCGCCGTAGGCTGTCAGCATGGGATCGGTTGAGCGGCACCAGCCGATGACGGGGCACGGCGGCGCACTGCCGCCTTGGTCCGCGGCCCCCGACAACGTGATCCCGGGTGCCGTTGCGCTGGATGCGGTCATGGCTGCCAGTTCCAAGGCTGTCGTACTGGTCTCAGTACTGTGGGCCTGCCCGGTCGGCTTCTGGTATGGGCTCAGCATCCGGCTCCGCGAGCCTCAGCCGCACGGCACCCCAGAGATAGGGCCATTGTTCGAACCGCACGGCCGTGACCTCGAAAGTGGTTCCCCACTGTTTGGGGCAGGCGAGCGGTTCCACTTCACTTTGGCGTTCGCCGATGGGCGCACCCCTCGGTTCCCGGGAGCGATCACGGCACCCTCCCCTGCCGACCCCGAGCCAGATGATCAAATCGCACATCGGGGGCTGATGGGCAAGGCCACGGCTCAGCGGAGCTACTCGACTTGGTGGGTCTGGCCACTCCCACCGCCAGGTCCCCTCTCGTTCCTATGCTCTTGGCCGGCCATGGCGATCGGGAAGACCTGTGTAGAGATGGACAGTGGCCCGATCCGAGACGCGGCGGCGAGGGCCATCGAGCTCTGGCCGCCGGGGCCTGGGCACTGCTTCGATGGCAGGCACGGCCGTCGCGGATGGTGAGGAGGTGGGCTTCTTCGAGTCCCGTTCGTCGTTGCCCGTCCCGGCGACGGTGCCTCCGATCGAGTGGCCGTCCGAGGACATCCTCCCTGGAGTCGTTGCCGAAGTGATCCTCCTAGGTAGGTCAGCCAGTGCGGCAGTGGCCGTGGGCCGGTTTCTTGGGTACCCCACCGGGTTTGGGTTCACGCTGCTGGTGCGGCTAGTGGAGCCACCCACGGGAGTCGCCGTGGGGCTAGTGGAGCCACCTGCGAGGGTCGCCTTCCGGACGCCCCACAGGAGTTTTCGCTTTGACGACACCCGATTCCCCCACTCCCTTTCGTGGGGCCGCCAGCGACGTCGAGCCGGGCTGGCCGATCTGCCGGCCGATCTGCTACGTGTTGGGGTGGTCTTCAGCGATGGCAGAAAAGTGACTAACCTGGACGCCGACGGCGTCGGATCCGGGGCGCCGGCTGGGGTGCTTAACGCGCAACTCGAGCTGAGAGGTGCTGGTGGTCTGAGGCAGTGGGACTTCGAGGTCTGGGTCCAGCCCCTGCCGCCACCCGGGCGCCTTGGTCTGGTCTGCGAGTGGCCGGCGAAAGGACTGCGCATGTCCCGCGCGGAGATCGATGCGTCTCGGGTCTTGGAAGCGGCAGCTCGTGCCGTGGGGGCACCCACTTTCGTTTAGAGCGCCGAAGGCGTTGGTCCAACAGCGACTCCCTCTAGTTCGCCTGCCCGGGCAACCGCGAGCCAGGCATACTGTTGCCCGGTTACGCGCGACCAGCGGCTCCGATGCGCCGTCTCTCCAGAGCACCTGTCGGGCCGGTGCAGTGAGTACCAGCGGGCGGATCAACATCAGGTGGATGAGGGGCCTGAGTTGGAGTCGCTGGCTCTCCGGGACGCTGTCAGACGCTGACGGCAACCGCGACGGCAACCTGAGCGGATCCAGCTGAACAGAGGCAACCGGTGGCGGACCCGCGAGTTCCGATCTGTGATCAGGGTGAACTGCGGCGGACGCAAGCGCACATCAGTACGAGAGCTCAAAAACCGTTGAGCGCAAGCTCGTGTGGGTTCGACTCCCACTGCTGGCACCACCGAATTCCACCGCCCGCAGTCGTGATGGCCAGTGGAGGGGTTCCTACGCGCCGAACGAGGCCAGGCGCGACTGGATCTTTGTCGGGCGCGGAATGGCGAGGCCAGATCACGGCCACCGCATCGCCCTCGGACGGCCCCATGGCTTCTCCCTGACTCACCCCCCTGCCATCCTCACCGACTCCGGCCCGCAAGCTCGTGGACCCAAGGGAAGCCACCAACCTTGCGCCGGGCCGAGGGCCGCCCTCCGCGCAACTGTCAGGGCAGTGGCCAGACCCCATGGTGACCTGCGCCCCTTCGGCGGAGGCCTAAGCCGTCCTCCGGCAGGGCCCCGGCTTCTCAGGGGGTCGGCCGCACCTTCTCCCACTGGGCCCGCCCTCGCGCCACGACCGACGCTCAGGAGGCGGTCAGCACAACCGGGATCGAGACCGAGTCGATTCGGGAGCCGTCCTTGGCGGACAGGTCAAAGGCGGTGAGCTGCCCTGGGCCCGGGAGATGGGTCTGGTATGCGAACGTGGCATCGAAATTGCCTCGCTGCCCCGTCCCCGCCGTCGCCATCACCGGCTCACTGAGGACCAGGCTGCCACCGGAATCACGCAGCTCGATTTGGAACTGGGCCTCGAACACATCGGCGCTGCCCTCCACCCGCAGCGACGTGCCCAGAGCGTCCCCCGGGGCAGGGGACTCGACGAAGATCGCTGGAAGCACCGACTCGAAGTCCGACCGCTGCACCGGCCGGTCGAGCGGGACCGGGGCACCCAGCAGGTTTGGCCACACCTGGCCCTGAAATTGAAACTGCACCCGACTCACGCCGGGCAGGTGGGTGAGCGTGAAGGTCACCTGAGCGAGCCTTGGCAGGGCCGACGACTGGCCGAGGGAACTGCCGAACTCCGAGCTCAGGACGACGGTCGCCACGTGCCCCGAGACGCTGAGCCCGAGCAGCTTGGTCCCCGAGGGGATCTGGGAACTCAGACCTGACTGTGATTCGAGGGCGGTTGGCCCCTTCAACAGCTCGCTCATGGCAGCCCGGGCGATGGCCCTGGTGGCGGGGACCCGGTGATGCGCCGTCCCCAGGTAGCTTCCGCGCATGAGGTACACGAACACCGTGGATGTCTCACTGGATGTCGTCGGCGAGGGGCTGGGAAGCTCGCTGGCGCCGGCGGAGGGCGCCACTGATGGAGACGGCCGCGGCGGGCTACCGCCGCAGGCTGTGGTTCCGGCCATCACTCCGAGGACGATCGCCAACGTGGTAACCGGGGGCAGCAGCCGTCGAAGCCCCGTGGGCCAAAGCCACCGCTTGGCAGCGTCCGCCCCTTTCCATGGGTTCGCCAGCACCGGCCTCTGGTCCGGCCGGAGAGGCCGCGCCGTCCCCCTCGGGCCACCAGCTGCTTTGCCGTCAGTAGCACCCATGCTCCACCCCTCAGACTCCCACCAGCAGCGGAACCTCACCCTCCCACTGTCGGCCAGAGATGACATCCCGGCCAGCGTGCTTCCCCGGGGGGTGGCGGCGGATCCCACCCATCCGCGTTAGGGCCTGCTTTGTACCGCCACGGCGACCAGCCCAGCGGCTTCCAAGCTCAAGCTGAGGTCGCCGCTCTGGGCGGTGTTCCTCGGAGCGGGTAGATTCACCCAGCGGCCCCTGAGCGCTTTCCAGGTGGCCCGGAAGAGCCTTCGGGGCCAGGCTAGGTCATAGGCCCGGTCACTGCCGGGAGGTGCCGCCGGGGCGGTCGGCCACTGGTTCCGCCCGAGGGAGCCCGCGATGGACAGTCAGGTCGCCGCGACTTCCTACCCGACCTCACTCACAGGCAGCCTGGACCCGGAGCTGAGCCGCTGGCTGTGGCTGCTGAAGTGGCTGCTCGCGGTCCCTCATGTGATCATACTGTCCGCCCTCTGGCTAGCGGTGGGGGCTCTCACCCCGGTCGCCGGGGTGGTCATACTTCTCACCGGCCGGTACCCAAGGCGAATTTTCGAATTCAACGTCGGGGTGATGCGGTGGACGTGGCGGGTGGCCTTCTACGGCTATGCGGCACTGGGGACAGATCACTACCCACCGTTCAGCCTGCGCTCGGACCCAACTTACCCGGCCGACTTCGACGTCGCGTACCCGGACCACCTCTCACGAGGTCTGGTCCTGATCAAGTGGTGGCTGCTGGCCGTCCCTCAGTACTTGATCGTGATGTTGCTGACGGGGGGCTTCGGATTGGTTCTGGGATGGCCCGGACACTTCTTCACCGGCAGCGGCCTCATCGCCCTGTTGGTCGTGTTCGCAGCAGTGGCTCTGCTATTCACCGGCACCTATCCACGTTCGCTTTTCGAGCTCACGGTGGGGCTAGACCGCTGGTGCTATCGGGTACTGGCCTACACGGCTCTCATGACCGACCGGTACCCACCATTCCGACTCGACTGCGGTGGGGCCGAGTCTCCTGCCACCGCGGATGCGGCAGACGACCCTGCCAGGCGCGTAAGCGGGACACCCCGCTGAAGTGCCGATCCGTCCCCGGCCGCCGTCGTCCGCCCTCGGTGCTCGCGATCCGCATCGAAGTTCCCCGGCAGTCCCCGCCCGGGTGGTCCACGAAGGAGAGAACCACACCATCGCTGGTTCCGCAGTTGGAAGCATGCGACTGCCGAAACCGCACGTCACGAGGAGATGAACCATGCGTGGCTGGAAAGAGCAGACTCGACGGCGGCGGGCCGGCACCATCATCGCGGCCTCAATCCAGCTGGGACTTGCCGCATCGGCCTGGGCTGACCTGGCACGCCGCAGCCCGGACAGGGTACGCGGCGCCAAGTGGCGGTGGGCCGTCCTGATCGGGGTGAACTACCTTGGCCCCCTCGCCTACTTCCGCTGGGGGCGTGTGGCCACAGCTCCGTCCGCCTCAAAAGGCGCAGCGACTAGCCCTATCGGTCCCGCTAGGCAATAGGTCAGCCGCCCGGTGCCGGCGCGCTGGCGTCCGCCGTTGGTCCGGGGGTGGCAGCCGGGAGAGGTCCACCGCGAGCCTCAACCGACTCCACCTCCCCCCTCGCGGACACGGGGGATTGCCGACATCCTCCGCGCCAACGTGTTCACCCGGTTCAACGCGATCCTGGCCGGACTCCTGCTGGTGGTGGCCGCGGTCGGTCCACCTCAAGACGGCCTGTTCGCCGTGGTGCCGGCGGTCAATACCGCAATTGGTGTCCTTCAAGAGCTGCGGGCGCGGCGCGCCCTGGCCCGACTCGCCGTGGTAACCGCCCCTCGAGCTCGCGTCCAACGGGATGGGAAGGTGCTCGAACTCCCCGTGGAGTCGGTGGTTGCGGGTGACATGATTGAGCTTCGCCCCGGAGATCAGCTCATCGCCGATGGAACGGTGGTGGTGGGGCATGGACTTCAGGTGGATGAGTCGCTGATCACCGGCGAGTCTGAGCCGGCGGACCGGGTGGTCGGCGCCCACGTCCTCTCCGGCTCCTTCGTCGTCGCCGGATCCGGGGTCGTCAGGGCGGACGCGATCGGGGAGGCCGCCTACGCTCGGCGGCTGGAGCGCGAGTCCCGCACCTTCAAGTTGGTGAGGTCGGAGCTTCAGGCCGGAACCAACCAGATTCTTCGCGGGGTGACCTGGGTCATGGTGCCGGCAGCAGTACTCCTGGTCACCGCCCAGGTGATTCGCTCCGGGGCCCCGGTTGACTCGGCCCTGCGCGGGTCGGTGGCGGGAGTGGGAGCCATGATCCCTGAGGGCCTGGTGCTGCTCACCTCGATCGCCTTCGCGCTCGGGGCCATCCGACTGGCCCGCCGCCGGGTCCTGGTGCAGACTCTCGCAGCGGTCGAGGGGCTGGCCCGCGTCGACGTTGTCTGTGTTGACAAAACGGGGACCCTTACCCAACCGACTATGCGTGTCGCCGCGGTGGACCGGCTGGGCCAACGCGACCCCGGGCCCGTATTGAGCGCCCTGGGGGCCGCCGACCCGAGCCCCAACGCGACCCTCGCCGCTCTCGCCCGGGTCTACCCAAACGCTCCCGGCTGGCGGTGTGTGAACTCAGTGCCCTTCTCATCAGCTCGCCGTTGGAGCGCCGCCGAGTTCGCCGGCCATGGCGCCTGGGTGCTGGGGGCTCCCGAAACCCTCCTGGGGCCGGGCCTTCGCTCTGGTGCCGTGGGGGACCTCCTGGACCGCGCCGCCGACGCCGGGGAGCGGGTAGTCCTCTTGGCGGCCGCTCCCGATGGCTTGGCGGACTCATCCCTCCCTCCGGATCTTCGTCCCGAGGCCGTAGTTCGCCTCCAAGAGGAGCTGCGGCCCGAGGTCGAGCCCACCGTTCGCTATCTGCTCCGCCAGGGAGTCGCGGTGAAGGTGTTCTCTGGCGACGACCCGCGCACGGTGGCCGCGGTAGCCCGTCGAGTCGGGATCCCGCAGAGCGAACGGGGGGTGGACGCCGGCCCACTCGAGAACGATCAGGAGGCTCTGGCCGCAGCGCTGGCCCAGGCGTCGGTGTTCGGGCGGGTCGGTCCCCAGCAAAAGCGAGCCATGGTCGGGCTCCTTCAGGCGGCTGGCCACGTCGTGGCCATGACCGGCGATGGCGTGAACGATGTGGCCGCCCTGAAGCAGGCGGACCTCGGGATCGCCATGGGGTCAGGCAGCCCGGCCAGCCGTGCGGTGGGGCAGGTGGTGCTGCTGGACAGCTCCTTCGCCGCAGTCCCGATGATCGTTGCGGAGGGGCGTCGGGTGATCGACAACGTGGAGCGCGTCGCCGGGGTGGTGGTCACCAAGACGGTGTACGCCGCCATCTTGGCACTGGCGATCGGCATTCTGGCAGTGCCGTACCCCTTCTACCCGCGCCAGCTGACCGTCGTCAGCGCCTTCACCATCGGGATTCCCGGGTTCTTCCTTGCCCTCGGCCGCCGGGGTGCGCGCGCCCGCGCGGGATTCACATCACGGGTCCTCGCCTTCTCCATTCCCGCCGGCCTGGCTGCCGGGGGCGCGGTGCTCGGTGCCTATCAGCTGGCCCGGGCCAACCCCGACACCTCCGCGGTCCAGGAGCAGACGGCGGCCGCCCTGGCACTATTCATGGTGGGCATGTGGGTGTTGGCCCACCTGAGTCGCCCGCTGAGCTGGCTACGGGCCAGCTTGGTCGCCAGCATGGTGGCACTGGGAGCCGCCGCGGTCGCCCTCCCCCAGACGCGGACGGTCTTCGCCATCTCGTTCCCACCGCCGAATGTGCTGGCCGAGACCTGTGCGGTGGCCGCCGCCGCGGTGGCGATGGCGGCGGCCTGGCTATGGGTGGGGCCGTCCGCGCTCGGGGCGCTGGCGGGGCGCTTCCATGGTCGCTAGGGACAGGAGGCAGCTCGCCGAGCTGGCTGCCCGCGGCGCGCCACTGGTGTTGCTGGCGGCCACGCTGGCCGGGCTGGCAGTTGGCGGGACGCTGAGCATCCTCGGCCTGCCCCGGCCGGGAGGAGCCAGCTGGGTGGCAACGACAGCGCTGGCGATGGCTGCCAGTCTCTGGTGGGTCGTCGACAGCCTGCGCCACTCTCGGCTGGGGGTCGACGTGATCGCCCTGCTGGCCCTCGTCGGGGCGCTCATTGTCGGGGAGTATTTGGCGGGAGCAGTGATTGGCGTCATGGTGGCCAGCGGGCGCGCGCTCGAGTCCTGGGCCGCCGCCAATGCCCGACGGGAGCTGCGCTACCTGGTACAGCGTGCTCCCAAGACAGGCAAGCGATACACCGCGGCAGGGGTGGAGGTGGTCGCTCTGCAGCAGGTCGCGGTTGGCGACCTCCTCCTGGTGGGCTCCGGCGACGTGGTGCCCGTGGATGGAGTTGTCGCCGGCAAGCCAGCTGTACTGGACGAATCGGCCCTCACCGGCGAGCCGATGCCGGTCGAGCACGCGCCCGGGGACCAGGTTCGCAGCGGAGTTGTCAACTCTGGCGACCCGTTCGACCTGCGGGTCACCGCCCGGGAGACCGACAGCACCTACACGGCGATCGTGCGCTTGGTTCAGCAGGCCGAGGCCTCCACGGCCCCCTTCGTGCGCCTGGCGGACCGCTACGCGGCATGGTTCCTTCTCGCGACCCTGCTCGTCGCCGGGGGAGCCTGGGCCTACTCCAGGGAGCTGGTTCGGGCGGTGGCGGTGCTCGTGGTCGCCACCCCCTGCCCGCTCATCCTGGCGGCGCCCGTGGCCATCGTCGCCGGCCTGTCGCTCGCCGCCCGCCGCGGCGTGGTCGTGAAGGGCGGCCAAACATTGGAAAAGCTAGCCCGCTGCCGGGTCCTGCTCCTGGACAAGACAGGGACACTGACTATCGGCCAGCCCGAGGTGGCTGACGTTCTCAGTGCCGGATCGCTGGCCGGCCCTGAGGTGCTTCGCCTCGCAGCCTCGCTGGACCAGGCCTCGTCGCACGTCCTGGCCAGCGCCATCGTGAGGGCGGCCCAACTCGCCGGGCAGAGGCTCAGCGTCCCGTCCGAGGTTCGAGAGGTAGCGGGCTCCGGGATCCACGGCGTCGTCGAGGGAATGCCGGTGGCTGTTGGTCGGGCCGCGTTCGCCGGAGCCACCGAGGACCTTTCCTGGGTGCGTGGCGCGCGACGCCGCGCCTCACTGGACGGGGCCGCCACGGTGTTTGTGCGGGTCGGTGCCGACGCCGCCGGGGTCCTACTCCTCGCCGACCGGGTGCGGCCGGACGCGGCCCGGACGCTGCGGGCCCTCAGGCGGGCCGGGATCGAGAGGGTGGTGATGGTCACCGGGGACCGCCAGGAGGTCGCCCAGGCAATTGGCAGTGCGGTCGGAGTGGATGAGATCTTCGCCGAGCGCACCCCCGCCGAGAAGTCGGAGGTGGTGCGCGTCGAGCGCAGTCGGGGCCCGGTGATGATGGTGGGTGACGGCGTGAACGACGCCCCGGCCCTGGCACTGGCCGACGTCGGAGTGGCGATGGGAGCACGCGGAGCCAGTGTCTCGTCCGAAACCGCCGACGTGGTCCTGACCGTGGACCGCCTGGACCGGCTGGGTGAGGCCATGATGCTGGCCCGCCGCTCCCGGGCCATCGCCGTTCAGAGCGTGGTGGCCGGCATGGCCATGTCCGTGGCGGCCATGGGCGTCGCGGGAGCGGGCTACCTGCCTCCCCTGGCCGGGGCGGTGCTCCAAGAGGCGATCGATGTCCTCGTCATCCTAAATGCGCTGCGGGCGCTGCGGCCGGGAGCCAGCAACCGAGCCCTTTCCCCGCGTGACGCCGAGGTGATTCAGGAATTCAGTGGGCAGCACCCGGCCATCCATGCAGCGATTGGGGCCATCCGGGCCGCGGCTGAGGCCCTGGACACTCAGGGGCAGGCGTATGCCCTTGACCGTGTCCGTGAACTGCGGGCCCTGCTTGACCGTGAGGTCCAGCCCCACGAGGAGGCCGAGCAGACGGTGCTGTACCCGCTACTGGATCGCCTGCTGGGCGGAACGGACGCCACCGGGACGATGAGTCGGGCACATGGCGAGATACTCCACCAGATCCGGCTTCTTGGCCGGTTCCTCGACCAGATCGGGGCTGACCCTCCCGGCCCGGCCGACCTGGCGGAGCTCCGCCGGTTGCTCTTCGGGCTGTACGCCGTGCTGAGACTCCACACCGAGCAGGAGGAGGAGTACTACCTGTCGCTGGCGGAGGAGTAAGCGGACCCGCTGGCCAGCAGAATGCGCTTTGCTCGGCCGTTGGCCAGAGATTCGGGCGCAGCACTTGTTCCAGCCTCGGTGGCCCGCGACGGCCACGGGAGTCCTGCGTCCGCTCCAAGGGTCGGGGCAGCCCGACTGCGGCCCCATCCGGGGCGCCGGCTGTCGTCGGGCCTCCCGAGCTCGGATTCGGGATGGAGCTCCAGCCCTTCGCCCACCAGGCACCGCTTGGGAGGCATCCTGCACCCGCCGAGGTGACCGTCCACCCGCTCCCGGGCGTCTGGAGGTGTTGCCACGCCCGACCTGTCCAAAGATCCCGGTTGGACCTGGAGGTAAGAGGGCCGTGGAGGGCGCTCCACGAGGCGCCTGGAAGTCTGGCCCCAGGACGGAGCAGGGAACGGGTCAGCTAGGAGGGCATCTCGGCCTGAATCCGACCGCGGAGCCACAGTGAAGTCGCCGAGGTCCGCCGGAGTCCACCCCGGCCAAAGCGCATGAGCAGCACCTCCCGGCGCTCCCCCTCCTCAGCTGCCGCAAAGCGCCAACTGCCGAGCGCCCCTCCGAACACGATCGCCACCCCCATCAAGAAGGAACCGGAGAACGTCGCCCCCCACACCATCGCGACCATGAGGACGGCGGCCGCCGACGCCACACCCAGTCCTGCTGTCCGCCATAGCCCACCCGGTGGCTTGCAAGGCGCATCCCACGCTGACAGCGGAGCGGCCGCGCTCCACCGCCGCTCCACTTGTCGACGGCCAAGGGGCACCCCCGCCCCCACGCATCCGGCTTCGAACAGGGGGAGCGCCGCCACCGCCGCGATGGACGAACTGGCCACCAAGATCGCCGCGACCTCGATGGTTAGGAGCGCGACAACGACCGCCAGCTGGGTGGCCTGCACTCGGTAGAAGTCGCGGGCCCGGCACAGAGGCACATCGTCGTCCGACAACTCGCGAAGTCGACCCTTCACCGCTCCCCGCACAGGGCCAGACCTCAGCGGCAGCCGCATGCGCGGGATGGTACAGCCCCGAGGACCCAATTCACGGCGGATGGTGACAGAGACCAGAGCCGGAAGTCCACCTCGCATGTGCGCCACCACGCGGGCCCAAGCGCGGCGTTAGGTCCCGCCGCTCCCGCGCCCAAAGCGAGGGCTGCCTGGCCGCAGCCATCTGCGCCTGACGCCGATGGCAGGAGTGCGCCCGGCGAGCCAGGCCCGGATTCGTCGAGGAGTGGGGCTACCGGTCCGCCACCTCCCACCGGCCGCGCACCCACAGTTCCGGCGCCTGAATCTGGAATAGGGCTCGGCGCGGCAGCCCCGCCAGAAGCACCTCGTGGCTGCGACCCTCCTCCTTTGCGATCGCCCGCGACAGGCCCAGCGGCAACCCGGCCACGGCCAAAAAACCCATCACTCCCGACCAGACGAAGTAACCACCGTAGACGGCCAGGGGCACGAAGATGAGCTCCATGAGTGCCGCCAGGACCAAGTGGTCAACAACGCTTAGGCGTACATGTGCCCCTCCGCGCCAAGAAGGCCCCTCTCCCGCCACCACCGACGCACCTGGGGGCGCGCAAGGAGAAGCGGACCCGCGAGGCAGCAGACCACCGCCAGCGCCACAAAGAGCAGGTCTCGCCAACCGGCATGGTCCACAGCGAGCGTGACGCCCAGAGCTTGCAGCACGAACAGCACCGCGAGGCCCCCCATCGCTAACCCCTCAGCCCGGAAGTACTCGCGCGCCGAGTACAGGCTCAGGGCCTGCGAACCTGAGTGAGGCGGCTGCCCTGGCGACTGGTCTTGCCCAATGTCGCTCATCCCCACCACCGGCGACGACAGTACTCCATCCCCATGCTGGTGGAGCGTGGAGCCGCCATGGCCCTGCCAACGCAAGGGCTGGACCCATGTATCCGAAGCGCAAGGCAAGGGAGACGGCCGAGACTTCTCGGGGCCCCGCCGAGCTGGCGCGGTTACCGCCAGCCCGCGGCGCCCTCAGCGCAAGGTCGGTGATCCAGAGCACGCGGGTGAACTGGCGCCGAGGCCAAGGCCCCGCAGGGCCGGGAGAGCCGACACCGTTCCGCGCACCGGGTCCGCCTCACGGGCCGACCATATACTGCGAGGGTGAACTTGGCGGTGGTGCTGGTTGGCGATGTCGCCACCCTGCTCAACCTGTACGCGCTCTGCATCTTCGTCTGGGCGCTCCTCTCATTCTTCCCTGGGTCCCAGGGAAGCACCCTGGGCCGACTGCTCGACAGCCTGGTCATGCCGGTCATCGCTCCCCTCAGGCGCCTCCTCCCGCGCATCGGGGGGTTGGACTTCTCTCCCCTGCTGGCCATCGTCCTGGTGTACGCGGTGGCCGGGGCGCTTCAGGGGGCGGCCAACTCCGGCTTCGTGAACGTCCCGGGCACGGTGATCTCGGTGGTCCTCGAGTTCCTCAGCGCCCTCTTGGTGGTGATCGTGCTCCTGCTGCTGATCAGGGTCCTCATCGGGTTGCTCCACGTGGATCCCTGGCATCCCCTGGTCCACGCCGTACGCCAGATCACCGATGCCTTCGTGGACCCGATCGCCCGCCTCAGTCGCACCCGGGGGGAGAGCGCGGCTGTCCTGGCCTTCGTGGTCTTCCTGGTGCTGTACGTCGGACTCGCCCAGATACTCTTCCCCATCCTCCAGAACGGGGCAGCGCGGCTCTAGGCCGCGAACCCGGCCGCCGCTCCGTCGATACCTTCTCGGGATCTCCCCCAGGGGGCGGAGAGCTGAGGACTGAGGCGGGCTCTCACCGCGGCCCCGCGCCGATCCGGCCCGACCTCCCCAATCGCGTCGGCCTCAGCCGGGGGGATCAGGAGTCCCACGCCGCCACCGCGCCATGGTCCGAGGCACGCTGCGAGCGGCGGCGGTGACCGCCGAGGACAGGGGGACTCCCCAATCCGCCTCCTAGGGGTTTGGCGAGGTCGCGCCGGACGTCCCGCTCGGCTCCGGCTGGAGGAGCTGCCATGACCTGGCCAGCGCGGCGCCGAAGGCTCCGAACACCACGTAGGCGAGGTCGAAGACCAGGTCGGTGTTCTTGGGCTGAACCACCAGCAGCACCCCCACCACCAGCTCACACAGGTAAAGCAGGAATGAGCCGACGAAGAGGCGGGTCGAGGTGTCTCGGCGAGAGAGCCCACCGTAGTGGGTCTTCAGGGTTGACCAGATCGCGCCCGCCGCCAGGGCCGTCGCCGGATAGCCCAGGTCGGTGCGGGGCAGGATCGCCCAAAGAGACAGCAGGAGGGC